>JAYTHX010000306.1:0-12909 GCA_043732195.1 Polyangiaceae bacterium
AAGAAGATCATCGACGGCGAGGACAAGCAGAACCCGCTGAGCGACCAGGCGATCGTCGAGATTCTCGCGAAGAACGACGGCATCCAGATCGCGCGCCGCACGGTCGCGAAGTACCGCGAGATGCTCGGCATCCTCGCCTCGAGCAAGCGCAAAAAACTGTTCTAGGAGCAGCCGGGGGGGCGCCGTTTGCTGCACAGCCTTCAGGCGCAGGACTACATCCAGCTCCCGCCGCTCGGCGAAGCGGGCACGCTCACGCTGATCGACGAGCTCGAGGCCGCGGCGAACGCGAGCGACTGGCTGCCGGAAGGCGTCACCGTGGCCCTCGGGCTGCTGGTGGTCGCGGGCGTCGACCGCCAGAATGCCATCGCGCTGCGCGAGCGCGCCGGCTCGGCCGCCGGCCCTCGCGCGCGCGCAGCCGACCGCGCGCTCGACGACGCGTGGGGTTGCTTCCAGAGCTGGCTGCTCGGCTGGACGCGCCTGCCCGAGACCGCCCACCCGCTCATTGCCGACGTGCGCGCGATCTACGCAGCGCTCTTCCCGAAGGGCCTCCAGTTCCTCACGCTGGAGTTCAAGGACGAATGGAACGAGTCGCAGCAGGGCGCGAGCGGCGGTGGCGGTGGCGGTGGCGGCGATGACACGACGCCGCCGGAGGTCCGCATCGTCTCGCCGTCCGCGGGCTCGTCGGTCCCGGGCAACGCGAACGTCACGATCGTGGTCGACGCGACGGACCACCAGGTGGCGACGGACGTGATGCTGGTGTGGCAGTTCAGCGGCGCGACGTTCGCGTGCGACGCTGCCTACGCCGGCGTCACCTGCAGCCACGTGGGTTCCCGCTACACCTGGACCATCCTCATCGGCTCAGGGAGCCGCTCCTTCTATGCGTACGCACGGGACGCTGCCGGCAACACCGCGGCCACGTTCGAGGCCACGTCCGCCACCGTCCCGCCTGTCGAGAATCCGCCCGTCGTGACCGTCCATCTCCCTGGCGACGGCCCGACCATCGCGCGAGGCGCGGAGCTGATCTTCCAGGCCGACGTGCGGGGCGCGCGGGCGATTTCCGACGTGCGTGCGGTCTGGACCTACCCCGGCGGAAGCCTCGAATACCCGATGGCCGTGACCACGACGCCGGGCGTCTACCAGGCGCGCGCCACCGTGACCGTGACCGCGACCGCCCAGTCGGGCTGGCGCGGGGTCGAGATCCAGCCAGGCAATTCCCGATGGCGGGTTGGCCCTGGCCGGCGCTACTCTCGGGAGACTACGGAACAGCGGACAAACCTCGTCGCCAACGCGCGAGGACGGAGGCCGAACGCATGAACATCGCCATCACGTTCCGACAGATGGACGCCACGGACTCGGTGAAAGGGTACGCGACCGAAAAAATCGCGAAGCTGCAGAAGTTCCTCCGAAGCCCACTGCACGGAAGCGTGACGTTGAGTTGCGAGAAGAGGCTCCACATGGCGGAGGTCGATGTCCATGCGGGCAGCGATCACTTCCATGCGCACGAGCAGTCCGAGGACATGTACGCGTCGATCGATAAGGTCATCGACAAGCTGGAGCGCCAGATTCGCGAGGTCCATACGGGCCACAAGAAGAAGGGTGCAGAGCGCGCATCGGATCGGCTATTGCCGGACGAGCCCGAGAAGGACTGACGCTCGTCCCCTGAGCGCCCTCCTCTCCCAGCCCCCCATCATGCGTCTCACGGACCTACTCATGCCGGAGCGCGTCGGCATCAAGCACGCGAACGGCGGGACATTCGACAAGGACAAAGCCATCGCCCTGCTCGCCTCCATGTTCGGCGAGCGGGACGGTGTCACGCCGGAGGAGATCGAACGCGTTCTCCTCGAGCGTGAAGCGCTTCAATCCACCGGGATCGGCGAGGGGGTCGCCATCCCGCACGGAGCGCTTCCGCAACTCAAGGAACAGGTCGCGGCCTTGCTCATCGTCCCCGACGGGGTCGAGTTCCAGGCCATCGACGACGCGAAGGTCACGATCCTCTTCGGGGTGATCGGACCGAAGCGCGCGACGGGCGAGCACCTCAAGACGCTCGCGCGCGTGTCGCGTCTGCTGCGCAGCAAGGAGTTCCGGGCCCGCCTCGTGGGCGCCGACTCTGCGTCGGGCGCCTACGAGCTGATCAGCGGTGAGGAGACGGAAAAGAAGGGGGGACCGTGATCGCGGGGCTGCACACGTGACGGAGGGCTATTCGAGCCCGCCCCCGATGGCGGAGGTCACCGTTGGTGACCTCCTCGGTGACTCTCGTCTCTCGCTCGAGCTGACGCTCCTCGGCGGGATGGCGGGGATGGGCCGTCCCGTCCGCCATCCGCGCATCCAGAAGAGCGGGCTCGCGCTCGCCGGTCACTTCTACGGGGTCGTGCCGACCCGCGTGCAGGTGCTCGGCGAGACCGAGCTCTCGTACCTCGACTCGCTGGCGCCGGAAGCACGCGGCAGCGCGGCGCGCGCCTTCTTCGCGCTCGGCCTGTCGTGCGTCGTGGTCACGCGGCGCGAGGTGCCGCCGAAGGCCATCGTGCAGGCCTCCGAGGCCACGGGCACGCCGCTCTTCATGAGCGCCGCGCGCTCGAGCCGCACCATCAACATGCTCCACGGCGTGCTCGACGAGAAGCTCGCGCCGACGACGTCCCTGCACGGCGTCCTCGTCGACGTCTTCGGGATCGGCCTCCTGCTCATCGGCAAGAGCGGCATCGGCAAGAGCGAGTGCGCCGTCGAGCTCGTGCTGCGCGGTCATCGGCTCGTCGCCGACGACGTCGTGAAGTGCGAGTGGCGCCCGCCCGGCATGGTCTTCGGCTCGCCCGCCGACATGCTGCGCCACCACGTCGAGGTGCGCGGCCTCGGCGTGCTCAACATCAAGGACCTGTTCGGCGTCACCGCCGTGCGCGATCGCAAACGCATCGACATCGTCGTGCAGCTCGACGAATGGGACGAGAAGCGCGAGTACGATCGCCTCGGCGTCGACGATCAGCACTACGTGATCCTCAGCACGCCGGTGCGCCTCGTGACGGTCCCCGTGCGCCCCGGACGCGACATGGGCGCGATGCTCGAGATGGCGGCGCGCAACGAGCTGCTCCGCCGCGCCGGCAAGCACAGCGCGCGCGAGCTCCTGGCGCGCCTCGAGGAGAACGCGGGCCTCGCCCCGGAGATCGCCCTCGAGCCGCAATCCGAGAGCATCCTCAACGCCCCGGTGAGCCTGCGCGCGGCGCCCCCCCCGCCCAACAGCAGCCTGGCGCAGCCCGACCCGGCGTGGTCGGACGACTCCGAGCACCCAGGCGGGATCCATCGCAACTACCCCGAGCGCAGCAACGAGAGCTCGGCCTGGATCCCCGCCGTGAAACGGAGGGACGAATGACGATTCCCGTGAGCCGGCCCTCGCAGCCGCTACGCCCCGGCGAGGTCCGCAAGCCGATGGTGGTGGTCGTGACCGGCCTGTCCGGCGCCGGGCGCACGACCGCGCTCCACGCGCTCGAGGACCTCGGCTTCTTCTGCATCGACAACCTCCCCACCGCGCTCGCTCCCGACGCCGTGGCCCTCTGCGAGAACGGAGGCATCACGCGCGTGGCGCTCGGCATGGACGTGCGCGTCCGCGTGTTCCTCGGTCAGGTCGGCCGCGTGCTCTCGACCCTCGAGGACGGCGGCCGGCGCGATCTCCACGTGCTCTTCCTCGACGCGTCGGACGAGACCATCCTGCGGCGCTTCAGCGAGACCCGTCGCCCCCATGCGCTCGCCATGTCGGGCTCGCTCGGCGGCGCGGCCGGCGTGCTCGAGGGCGTGGCGCTCGAGCGCGAGCGCCTCTCACCGCTGCGCGCGCGGGCGACGCACGTGGTCGACACCACCATCCTCAGCGTCCACGAGCTCCGCCGCGCCATCGTCGGCTCCTTCGGGCCCGCGTCGGGCGCCGTCGAGCGCATGACGGTGCGCGTCGTGTCGTTCGGCTTCAAATACGGCGCGCCGGTCGACGCCGATCTCGTCTTCGACGTGCGGTTCCTGAAGAACCCCTACTTCGTCCCCGAGCTGAAGCGCGTCCCCGGCACCGACCCGCGCGTCCGCGACTACGTGATGTCCCTCCCCGAGACCGGCGAGCTGCTCGAGAAGGTGCTTGGCCTCCTCGAGTACGTGGTCCCGAAGTACGAGCGCGAGGGGAAGAGCTATCTCACCATCGCGTTCGGCTGCACGGGCGGCATGCATCGCAGCGTGGTGATCGCCGAGCACGTCGCCAACGCGCTGGACGGCCTCCTCCACGAGCGGGCCTCGCGGCCCAACATCGCCGGCGAGGCCCCCACGCCGAAGATCGAGATCGCCGTGGTCCATCGCGACATCGGACGCGGCGCCGCCGCGCCGCACACCCGCACGATCGGTGATGGCGGCAGCATCATGCCGCCCTCGCTCGGCGCCGGCGAATACGAGATGGGCGGCGGACCGCCCGGCGCGAAAGGGACCTCCGGATGAGCGATCGCGCGGCCAAGAACTACACGATCGTCAATGATCTGGGCCTGCATGCCCGGGCCGCGACCAAGTTGGTGCAGCTGGCATCGAAGTTCCCGTGCGAGGTCCAGCTGTCCCATCAGGGGCAGACGGCGAACGCCAAGAGCGTCATGGGCGTCCTCCTTCTCTGTGGATCCAAGGGGACCGTCGTCGAGGTGGCCGCCACGGGAGATCGAGCGGACGAGTGCGTGAAGGCGATCGGAGAGCTCATCGCGGGACGCTTCGGGGAGCCCAGCTGATGGCCGATCGGCGCAGCACGCCCGCGAAGGGCATCCGCGCGCCTTCGGCCGGTTCCATCCCGGCCACGCCGCCCTCGCTGCCGCCCAGCGGGCTCGACCTCGAGCAGCAGGCGGCGGTCACGTTGAAGGGCATCGCGGGCTCACCCGGCGTGGCGGTCGGTCCTGCGCTCGTGCTCGGCGATTTTCGAGCCTCCTTCGTGCGGCGGCACATCCACACCGCGCAGATGCAGTCCGAGCTCGATCGCGTGCAGCAGGCGGTGGAGGCCGCCAAGAGCACGCTCCGCGCCGTCGATGCGGGCATGCCGACGGCGATGCGCGAGGCCTCGTCGATCCTCGAGGCCTACCAGATGATGCTCTCCGACCCGACGCTCCACGAGCTCGTGTCGACAAAGATCAAGAAGGAGAAGAAGTGCGCCGAGTGGGCGGTCTCCGAGGCGAGCGAGACCATCGTCGCCATGTTCGGACCGCGTGAGCCCGGCGACCGCGACGCATACATCTCCGAGCGCCGCCACGACGTGGAGTTCGTCTGCGATCGGCTGTTGCGCGCGCTTGTCGGCGCCGATGACCTCCCGCACGCAGTCCGGCTCGACGAGCCGATGATCGTCGTGGCGCGCGATCTCTCGCCGGCCGACACCGCCAGCATGGTGCGTGAGCCTGCGCTCGCATTCGTCACCTGCGTCGGAACGCGCACCAGCCACACCTCGATCATGGCGCGCGCGCTGGAGATCCCGTGCGTGGTCGGCGTCTCCGACGCGCTCCAGCAGATCCGCACCGGCGACATGCTCGTCGTCGACGGCCTGACCGGCCAGGTCTTCGTGCATCCCTCGGAGCAGGCGATCCGCGACTCGCGGCAGCGCTCCGAGCAGCACCTCGCGTTCGCCCGGCGCCTGCTCTCGGCGCGCCATGCGCCGTGCGTCACGGCCGACGGCGTGTCGCTCGCGCTCAAGGCAAACGTCGAGCTCCCTGCCGAGGCCATCCTCGCCGTCGATCACGGCGCGCAGGGCATCGGCCTCTACCGCACCGAGTTCCTCTACATCGACCGCACCACGCAGCCCGGCGAGGACGAGCAGTACGAGGTGTTCCGCGCGATTGTCGAAGCGGTGAGCCCGCAGCCGGTCACGCTGCGCACGTTCGACATCGGCGGCGACAAGTTCGCGAGCACGTTCTCGCTCCCCTCGGAGATGAACCCCGCGCTCGGTCTGCGCGCGGTGCGACTCGCGCTCAAGCAGCCCGAGGTGTTCCTCACGCAGCTGCGGGCGATGGTCCGCGCCAGCGCCCACGGCGACGTGCGCATCATGATCCCGATGGTCACGAGCGTGCACGAGATGCGCGAGGTGCGCCGGCTCGTCGCGCAGGCTGCGGAGCAGGTGCGGGCGCGCGGGCAACCGTTCGAGGAGCACATCCCGCTCGGCATGATGATCGAGGTGCCTGCGGCGGCGATCATGGCCGACGTGTTCGCGCGTGAAGCCGAGTTCTTCAGCATCGGCACGAACGATCTCGTGCAGTATGCACTCGCCATCGATCGCGGGAGCGAGTCGCTCGCCGCGCAAGCGTCGCCGTTCGATCCGGCGATCCTCCGCATGATCAAGTTCGTCACGGACGCGGGCAAGGCGCGCGGCATCCCGGTGTCGTTGTGCGGCGCGATGGGCTCCGACCCGCTCGCGGCGTGTCTCCTCCTGGGCCTCGGGCTGCGCGAGCTCTCGATGGAGGCGGCGGCGATCCCGGAGATCAAGGAGGCGCTGCGTCGACTGACGGTGCCGGAGGCCGAGGCGATCGCGGAGCAGGCGCTCGCGTGCGACAGCGCCGATGCGGTCGAGGAGCTCCTAGCGCGCGAGCTGGCCCCGCGCCTGATCGACCTCCTGGCGGGCATCGCGGAGGATCTGAACACGCCGTCGTCCGGCTCGAGCTTCCCGCCCGACAACGACGCGCTCTAGGAGCGACGGGGCGAGGTCTCTGCCTGCGTCTCGCGACCAGGGACGCGAGAGGAGCATGGATACGGGAACGGGCACGGGAACCCGCCTGAATCACCTCACTCCGGCTCGCGAGACGCGGCGGCGGGCGGCGGGCGGCGGGCGGCGGGCGCGCGCGTTGATCTCCGGTGGTTCGCGTTCCGATTCCCATCGTGCGCAACGAGGAGCAACACCAGCAACAGCGCGCCCCGGCGCGAGAGCCCTCTCTCCTCTTCTTCCTCCTTCGCGCGCGCTGCGGCGGGTCCTCGATCAGCACCAGCGCCGCGATCACCGCGCCGGTCGCCGCCGCTTGCGCAAGAAACGCCCAGGTCATGATCAATGCCGAGCGGGCGGAGTGGCGGGGGCGAGCGGGCGGCGTCTCGCGTCAAAGGGGCGCGCGTAATCGTCACCGAACGACGCCATTCGCCGCGCGACACTCGGTCGGGGCTCGTGGTAGCGTCCCCGCCGCATCATGGGAACCAAAGCCCGGTTCTGCGCCGCGGTCATCGCGCTGGGAGGGCTCGGTACGTCAGCCGGCAGCCTGCCCGCGTGCTCGAGCAACACGGACACCGTGGAGCGGCCATGTCCTCCAGGGCAGACCTGCAGCGTCAACCTGACGCTCATTCACACCGCCGACATCCACTCGCGGCTCTTCCCGTACGAGCAGGTCATCACGCAGGTCGACTCCACGCTCGGCCTCGGTGAGCTGAACTCCGTCTCCAACATCGGCGGCGTCGCGCGCATGGCGTACGTCATCAACCGGGAGCGCGCGCGCTCGGGGCGCGTGCTGCACCTCGACTCGGGCGATTGTTTCCAGGGCGCGCCGATCTTCAACTTCTTCGCCGGCGAGCCCGAGGTGCGCACGATGAGCGCGTTCGGGGCCGATGCGGTGGTGCTCGGCAACCACGAGTTCGACCGCGGCGCCCAGAACGTGGCGACGCAGTTCCAGCGCTGGTCGAACTTTCCGCTCCTCGCCGCGAACTACAAGTTCGACCAGACCACGCAGGACATCCCGAACTTCGGGCGCGTCGGCACCGTCACGCGCCCCTTCACGGTTCTGAACACCGGCGGCCTCAAGGTCGCGGTGATCGGCATGGGGAACCTGTCGAGCTTGACTTCCATCTTCGACAGTCCGAACAAGAGCGGCCTGACCCCGCTCAACACGGTGGAGGTCGCGCAGACGTACATCGATCTGCTCCGCCCGTACGTCGACGTCGTGGCCATGGTCACGCACCTCGGGCTCGACGTCGACCAGCGCATGGTCCGCGGCACGACGGGTATCGACGTCGTCCTCGGCGGCCACAACCACGTCGTCATCAACCCGCCGCAGGAGATCCGCGACTGCTCTGCGGATCCGAACAACCCCGGGTTCGTCTGGGCGACGGACCCGAACGCCGTCATCGACGTCGATACCCCCGCGCCCGACGGTCCGGATCGCGACCCCAAGAACCACCCCTTCGCGATCAAGCGCCCGTGCACGCCGCGCAAGGTCATCATCGCCCACTCCGGCGCGTTCGCGAAGTACGTCGGCCGCCTCGATCTCGTGCTCTCCAACGATCCGGCGCTCACCGCGCCGCCCGGAGCCTCTCCGCAGCAGATCGAGGAGAACCGCATCAACGGCTTCGAGATCGTCTCCAGCCGCTACAACGCGTTCCCCATCGACGCGACCGTCCCCGAGGATCCGGTCCTGGTCGACATGCTGCAGCCCTACAAGCGCTCGCTCGACCTCGTGGCCGACCTCGACACGCTCGTCGGCTTCAGCCCCGGAGGCTCGCGACGCATCGCGAGCACCGGCGGCGATTCGCCGCTCGGCAACGTCGTCGGCAACGCCATCTGGCTCCGCCTCGGCATCCAGACCGACTTCTCGCTCACGAACTCGACCGGTATCCGTACCGATCTGAACCCCGGCCCGATCACCATCGAGCAGATGTTCAACATCTTCCCCTTCGACAACTCGATCACGAAGATGCAGCTCTCCGGGCTCGAGGTGCAGGAGATGTTCGACTTCTCCGCCCGCCGCACAGCCGGTCGCGGCTGCAGCTCACAGATCCAGATCGCCGGCGCGCGCGTGCGCATCAACTGCGCCGGCTGCGACCGCGTCAACCTCGCCTGCACGACCGACGCGCAGTGTCAGGCGGCCACGCCGCGCCGCGACTTCTGTGACACCGTCGTCAATCGCTGCGTCGTCAAGTGCGCGAGCGACGACGACTGCGCCAAGAGCATCGGCGGCCTCTGCGATCCGACGAAGAAGCAGTGCATCGTCAACGCCTGCGCCGAGCAGGTCTACATCGGGCACCGCGATACGGTCTGCCTCGTCGACAAGGACTGCAACGCCGCGGGCGACGACGGTCCGGGCATGCCGGGGATCTGCGACAAGACCGCTCACGCCAGAGGGCACGCCTTTCCCGAAGGGCTCTGTCTCTCGCTCATCGGGGATACCAACCTCTACGAGCTCGCCACGAGCAACTACCTCGCCGGCGGCGGCTCGGGCTTCCGCGTCCTCCAGCGGAATACCACCCAGGTCGACACGAAGGTCCAGCAGCGCGACGCGCTCATCGACTACCTGCGCGCCGGCAAGCCGTGCGGGTACGACCCGGCCGCGAACGGCACGCCGGACGGCTTGAAGGCCTGCACGGCCGACGGCGACTGCGGCGATCCGAACCTCGCGTGCTCTTGTCCGGGCCACGTGAACGAGGTCGCGGGCGCACAGATCACGTGCGCGTCCGACGGCACGTGTGACGGCAACGCGGGGCGCTGCGTGCGCAAGGACTGCCGCGACCAGGTCGCGCAGTTCCACGCCAAGCGCTGCGTCGGCGCGCCCGATCAACTCGCCTGCAAGGTACCGATCGCCGCGTGCCAGCTCGCCGGCGAGGAGTGCAAGCTCCTCTCCTGCATCGACAAGACCATTGGCAGCGTGACGGACAACCGTGTGGAGCTCGTCGGTCGATGACGCGCATCTCCCGCCCCCTCGCGGGCCTCGCCTTCGCGGCGCTCGCCCTGTCGTCCGCATCGTCCTGCTCCAGCGACGGCTTCGGACGCACGCGCAATCCCCCGCGCCTGGTCGTCACCATCGACCCATCGTCGAACGTCGGTAGCGCCACCGCTCCCCTCAAGATCCAGGTCGGCAAAGCGCTGCCGTTCAAGATCTCGGTCGCCGTGTACGATGCGAGCGGCGCGCTCGACACGTCGTTCAGTCGCTACGTGCGCATCTCGGCGAAGCCGGGCGCGGTCGCCTCGTTCTCCGGGCCCGACGTCCAAGGCCGCAACCTCCTCGTCAACGGCGGCCAGTCGGTCACCATCGATGTCGGGCTGACCAACGCGTACGGCCCGACCTACCTGGTGGCCGACGACCTCGGCTACGTGCCCGCCGACCCGCTCCGTGATCCCCCGCCCAAGTGCTCGAACGGCATCGACGACGACGGCGACGGCCTCATCGACTTCCCCGCCGACCCGGGCTGCGCGTTCGCGAACGACGACACCGAGGAGTCGGGAACGTATGGCGAGGGCGTGAGCCCGACCATCTGGTTCGAGCTGCCGCGCATCGCCGATGTCCGCGGCCTCCGGTGCCCCGGCGGCGTCTGCTCGGGCAACGGCCGCACGCCGTACCCGCGCGAGCAGATCCTCCTCGATACGGGGTGGAACCAGGACAACACGTACCGCTTCGACACGGTGGTCACGCGGCTCTCGTCCAACGGCTTCTACGTCACCGACCTCGGCGACACCCGCGGCGGCTTCAACAGCGTCTTTGCCTTCAACTTCAATGCCCCGCCGCGGATGCGGGTGTGCGATCGCCTGAAGACCTACGGCGGCACCGCGAGCGAGTTCTTCGGCTTCACCCAGATCTCGTATCCCACGTGGACGCTCGAGGAATGGGACCCAGCCGCTCGCCTCTGCGTGGTGCCGAAGCCGGACCGGCTCGCGCCCTCGACCATCGGTGACGTCACCGAGCTCCTCAAGCGCTCGGCGAACCTCGTCCGCGTCGAGACCACGCCCGACGGCGCGCAGAAGATCAAGGTGACGCCGAAGTTCGGCGCCGGCGACGTCCCGAAGGGCGCCGGCGGCGCGTACGTCCCCGGGCCTGACAACTCGAACTGCGACTTCGACAAGAACGGCAAGATCAACTCGTTCGTCGCGGGCGATCCGGAAGGGGCCTGCTCTTCGTCGTGCACCGCCGACCCTGAGTGCACCGAATACTCGAACTACCTCTCGCGCGGCACCTTCCGCGTGACCGTCACCGACTCGAACGGCAAGAGCGCGGCCATCCAGGCCGATGCCTCGGCCGCGGCCGGCTTCGATCCTCTGGCGATGAAGGGCCGGCCGATCCGCAGCCTCTCGGGGACGATGAGCTTCTTCTCGGGCGGCGCCCAGTACACCATCGAGGTCCGCTGCCAGGACGACATCGTCCTCGACCTCAAGTCGGGGCCGTTCCTCGAGGACTTCACGTGCAAGGACAACGCAGAGTGCACGACCGATCGTGGCCTGCCCGCGGGCTTCACGTGTGCCCCTCTCCGCAGCGGGACGAAGGGCTGCCGCAAGGTCACCGCGGCCGCGAACCCTGCCGATCCCGCCCTGCTCGAACCGCCGCCGCTCGCGTGCGTGTTCCCGCGAACCTTCCTCGAAAACAACCCGCAGTAAGCCGATGGAGCCCCGCTCGATGCGCTCGTCTCGTCACCTCCGCAAGGACCACAGCTCGCGTCTCGCCCGGCTCTCCTGGCTCGTCGGCCCGGCGGCGCTCGTCATGCTGCCCGCCAGCGCGTTCGCGCAGGTCCAGCCGACCCCCGCACCGTCGGCCACGACCACGCAGCCGCCGGGCGCGGCTCCCGGCCCGGCGAACCCGTCGGGCAGCGGTCCGATCAACGCGGGTCCGGCTAGCGGCACCACGCCCAGCGCGGATCAGGGGGTTCCCACGGGCGCCCCCTCCGCCGTGGGCTCGCCGGACGACAACGTCGTCCAAGGCGTCACCGGCGTCGACAACACCGGAACCGCGGGTGCACGCGCCGCCGGCACGCCGCCGCCCGGCACCGGCACCGGCGGCTTCATGGACACGCGCCTCACGTGGACGTTCGGCGACGACGACTTCATCCACAAGACGGGCGAGCTCATCCCGCTGTCCCCGACGTTCGGCGTCGGTGAGCGTCCGCAGTACCGCCTCTTCTTCGACAACCTGAACTCGCGCTTCTCGGGCCGCGAGAACATCACGCACCTCGTGATGTACAAGAAGCTCCCGTCGTTCATCCCGAAGCTCACGACCGAAGCGGCGCTCGTCATGCGCTTCGACCTCGCGCAGCTCGCCGCGAACACCGGCAACCTCAACTCCGCGATCTACGACTCGGGTTCGTACCTCCGCCTCTTTTACCAGACGGGCGAGACCGAGAAGGAAGGCCTGTCCGCGGTCTTCTTCCCGCTCGACACCGATCGCTTCCGCCTCGGCTACCTCTACGACCTCTCGTGGGGTGGCACCGCCGCGTCGATCAACCAGTCGATCTTCCCGCGCCTCCAGGGCGCGGCGCCCGGCATGAAGATCCAGTACGACAACCGGCGCTTCTACGTGTTCGGCGGTTTCAAGACCGCGACCATCGTGCAGCCGCAGCAGGTCCTGTCGCCGGGCGGCGAGAACGACGTCGAGACGGTGCGCGTTGGCGAGACCAACTACGGCTTTCTCGCGGGCGCCGGTGTCGACCCGCTCGACAACCTCCGCTTCGATATCGGCGGCGGCTACTTCCAGCAGGGCAAGTTCGACCTCGAGGACGTCCGCGGCAAGAACGCCTACACCTACGGCGGCTCGGGCCGCGCGGTGTTCCACCAGGGCATGCCGGTCCCGCAGTCGGTCGACTTCCTCCTCTACCGGAACGACCCGAACAAGCCGCTCATCCTCTTCAAGCCGGAGAAGTACGAGCCGGATCAGCTCGGCTTCAGCATCAGCGCCGAGCTCGACTGGCTCCAGCAGCACCTGAAGGACTTCGACGTCGCCGGCGCGACCAAGGATCAGGCGGCGCGCGGCCTCGCCGTGCAGGGAGTGGTGAAGGCCGGCTACCTGCGCTTCAGCGCCACCGGCATCATGCGCGAGCTGAACTTCGTCGTTCGTAACGTCCCCGGCTTCATCCCCTTCGAGACGCTGCCGACGAGCGCGAAGACCGACCCCGAGCTCTTCGGATCGATCGCCGCCGACTATCACTTTCCGGGCGCGCACCTCACGCCGGGCATCGGTGGCGGCGTGCAGCTCCCCGCGA
>JAYTHX010000307.1:0-12873 GCA_043732195.1 Polyangiaceae bacterium
TCGTCTTCGTGAAGGCCATGCTCGAGAAGATCTTCGACCACCGCGCGAAGGTGATCGGCGACCACTTCGCCGCCGCGGACCGTTAGGCGGCGGGCGAGAGGCGCTCCCGGAAGAACGAGAGCACGCGATCGAGAGCGACGCGGGTGGGGTGGCCCGCATCGTCGACGAGGTCGGTCGTGACCACCGAGTGGGCGGTGCGCGGAACGTGGTGCGCGTTGCCGGGTGACGAGTCGATCTCGATGGTCTCGACGCCGCTCCCGAGCTCGCTGCGCAGCCGATCGAAGCGCTCCTTGCGACACACTGGATCCTCGGTGAAGCGCATCGCGAGCAGCGGGACGCCTTCCTCCTTCGAGCGTCGCTTGACGATGACGAGGTCCTCCGGCGAGAGGTGCAGGGCCGAGCGCTGGCGACGGGTGATGCCAGCGGGAAGCGAAGGCTGGCTCAGGACCGGGGCCATCATCGACGGCTCGACCATCAAGGCGAGCGCGAAGTTGCCGGTCATGCACATGCCGATGGCACCGACGCCCGGGCCACCGAGCTCCGCGTGCGCGGCGGCACACAGCGCGCGCAGCCAGTCGATGATGGGGCTCGTCGAATCGGCGGCGAAGATCCGGAACTCACGACTGAGACACGTCCGGGCGATCTCGGCAAGCGCGTACGGCTTCGTCATCGGGCGGTTCGGCGTGCCGAAGAGGTTCGGCATGAACACCGTGAACCCGGCGTCCCTCACGAAGCGAGCGAAGCGCGCAACCTCCGGCGTGATGCCCGGGATCTCGTGCATCACGATCACGCCGGGTCCGGTGCCGGCGCGGTAGACCTCGCGCTCCACGCCGAGGAAGGTCAAATGCTGGAGCTCGAAGCCTTCGACCGGGATCGGCGTCGTCATTCTCGCATCCTAGATCTACGCTGTCGCTCGATGACGGAAACCGACGATTTCGCGCGGACGCTCAACGACTCGGTCGACGGCTGGAACAAGGCGATGGGCATCCGCTTCGTGCGGGCGAGCGCCGACGAGGTGGTCGCCGAGATCGAGATCGGGCCCGTGCACCGCCAGCCGTACGGCATCGTGCACGGCGGCGTGCACGCCGGGCTGATCGAGACCGTGACCTCGACGGGCGCGGCGCTCTACGCGCTCCAGCACGGCAGGTCGGTGGTGGGGATCGAGAACCACACGTCGTTCCTCAAGGCGGTCCGCGAGGGCAAGCTCGTGATCACCGCGCTGCCGCTGTCGCGCGGTCGGAGCACGCAGGTCTGGGAGGCGAAGAGCACCGACGACGCGGGACGCCTCGTGGCGACGGGAAGGGTCCGGCTCTTCGCCCTCGACGCGGGCGCGCCGATCGCGGGCGCCGCGATCCCTCAGGGCAGCCTCTGAGCCGGCCGCCCCGACACCGCGCTTCCCGCTAGCCTCGGCGACCGACGCGGAAGCCGTACTTCTGCGCGAGCTGATGGAGGTACATCCGGTCCATCTTGGCGGCGCGTGCCGCCTGGCTCACGTTACCGCCGTTCCGCTCGATGAGCGGCCCGAGGTAGGCCTTCTCGAACGCCGCGATCGCCGCTTCCTTCGCCACGCGGAAGGGAACGTCCGAATTCGTGTCGCTGCGCGGCGGCTCCGGCTCGCGGAGCTCGAGGCGCGCATCGGCGTTCGGGACGTCGCCGTCGGCCCGCGGCGTCGCGCCGACGGCGCGCATCGTTCCGCTCCGGCGTGAGGGCGGCGGCACGGCATCGTCGAGGACGATGCTGCGCTCGACGTAGTTCTTCAGCTCGCGCACGTTGCCGGGCCAGTCGTGGAGCTGCATCTCCTCGAGCACGGGCGCGGAGAAGAGGCGCGACGGGTCCTTCACGCCCAGCGCGACGAGGAAGCTCCGCACGAGCAGCGGGATGTCGTCCACGCGATCGCGCAGCGGCGGCACGCGCACGCTGACCTTCGCGAGGCGATAGTAGAGATCTTCGCGGAAGCGCCCGCGGTTGACCTCGCGCTCGAGGTCCCGGTTCGTCGCTGCGATCACGCGCACGTCGACATGCTTCATGCGCGTCTGCCCGACGCGCCGGACCTCGCGGGCCTCGAGCGCACGCAGCAGCTTCGGCTGGAGCTCGAGCGGGAGCTCGCCGATCTCGTCGAGGAAGAGCGTCCCGCCGTCGGCCGCCTCGAAGGCGCCCTCGCGATCGCGATCGGCACCCGTGAACGCGCCGCGCACGTGGCCGAACAGCTCGCTCTCCACGAGAGAAGGAGAGATCGAGCCGCAGTCGACGACCACCACCGGTCCGTCGGCGCGCGAGCCGCGCTGCACCAGCTCGGTGGCGACGAGCTCCTTGCCCGTGCCGCTCTCGCCGTGCACGAGGACGTCGATCTCGCTGGCGGCGACGCGCTCGAGCACGTCGAACATCTTCTGCATCGCATCGCCGCTGCCGATGATGCCGCCGAACTGCGTGGGCTTGGCGATGCGGTTGACGTGGCCGCGGCTCACCGGCTTCACGCGCAGCGTCGACTCGCCGAGCACCACCACCGCCTCGGCATCGAGATCGGCGACGAGGACCTTCACGCCGTCGAGGCGGGTGCCGTTGCGCGAGCCGGCATCGGTGAGGCGCCAGGCGCTGCCCTCGCGCGCGATGCGACAATGGAAGCGCGAGATGGTCTTGTCTTGGAGGACGAGGTCGTTCGATTCGTGCGAGCCGATGCGGCACACGTCCCCGTCAAAGAGGTGAGTGACCGCGACGTCCCGGCCCGCCACGCGCTCGACCACGACGTGCAGGCGAACGAGCTCCACGGCGAGCGCGGCCTCCGCGCTGACGAGCGGGTTCGCGTGCTTCGCCAGCGTGACGTTGGATTCTCCGAAGTCCTCGCTTCGCGGCATGGCAATCAGTCTACCCCAGCGCGAGGCGCTCATTGCCATCCGCGCGCGCAGCTGGAGCGTGCTTACGTGCACCACTCGGCCTCCATCGTGGCGGAAAAGTGCGACGTCGAATCGTCGAATAGCGAGGAAAAGCGCGCGGCCCGCCGCTTGCTCGCCTCCCCGTCGAGCAGCAGGTCGTTGCTCCTCTCGCCGAAAAGGAACATCCCGATGAAGTACGGACTTGCGTGGCTCCTGGGCATCCCGATTCCGATCCTGGCCGTCGTCTACCTCCTCTCTCACTGCTAGTCGGGCTACGCCCCTCGCTTCGCCCGCCACTGTCGCCATCGCGCTTTGTAGGATCGCATCCGCTGCGAGGGTCGAGGTGCGCTGGGTTTCCACGGGTCTCGTTACGTCGAGCGTCGGTGAAGACCAGCTGAGCGGAGCCGCGCTGCCCGATCGCTTCCAGTTCGACGCGGCAGCCGACGCGAACCGAACGCTGCACGCGTCCGTCTCGTCCTCGGCGCCGAGCGGCGCGCTCGGCGGGGTCGTCAGCGCCGACCAGAAGTGCAGCGCGCTGGCGATCGCGGCGGGCCTCAAGGGGACGTACCGCGCATGGACCTCGGTGGCGGGCACGAACGCCGCCGACCGGATCACAAGCAACGGCCCGTGCTACCTCTTGCCCGTAGGCGCGGGCGGTGTCAGCGTCGGTGGGGACGCGCATGCATCCAAGGCCGATGCGCGTGGCGTCGCTCCACTCTGGCCGGGCTCACGCGCGCGATCACGGCTCGAAGGTGACCGGGTAGCGCAGGCTGACGAGGCGCATAGATCGCGGTCCGCCCGCCCGCCGGTGGACCAGCGGACCTCGCGAAATGTCGCGCTGACCCATCGGCATGACCGATGATTCAGTCGTGAATCGCCGCGAGCAGGACCTCGGTGAGGCCGATGCTCTCCGCCTCGTCGAGCGTGACGGTGTCGCAGATGTCGAACGGCGCGCCTGCCGAGACGAGCTCGTCGTCGAGGAGCTTCAGGAAGCGGCGGGCGTCGGGGTCCTTGCCGACCTGCACGATGGAGAGCGCGAGCTCCTCGTCACGATCGATGCGACGTGATGCGTCGATGATCGTGCGGATGACCGCGCGCCGGTCGTCGGGCTCGCCGTCGGTGATGACGAGGATGGTCTCGGGCTTCGCGCTGCCCTTCGACTTGCGCGCGAAGTAGGACTCGAACGCGTGCTGAAGGACGCCCGCGAGGTCGGTGCCGCCGCACGGCTCGTTCTCCTCGAAGACCTGCGCGACACGCTCCGCGCCGACACCGTCGTAGCGGCGGAAGCGGCTGCCGAAGACGTAGAGCGTGAGCCCGTCGGGATCGAGGGAGTCGCACTTCGCGGCGATGGCCTCGGTGCTCTCGCGCGCGGTGGCCCAGCGGCTGCGCCCACCGACCTGGTCCTTCTGCGCCATGCTTCCGCTCCGGTCGATGATCAGCGTGTAGTCGCGTTCAGAGAGTGTCATGCATCTGCCTTCCTTCGATTGTCTTCTTCCGTAGCGACGCCACCACGGCGACGCCCAGCACCGCGGTCAGAGTCACGAGCGTCAGCCACGCCGGCGCGGTCCACACCGCTGCGGCGAGCATCTTCACGCCGACCAGCACGAGCACCACCGCGAGGCCGTGCTTCAGGTAGACGAGGTCGTCGAGGAGCCCCGAAAGGGCGAAGAACAGCGATCGCAGGCCCAGCACCGCGAACACGTTCGACGTGAGCACGACGAGCGGATCGGTGGTGACGCCGAACACCGCGGGGATGGAGTCGAGCGCGAACACCGCGTCCGCCACCTCGATGGTCACGAGCGCGAGGAGCAGGGGAGTGGCGTGCCTCACGCCGTTCTTCACCACGGTGAAGCGTGCGTCCTCGAAGCCCTTCGTGATCGGGAGCACCCGGCCGAGCAGCGCGTGCAGGGGTGAGGGCGCCGGCGGCGGCACGTCGTCCGGCTCGGCACGATCGTCGGCCTTTCGGATGTCGCGCAGCAGCTTCACCGCGGCGACGACGAGCAGCGCGCCGAGCGCGTAGGTCAGGAAGTGGAACCGCGTGACGAGCGCGGTGCCCGTGAACACGAGCGCGCCGCGCAGCACGACGGCGCCGAGGATGCCCCAGACCAGCACGCGCCGCTGTGCGCTACGCGGCACCGCGAGCTGCGCAAAGATCAGCATCATGACGAACAGGTTGTCGACGGAGAGCGCCTGTTCGACGAGGTAGGCGGTGAAGAACTCGAGCCCCTTGGCGGGGCCGAGCTCGACGGTCAGACCGACTCCGAACACGGAGGCGAGCGCGAGCCAGACCGCCGACCAGGCGAGCGCCTCCTTCGTGGTTGGTTCACGTGGGGTCTTCTGCAAGACCCCGAGATCGAGCGCGAGCATGCAGGATACGACGATGGCGAACGTCACCCACAAGGCCAACGCAGACGGCGTCAGGCTCGAGGGCGCGCTCGCGAGATGCGAGACGGGCATGGAAAACAGACGTGCGTCCGCCCCGGGGCCTTCGCCAATTGGAAATCTCTGGCCAATTGATAGGTAAAACCTATGCGATGATCCGCGCACCCATGGAATGGCTCAACTTCCACCATCTTCGATACTTCTTGGCCGTCGCGCAGGAGGGCAGCGTGTCGCGCGCCGCGCGAAAGCTGCGGGTGACGCAGCCCACCGTGAGCGAGCAGGTGAGGGCGCTCCAGGAGGCGCTGGGCGAGAAGCTCCTTCGCCGCGAGGGGCGCGGAGTGGTGGTGACCGAGGCCGGGCAGACCGTGCTGCGCTTCGCGGAGGAAATCTTTGCGCTCGGCGGCGAGCTGGTCGACACGGTGAAGGGCCGCCCGACGGGCCGGCCGCTGCGCCTGTCGGTCGGCATCGTGGACGTGGTGCCGAAGCGCGTGGCGTTCCGGATCCTCGAGCCCGCCCTCGCGATGCCGCTGCCGGTCCGCCTCGTCTGCCGGGAGGACGCGCAGGATCGGCTGCTGCCCGCGCTCGCCGCGCACGAGCTCGACATGGTGATCGCCGATGCTCCGGCCGGACCGGCGGCCGCGACCGGGCGGGCCTACAGCCACCTGCTCGGGGAATGCGGCGTCAGCGTGTTCGCCTCGGCGCGGCTCGCGGCGCGGCTCCGTGAGGGGTTCCCGCGCTCGCTCGACGGCGCGCCGTTCCTGCTCCCGACGTCGGACACGGCGCTCCGCCGCGAGCTAGACGGGTGGTTCGAGGCGCGCAAGATCGCGCCGTCGATCGTGGCGGAGGTCCAGGACGCGGCTCTCCTCACGACGTTCGCGGAGGCTGGGCTGGGGGTGTTCGCGGCGCCGGATGCCATCGCGCCCGACACCGGACCGGCCCGCGGGCTGCGGCGGGTGGGGGCGCTGAAGCCGCTCCGCGCGCGGTACTACGCCATCACGGTGGAGCGGCGGCTCGAGCATCCGGCGGTGGCGCGCATCGCCGGGGCGGCGCGCGAGAAGCTGTTCGGCCGGGCTCCGGCGGCGGGCGGGCCTGCGTCGTGATCGGCGCTCCCGCTCTGGAGCCTCCCGTGGTACGCGTCACCGCGTGAAGATCCCTGCGAACGTGGTGGCGAAGCCAGAGGCGGCGCGCGTGGCCTCCATCCTCGAGGGCCTCGACGAGAACGTGCCTGGCGCCGAGGTCTTCGAGGCGTTCGAGCAGCTCGACGATCTTCCGGCCGACGTCGTGCGCGCGGTGCTGGTCTCGGTCACCGGGCCGGCGCCCGATCCCGATCAGCTCGACGCCGCGACGCGGCGCGCGCACGGCTTTCCAGAGCTGCCGCTCGTGTTCCGTTGCACGAGCGCGCTGCGGCCGACGATGCTCGGCGAGCTTAATCGCCTCGAGCAGGAGCAGCTGAAGGCAGCGGGCACGAGCTGGGACGGGCTGGACCTCCCGGCGAGCGCGCGCCTCGCGCAGAACGGCGGCGAGCCTTCGTTCGCGGGCAGCCTCGAGCTGAAGCGCTTCTCGTTCGACGACGGTGCGCCGGCGCTCGATGTGGTGCTCTACGGCGAGGGCAGCGGCGCCCTCTTCGATACGGGCACGAGCCGACTCGTGGGCGCGGTGGCCTACGGCGTCGTGGAGCTCAAGGACAAGGCGGCGCGGACGGGCCTCCAGAACGTGCTCTCGAGCCAGCCGGATCCGGCGGCACTGGCGCGGGCCGAGGCGGCGCGCGCGAAGGCGGATGCGGCCGCGAAGGCAGAGGCCGAGGCGCGCGCGAAGGCAGAGGCCGAGGCGCGTGCGAAGGCAGAGGCCGAGGCGCGTGCCAAGGCCAAGGCCGACGCGAAGGCGAAGGCCGAGGCGGATGCGGCGGCGTTCGCCGCGGCGCAGGTCTCGCTTTTCCCCGCGGATGAACCGACGACGCAGAAGCGCCTGAAGGTCCCGGCGAAGGCGGTCGCGGTGCCGAAGGTGGCGGCAGCTAAGAAGGCAGCGGCGGCCGAGGCGGCGCCGAGGAAAGCGGCTGCGCCGAAGAAGACGGCGGCTGCTGCGCCGAAGAAGGCGGCGGCGGCGAAGAAGAAGACGGCTGCTGCGCCGAAGAAGACGGCGGCGGCGAAGAAGAAGACGGCGGCCGCGCCGAAGAAGACGGCGGCCGCGCCGAAGAAGGCAGCGGCGGCGCCAAAGAAGACGACGGCCGTGCCCAAGAAGGCGAGCGCGAAGAAGGCGAGCGCGAAGAAGGCTGCGGCTGCGCCGAAGACGGCCGCGGCGGCGGCGAAGAAGAAGGCGACTGCGAAGAAGCCTGCAGCCAAGACGTCCCGCTGATCGGGCAGCCTCCCGCTCGCAGGCTGGAGGCGCGATCAACGGGCCGGCGCGCGACCCGGCCACGGCGGAGTGCCGTTGCGGAGGCGACGCGGGGCAACTCGCCGATGTCCGCGTGTACGAAGTCCACACGGCGTCTCGCAGGATCGGAGAGCCGTGTGGACGATGGGGCCCTGGGACTCGAAGAGAGAAGAACGCGCCGCAGCTCGGTCGGGGGGGGGAATGACCTCGCTGCAGCGCTGCACACGTAAAGTGCGCGATCCGTACCAACCGCAAGTGCGCGAAAGGTGTCCGCCTCGAGCCGCCGGATCGTTCACTCTCGCAAGCCGTGAAATGCGGCCTTGCACGATGCTCCCCCGATCGCCAGCGCGTGCTCGACATCGCGCCCTCGCGACGTCGCGCGCGCGAGGTCAGGAGCTCGCGGAACTGCTTGGGCACGAAGTGGCCGTTCTCGAGCAGCTTGAACTCGAGGTCCAGGCTCCGCGGCTTCGTCTCGTCGAGCCACGCGTTCCGGCAGTCGCCCGCGTAGTAGCCGCGCTTCACGCGAGTACGCGACCTCCACCGCGATCGTCATGTTGACGATGTCGTTCAGCTTCGCTGCGGGATCACCGATGCCGGCAGCGGCGGCGCGTTCGCCTTCGGCTCCGCGAAGCGCGTGGTGGTGAAGCGCGTGGTGGTGAAGCGCGTCGGGTGGTCGTTGCCGCCGAACGTCGCGAGCGCCAGCTGCGCGGTCGTGCCCGGGTACGGGTTCGTGACCAGCTTGTTGTCCTGCTGTGCCGGCGTAGCGCTTCTGATCGGTGAAGTAGGTCTGCTCGTTGAACTCCGCGTTCGACTCGGAGATGCCGAGCTGGTGCTGCACGAACAGGTGGAGCTTCGCGAACTCCGAGGTCGTGCCGTTCTGCGTGATGTTGCCGTTGATGAAATGGTTTTTCTTCGCGCTCGGGTCGCGCGCGTCGATGAAGGACTTCATCGAGCGGCCGGCTGGGCCGAAGCCGAACCCGCCGCCCTCGATCGACATGGCGTTGTAGGTCGTGGCGCTCCGGGTCGACTTCCGCTCGAGGGTGGACGCGGTGAGCGCCTCCTCGGCGGCCTCGCCCTCGTCGGCCTGTTCAGCAGTGTGGCCGAGCGCGGCGAGCGCGGCGGCGAGCGCAACGCTCGAGCAATGGTCGTGCCGCACACGTGTGACTGAAGTCGCCATTGTGTGCGCGTCGTTGGCGCTGGAAAATGCGGCTCTTCCTGGAACCCGATGGATCGCACGTGAACCAGCGCCAGCTAGCGTCGGCTAGCGCGCGATCTCGACCACCACGCTCCGCAGGAACGTTGCTGCGGGGCCGAGCCACTTCGTGGGCCGCCGCTCGTCCGGACCGTGCGCGCCGTGGCCCGCGCGGATCTCCTCGATCGAGGTCGGTGCCGCCGACACCCCGTAGGCGAGGATCCCCGAGCTGCGGAGATGACGCGAATCGGTGGCGCCGGTCGACATCGACGTCACTACGGCGGCGCGCGGAAAGGCGGCGCGCGCCAGCTTCTCGATCGTCGCCGGGACCTCACCCGTGATCGGCGACGCCGGACCGACGCCGTCGTCCGCCTCGGGCTTCACCTCGATCTTCGGATCGGCAATGGTCCTAACGAGCGTGGCGAGCGTCTGCTCGCGCGTCTCGTCGGGCAGGATCCGGCAGTTCACCACCGCCTCGGCCGACGTCGGGAGCACGTTGTCCTGCGGCGAACCCTGGAGCATCGTCGTCACGCACGTCGTGCGCAGCTGCGCGTTGAACTGACGATCGTTCGCGAGGATCTTCTCGTCTTCCGGCGCGAGCCGCGGCGCGCTCAGCGAGGCCCGCTTCAGCGCGGCATCGAGCGGCGCCTTCTCCCACGTGCTCGCGGCCGCGAAGTAGCTCTTCACCTCGGGCAGCACGCGCGCGGGGAAGCGCAGCTCGCCGACCTTCACCACCGCGCGCGCGAGCGTGAGCGCCGGGTCGTCGCCGTTCTTCGGGATCGACGAGTGACCACCGCCGCCGCGCGCGACGAGCCGGTAGCTCTGGTACGACTTCTCCGCGACGCCGATGCCGACCAGCGTGACGTCCGAGAGATCGGACGTGAGCGTCATGCCGCCGCCCTCGTTGAGCGCGACCTCCGCGTCGATCAGCTCGCGCCTGTTCTTGAGGAGCCACTGCACTCCCTCGACGCCGCCGGTCTCCTCACCCGCGGTGAGCGCGAGGATCACGTCGCGCGTGAGCAGCGTCTTGCTGCGCGCGAGCTCGAGCACGATCGCTGCGAACGCCGCCGCCATCGCCTTGTCGTCGGCGACGCCACGGCCCCACAGGAAGCCGTCCTTCTCGGTGGCGGGGAAAGGGGGCACGGTCCACGGCTGGCCCTCCACCGGAACGACGTCGATGTGCGCGAGCAGGAGGAGCGGCCTCTTCGCCCCCGTACCCTTCAGGCGCGCGACGAGATTGCCGCGGCCCGGCGCCGACTCGACGATCTGCGCGGCGACGCCCACGCTCTTGAGGCGCTCCGCGAGCGGCCGCAGCGCATTCGTCTCGCCGCCGTGACTCGTGTCGACCGCGACGAGCCCGCCATGGATGGCGCGGGCCTCGGCCTCGAACGAGCCCGCGTAGGCCGCGCTCGCGAGCCCTCCACCGCCCAGCGCAGCCGGGAGCACGGCGGAGCCGAAGCCCGCGGGTGACAGCGGGGGTGCCGCAGGCGGCGTCAGGACCGCCGGCGTCTCGCACGCCGTGAGGGCGACAAGGAGGCCCGCGGCCCCGGCAAACAGCGTCCCGGAGACGGCGCGGCGGCCTTGCATCCCCGGAGGATACCCGAGATTTCCGACGCAATTCGTCATCGGCGCTTGCAAATCTATCGTACGTCGCTATGGTCACCGAACTCACCGATACGTTTTCCGCTCGGAACGACGACGCTCTCTCTTTTTGGGACCGCGGAGCTCGCTGCAAACGGCAACGACTCGATGGCACGGGGAACTCCTCGTGACCCTCCCTCCGATCCCCCGGCTCGTTGGATGGCAGGTACTTTCGTTACTTCCGAGCCGCGTCACGAATCGAGAAATCTCATGGGCAATCGTCTCTACGTCGGTAATCTCTCTTTCAACGCCAACACGGACTCCGTCCGCGAGGCCTTCTCGCAGTTCGGCGAGATCACCGACGTTCACGTCGTGTCGGATCGCGAGACCGGCCAGTCGCGAGGCTTCGGCTTCGTCACCCTCGGCACCGCGGAAGCGGCCCAGAAGGCCATTCGCGAGATGAACGGCGCGCTCCTCGACGGTCGCGCGCTCAAGGTCAACGAGGCCGAGGAGCGTCCGAACCGCGTCGGCGGTGGTGGTGGTGGTGGTTGTGGTGGCGGCGGTCGCGGTGGTGGTGGCGTCGGCGGCGGTCGCTGGTAAATTTCAGCGTCTGACGTCCAACGTCTGACGGAATGAAGGCCGGAGACCGCAAGGTCCCGGCCTTCTTCTTTTTTGTCCGGTCGTCCGCGTCAGCGCGCGCTCCGCCGTCAGCGCGCGCTCCGCCGTCAGCGCGCGCCCCGCCGTCAGCGCGCGGCGCGGTTGCCGGGCGTCTTCGGCGCGGCGGTCTTGCGGTAGCGATGGCTGAGCGCCTTCACCGCGAGCTCGAGATCGTTCTCTTCCGGCGCCTGTGTGGTCGCGTTCACCGCGCCCGAGGCCGAGCCGCAGTAGCCATCCCACGCGCAGCGTTGCCCGCTGTCGCCGCAATCGCTATCGCGACGGCAAGCCGTTCGCTGCACCGTGTACCCCGGGCAGCCCGGGAAGTCGGGCGGGCAGTCGGCCGGGTCGTGGCAGCGCAGGGTCGCCGCGTCACCCGGGAGCGACTGCGGCCCGTCGGGCAGGGCGCCCACGATCGTCGCCACGTGCGGCCAGTCCGGCGAGCCGCTGCCGCCCACGAGCTCGCCTGCACTGTTCAGGACCACAAAGAAGTACTTCGTGTCACCCGTGACGGTGCTGACCTCGCGGCACGAGACCTCGCCCGACCAGGTCTGCCCGGCGCGCGCGAGCTCGATGTTCCGCCAGCCGCGCGAGCCCCACGTGCGGAACAGCACGATCACGTGCTCCGCGCCCTCGGCCGCGGGGAGGCGCACGCGCAGCGGCAACGGCGTGAGGATCTCCTGGCGCGTGAGGTACTGCACTTCCGGCGTCGCCGGACCGGGCTCGACGAGCGCGCTCGGAGCGCAAGCCTGCGCGCCCAACGCGCAGCAGACGGAGAACGGAAGGACGAGCAGAGCCGTGCGAAGCTGCGAAGTCGGCATGATGACCCCCGAAACGACGTCGAATGGCCAGTGAACCCGCGACCCATCCGCACCTTGGTGGTCGATTTGCGGGGTGTCAATGGTGCGATGGCGTAGGTGAGACCAGAAAAACATGCCGCGTGACGAGCGCGTGGTTCTTCGCAGCGCCTCGCATTACAATCGATGTCGAGGGCCTGCTCGCGCTGATGACGCGACGTCCGCGAGTGGTTCGCGAACGTGACGCCCCGAGGTTTGACGCATGGCATCGATGATCCGAGCGAGCGCGGTACTTGGGATCTCCTTCATCCTGGCCGCCACCTCAGCATGCGGTGGTGGCAACAAGAAGCCGCCGATGACGCCGACCGCCGACGGCGACAGCAAGTCCGGCCCCGCCGAGGTCGGCAAAGGCGCACCGGATCTGAAGATCGAGACCGTGAACGGAAAGGGGTCAATCACGCTCGACTCGCTCTCCGGCAAGATCGCCGTCGTCGACTTCTGGGCCACGTGGTGCGGGCCCTGCAAGCAGTCGTTCCCGAAGCTCGAGGAGCTCGCGAAGCAGAACAGCGGCAAGGTGCAGGTCGTCGGAATCTCCGTCGACGACAAGTCCGATGGCGTCGCCGACTTCGCGAAGGCGAACGGCGCGACGTTCCCGATCGGCTGGGACGACGGTCACACGATCGCTGGCCGCTGGAAGGTCGACACGATGCCGACCACGTACATCCTCGACACGACAGGCAAGGTCCGGTTCATCCACGCGGGCTACAAGGACGGCGAGGCGGACGTGATCGCGAAGGAGCTCGCGACGCTCTCGTCCGAGCCCGCCGCAGCCGGCGCGAAGACCGCGGTGGCCGGGGCCGACAAGCCCGCCGGTGACAAGCCCGCCGGTGACACGGCGACCGCCGATCCGCCCGCGGACCCGGTGCCGACGCCGACCAAGAAGGGCGGCAAGAAGCCCGGCGCGAAGAAGCCCGGCGCGAAGCCGACCCCGAAAAAGAAGCCCGCCGCCGCCCCGTAGAGGGCTCCT
>JAYTHX010000308.1:0-4088 GCA_043732195.1 Polyangiaceae bacterium
TGGCGACGGTCTCGGCGAGACTGCGGCGATCGGCTTCCATGTCGAGCCTGAGCGTCGGCGCGGTGATGACGAGGATATCGAGGTCGGCCAGCTCGGCGCCGGCGGCGACGCAGATGCCTTCGAGGCGACGGCGCACGATATGCAGCGCGTCCTCGGCGGCGTAGAGCAGCACGCGGCCGGGCCGTGACACCACAAAGCGACGTAGGCACGGCATGCCCGATGCGACCGCCACTGCGAGGTCCAAGGCCAGGAAGGACTTGCAGCACTTGGGCTCGCCGCCGACGATGCCGACGGCTTCGGCGGACCACAGCCCCTCGATGAGCCAGCGCTGCTCTTCGGGTTGGACCTCGAGCTGGTGCGCCAGGCGCACGGGCAGCGCCGTCATCGCCGCTTGGCCTTCTGCGCCGGCGCCTGCTCCTGCGGTAACGCGAAGATCTCGAAGAAGAGCTTCTCGTCGATCTGGCGAGCGTCTCGCTCGGCGGCTGCGATCAAGAGCTCGTGGGCCATCCCGGTCAGCGTGCGGTAGTTGCCGGCCGAGTGCTCGGCGAGCGCCGTGATCACCGCCGGCGTCATCAGCTGCGCGTTGCCCGCGGCCGAGATCACGTGCCGCAAGAAGTCCGACAGCTCGCTCGGGCTCGCGGCCTCGAGCTCCACGTGCGTGCGGATCCGACTCTTGAGCGGCAAGAGGTCTTCGCTCTTGAGCTTCTCGCGAAGGCGCGCATCGCCGGCGAGGATCACGAAGAGCAGCGTGCGCGAGTCGTAGTCGCGGCTCGAGAGCAGCCGCATCTCGTTGAGGACCACCGACGGCATCTCCTGCGCCTCGTCGATGACGAGGACCGGCCGGATGAGCGTCGCATCGACGTGCGCCTGCCACTTCTCGCGAATCGCCTTGAAGCCGCCCCAGCGATTGCGCGGCGTGAGCGACACGCTGAAGAGATCGCCGAGCTCGCGGTAGAAGTCGGAGACGCCGCTCTGCGGATGGTCGATGGATCGCACCACGACGTCGCGCATGCGCGAGAGGCGATCGTCGAGGATGCGCAGCGCCCAGGACTTGCCACCCCCGGGGGCGCCCGTGAGCATCGCGAAGCCTCCATCGCGCAGGTACATCTCGGAGCGACGGCCGAAGGCGTCGAGCCGCGGCGAGCAGTAGAGCCCCTCGACGGGCACACCCGATGCGAAGGGATTCCATTTGAGCCCGTAGAGCGAAAGCAGGTGGGCCGGGGTCATCGTCGTAGTCGATTGCGTCGCGTGGTTCATCGGAACGTCTCCTCGTTGTCTTGGTCGTCGTCGCCGCGATCGACGACGTCGTGTTTCGGCAGGTACGCGGGCGGCAGGCCCGTGTCGCGGTGGGTGTCGATCAGCTTCCTGAGCAGCGGCGCCATGCCCGCGGGCTTCGGCGCCGGCGCTGGGGCAGAGGCGACCGGTGCGAGCGCACGACGGAGGCCGTCGGCGTTCCGCTGCTTGTCGAGCGGGTACAGCGTCGCGAGGATCACGCGGGTCTTCGCATCGATCACGTCGACGGTCGACAGATCCCATCGCGCGTAACGGACATCGAGCCGCTCGATGTCCCGAAGACGCGACGGCACCTCGAAGCGCACGCCTTTGACCGAGACGGTGCCGTCGCTCCGCCGCTGCGTGCGCATTTCGTGGAGGCGAAAGGCGCGGCGCAGCTCGTCCGCGCCGGGACACGGCCGCCCGACGCTGGGCCCCGCAAGCATCTTCGCGACCGGTGACATGCCGATCTCGGAGTGCGGCGAGCGGTTGTATTCGAGCTCGAGCCACGCCTGCGTCGCCTCGTTGAGGAGCGACAGCGTCAGCTCCGGCACGCCCTCGAGCATCGGCAAGAGCCGCCCTTCAATCTGAGCCCAGAAGACCTCCTGTTTGCCGTTTTGATACGGGCTGTAATCGAGCGTCGGCGACCACACGATCGACAGATCACGCAAGCCGGCCTGCGTCTCGCCCGCCCTCATCGCCGAGCCGTTGTCGGTCATCAGTGCGCTCGGCAAGTCGCGTTTCTGAAAGCCTTGACAGAGCCCGTGCGCGAAGCTCTCGGTCTCCTCGTCGAGGTACCACTGCGCGTGGCAGCCGACGCGCGACAGATCATCGAGCAGCCCAAACAGCTTCGGCACCTCCAGGGCCCCCGCGCGCGTCACCACCTTGCGTGATCCGAAGTGGAAGTCCGAGTGCCAGAGCCCGTGGACGTGCGTCGCCTCGTAGCTGCGCACCTCAAGGGCCTCGAGTCGCGCGCGAGCGCGCTCGGCGCCTGGGCGATTCGAGTTGGGCGCGCGTGGACGCCGGAGAAGCCGCGCGTCCTTCATGTAGCGACGCAACGTCGTGTAGCTCGGACACCCTCCGATCGCGGGCTCCTCCTCGCACACGACCTCGAAGTTGTCGGCGTGCAGCTGGTAGCTCCACGTCGGGTGAGCGTCGTACTGCGCGCGCAGCGCCGAGCGCAGCAACGGCGTCATCGACGGGTGGGTGCCCGAATCCTTGCGGACCTTCTTGCGCAACGCCCCGACGCGATCGACACCGGCGTTGCGCGCTTGGTAGTACCAACGCTCGATCGTGGGCGCCCCGAAGCTCACGGGCTCGCCCGTCGCCGGATGGATCCACGTCCTCTTCGAGAGCGCATCGAGCAACACCACGAGCTCGCCGCGCGACGGCGGTGACGCGAGCAGTGGCCCCACGATCGCAAAGCGCAACTCGGCCCACCGGTCGTGGAGGGACCCACAACGTCTGTCGCTCATTTTCACGGCTCCTTCATCGCGACCAAGCGGATCGCCTGTCCGATCTCGTACGGGAGCTCGCCGCGAACGGGAACGTGCCATCTTCTGCGGGCGTCAACCGACCATCGAATTGCTCCCTCCGGAACGCGTCGTCACCGGCCTGACGAAGTCGAGAAGTCGAAAGAGACGCATCCACGCCTCGTCTTCCACGAAGCGCTCGAGGAGCGACGCCGGCAGCGTCGCCGGCGACACCGCCGGAACCCACATCGCACGCGCCGCGCGCCAGAACGGCGTCGCCGTGAAGATCTCCCGCCACCACCTCCGCCATCGCGCGAGCGTCCGGCGGCTCGCACCGATCGCGCGCCCGAGCTCTGCGGCGCGACGCGCGTTCGCGCCGTGCCGCAGCGCCGTCACCAGCGCCACGACCGCCCCGAGGTACACCTTCGGTCCGAGAAATCGCACCGACGGCGGCGTCGTCCGCTTCCGGCAACCGTCCTCGGCGCAGCAGAAGCTGTGGCGCCGATCGTAACCTTCCGGCTGCGCGACGACCCAACCCCGAGGCTTCCGCCCGTAGCGCGCGCTGTGGAGCGCGCCCCCGCAGGAGCAACCCGTGCCCCTCGCGACCGCCGCGAGATCCTCGTCGCACCTGAGCAGCAACACGTAGAGCCTGGAGTCCTCCAGGATCTTGAGGCACATAGGCGATCTCCTTCCTTCTTCGGTGAAGAAAGGAGAAGCGCCCCCTCCGGGCTTGATGGTCAAGCTTCGCGAGGGGGCGCCGCTATGTCCATCGCCGTCCTCGCCCACGGAGGGGCCGTCACGCAGCGGCGATCTCGCTCATGCACAGCCAGTCATGATCGATAGGGCCTTGGCGCTGCATCGTCTACGTCGTGTCGATCACGGAACCAGCACCGCCGCCCCCTCGAACCGCCCGGCGCGGAGATCGGCGAGAGCCTCGTTGGCGCGAGCGAGTGGGTAGGCGGTGGTCTTCGTCACGATCCCGATCTCAGGCGCCAAACGCAGAAAGTCGATGCCGTCCTTCCGCGTGAGGTTGGCGACCGACACCAGCTGCCGCTCTTCCCACAGCAGCCGATAGGGGAAGCTGGGAATGTCGCTCATGTGGATGCCCGCGCAAACGACCCGACCGCCTTTTCGAATCGCCTTCAGCGCGAGGGGGATCAGGTCGCCCTGAGGAGCGAAGATGATCGCGGCGTCGAGCGGCTCCGGTGGCATCTCGTCGGAGCCGCCTGCCCACGTCGCGCCAAGGCTTCGTGCGAACGCCTGCGTGGCAGCATCCCCTGGCCTCGTGAAGGCGAACACCGAGCGCGCTTGCCACCTCGCGACCTGCGCGATGATGTGGGCAGC
>JAYTHX010000309.1:0-12825 GCA_043732195.1 Polyangiaceae bacterium
CGGCGGTAGGTCGCTCGGGATCCGGAGCGCTCCTCCGCCCGTCGCGATCACGGCAATGTGACGTGCGGCGTTGGCAGCGCTGCGCGGGCAGGCGTCGGGCGGAAAGTCGACCGCCTCGCCGCGGCTCCCGAGCGGCTCCGGCGACAGGTCGAGACCGGGACAGTCGTCCACGAAGGCGCGCGGGTTGCGCTGCAGAGACAGGTGAAGCGTCGGAAAGCTCGAGTCGGCGGCGAGCGAAGCGGGAGCCGCGCTCACGGCGAGGCTCCGACCGAGGAGCGCGGCGCCGCCCCATGCTGCGACAGCGCGCACGCGAACCGTCGCGCCCTTCGCTGCGAGCACGTTGACGCCGTCGCGCGTAGCGAGGCTCCAGTCGTCCTCGAGCGCAGCCTTCCCTTGCAGGGCCACGAGGGCGGGCGGTGAAGGATGCCGATCCGCACACGGATCGTCCCCGCTCGCGTTCGTCGGCTCGCTCGCGAGACCGGTCGAACGCGGATAGAGGCAGGCGACGCCGCGCGTCCCATCGCTGCCTTCGGCTATGACCGAGACGTGATCGGCATAGGCCGTTGCCCAGTTCGCCGCGGTGGGATCTGCGAGATCGAGCACGACGCGGATCCCCGACGGCGGCTCGCTCGAGCACGCCGCGAGCAACGCTGCGACGGCGAAGGCCGCGTATCCGTACGGGCGCAGCACGGCTCGCACCACCTCTACTTCGGCTCCTCGCGAAGCTTCTTGAACAGCGTCATGCGATGGATCCCGAGGAGGGCGGCGGCGCGCGTGCGATTGCCGCCCGTCGCGGCGAGGGCGGCCTCGATCGCCTTCGTCTCCAGCCATTCGAGCGTCGCGGGCAGCCGAACGGTGAGCCCTCCTTCGCCGGCGGCCGGCGTGACCAGCGGCCTGCTGGCGGCGGCGGCGACGATGGCCTCGGGGAGGTCGCCCGGCTCGATGCGCGGATCGTCTCCCAGCACGACGGCGCGCTCGAGCGCGTTGCGCAGCTCGCGCACGTTGCCGGGCCAGGAGTAGCGGCGGATGACATCGAGCGCGGCCGGTGAGAATCCCGCGATGCGGCGTCCCGCGGAGGGCGCGAGATCCCCGAGGATGCGCTCGGCGAGCGCGATGAGATCGTCGCCGCGCTCGCACAGTGGCGGCACGCGAACCGTCACGACCGACACGCGAAAGAAGAGATCGCGCCGGAAGCGACCTTCCTCGACCATCGCCGCTAGATCGCAATTTGTGGCGCAGATCACGCGTGCCTGGAGCGTGAGCTCGCGGTTCGAGCCCACCCGCTCGAACCGCCTTTCCTCGAGGACGCGCAGCAGCTTGGCCTGGCTCGCGAGCGGCAGCTCTCCGATCTCGTCGAGGAGAAGCGTTCCGACTCCTGCCGACTCGAAGGCGCCGACGCGGCTTGCGAGCGCCCCCGAGAATGCGCCGCGCTCGTGACCGAAGAGCTCGCTCTCGAGCAGATTCTCGGGGATCGCCGCGCAGTTGATCACGCGGAACGGCTCGTGGGCGCGTGGTCCCGACTCGTGGAGCAGCCGCGCGACGAAGCTCTTGCCGGAGCCAGTCTCGCCGGTGAGGAGGACGCTCGCGTCCGACGGGGCGAGTCGCGTGATGAGCGTGGCCAGCTGTTTGGCGGCTGGCGATTCGCCGGAGAAGACACGCGCGCTGCCGATCGCGAGGAGACGCAGTGACTGGCGGTCCTCTTCGGAGGACTGCGCGTCGCGGAGCTGCTTGAGGCTGAGCGCGCAGACGCGCCCGGCGACCGCGAGCATGCGCCGTGTCTGCACCGAGATCTCCTCGGGCAGCTGGGGGAGCGAGAAGGCGACGCGCCCGGCCGGATTGACGTGTGCCGGCACGCTCACCATCGCTCCTCCGCGTGGGTCGTGCTCGACGAGGAGCTCCGTGCTTCGCGCGAGGTGCCGCCGGAGTGCGCCGTCGACCTCCGCGTCGTCCGCGAGGACGATGCGCACGCGCTCGACTCGCGCGTGCTGATGCGCCCACTCGGTGACGCGCGATTCGAGGCCTTCTCGATCGCGCGCGCCCTCCAGGCTCTCGATGAGGCTGAAGATCGCCGAGAGCCCGCGGATCTCGCCGGCGATGCCGCTGAGCAGCTCGTGCACGTCGGTCGCTTCGGTGATCTCGTTCGCTGCGGCTTGGCCCGCGCCGGGGGTGACAGCCGGTCTCTCGACGACGGCGAGCACCGTCTCTCCGAGCACGATCTCGTCGCCCGGCATTGCCTCCGCCGACTCGCGGTCCTCGCCGTTGAGCAAATAACGTGAGGCGCCCTCACATACCTGAATGATCACGCCGGTCGGCGTCGCCGTCACCTCGAGATGACGGCGCGACACACGACGATCGAGCAGCGGGAGGTCGACGTCGCTGCCGCGACCGATGATGCAAGGGCGGCGCTCGACGGCGAGGCGCTGCCCGGCGCCCGGACCGCGGACGACGACGATGTCGAAGGCGCGACTCACCATGAGATAGTTGCCCCTTTCAAGGCGGAGATCGTCACCTCGGACCTGGGAAGCGTGGACGAGCCTTCGGGACGCGTCGCCACGTACGTGATGGCTGCGCCTGCGATGACTACCACGGCTACGCCGGTCCAGAACCACCAGCGCGTGGTGACGGCGCGCCCCTCGGACGGCGGCGCGCTGGCCGACGCACGGCTCGACGGATGCGGGCGCACGTCGAAAGGGCTCTTCGTGGTACCGAGGCGACCGATGGCAAGTCCTTCCTCGTCGAGGGCGACGGCGCAACACGACGCCGGCGACGCACGCGGCAGATCGAAGCGCCACGCCCCCGCCACCTCGTTCGTCGCGAGCGCGACGAACCGCTCGCCGTCGGAATTCCGACACGCGACGGTGACGCGTCGGGTCGCTCCGCCCGCGCGCAGCTCGAAGCGCAGTGCCTCGCCCTCGACCGGGCGAAGGATCGGCGTCAACGCGCGAGGGCTCGGTCTCGCGGCGGCGGCCTCGAACTCGGACGTCACGCGCGGCGGCAGCGTGGGATCGTCGAGAAGGAACGCCGGAGCGAGCGTGTAGAGCTGCTCGAGCGCGTGCCGCCCGTCGGCGAGACGACCGCCGAGGAGATCGGCGACCGCCGTAATCTCGAGCGCACTCGCCCGAACCCACGCGGTCGGGGAGCCGAGCAGAGGGCGGACCGCGGAGAGCGCCGCGTCGTAGTCGACGGCCTCGATCGCCGCGCGCGCACGAGCCACGCTTCGTGCGTCTGCTTCGCTGCCGGCATCGCCGCGAGCCGGCGCCGGAAGCGCGAGAAACGCGGCGATCACGAGGGGGACCGCGAGCCTGCTTGCGAAAAGCCTGCCGACGCGCGGCCTTGAACCGTGCATACAGCCATCCTACACCACCGCGAGAAGATGCCTGCCTCGGCCACGACATCTCGCCCGCGGACGCGACGCCATGGTGCGTACTTGCTCGGGCGGCGCATCGGGAGCGGAGGCATGGCCACCGTCTTCGCCGCCCGGCAAGTCGGTCCGAAGGGCGTCGGCCGTCTCGTCGCGGTCAAGGTGATGTCGACGGCTCTCGCCAGCGATCCGGCCTCGCAGGAGGCGTTCCTACGCGAGGCCGCCATCTCCACGCGGATCGAGCATCCCAACGTCGTGCGTACGTACGAGATCGGCGAGGTCGACGGAGAGATCTTCATCGCCATGGAGCTCGTGCACGGCGAGTCGCTCTCCAATCTCCAGAAGGGCGCCGGTCCCGTGCCGTTCGCTGTCGCGGTTCGTATCGTCTCCGACGTCGCTCGCGGTCTCCATGCCGCCCACGAGGTCACCGACATCGCAGGGCGAACGCTCGGCCTCGTGCACCAGGACGTGACGCCGCACAACATCGTCGTCGGCTACGATGGCATCAGCAAGCTCCTCGACTTCGGCGTGGCGCGTTTCGCAGTCTCCGACGGATCCCGCACCGACACCATCCGAGGCAAGCCGGCGTACCTCGCGCCCGAGCAGCTCCTGCTCGAACGCATCGACCGGCGCACCGATCTGTTCGCGCTCGGCATCGTCTTGCACGAGCTGCTCACCGGCCAGCGCCTCTTCCCGCAAGACGGCTCGATGGCGCGCGCCGTCCTCACCCGGGGCGAGGTCGTTCCCGACGTACGCGCGGCGCGACCCGACGTCCCGGCGCCCATCGCCGAGGTCGTCGCCAAGGCCCTCCAGACCGCGCCGGACGACCGCTTCGCTTCGGTCGACGAGATGCGTCGTGCGATGAACGCCGCGCGGGTCGCTTGCGGAATCGCCGAGGCCGAGGAGGCCGACGTCGGAGCGTGGGCGCGCGCACGCGTCACGCCACCGTGGACGCTCGTCGAGCTCGAACGCGAGCTCTCCGAGGTCGGAGCGTTCGTCACCGAGCACGAGCGCGTCGCCGATCTGCCGACGCTGAAGACGCTGGACGACGCGTCACCCTCGTCGCCTTCGCCGAGGTCGGCGCCGCGACCTTCAGCGAGCCTCACTCCCGCAGCGCATCCGCGCTGGGGATGGATCGCGCTGGGGGGAATGGCGCTCCTCCTGAGCGCGGTCCTCGGTTTCGGCGCGCGTGGCCTTCGCGAGCCCACGCGGGTCGCGAGCCCCGAGCCCCTCTCTTCCGCATCGAGCAGCGCCGCAGGGGAGGCTGGAGGCGCGCCCACGCCCCTCTCGGCGCCGCTGGAGTCAGCGTTGCCGTCTCCGACACTCCGCGGCACGACGTCGAGCGCGAACGCACAGCGCGGCTCGACGAAGCCCGCACGACTGGGCTCCGCGACGGCCGCCGGCGCGAACGCGTCCGCCGCGGCGGGAGGGACGGCGTACGTTACCGTGTGGTCCAACCCGTGGGGCCGCGTGCGCATCGACGGCCGTGACATCGGGGACTCTCCGATCTCGCGCATGGCGGTCAAGAGCGGTGCCCATGCCGTCTCGGTGACCACGAAGGCGGGCGAGCAGCAGGAGCGGCGGATCACGCTCGGCAGCGGCGAAGAGAAGACCGAGCGCTTCGTCTTCTAAATTCAGCGGCTCGGCCCGTGCGGGCCGGCGCGGCTCCGACTGCACCGGATCGCAGCGCTGCTGTGAAAGCGATCGCCCTGGATCGCCCCTGAATCGCCCAGGAATGGCCGATTTTCTCACAGGAACGTTCAAGGGTGACCTGGAACGCGACGTGCACCGATGCGTGACATGCACGTTCATCACACCTCCGTCGGCCTCGCTGGCGTTTTCGCTCTCGCTCTCGGAGCCGGCGCGCTCGCGTGCGGGAGCGCCGATACAACCCCGCTCACGCTGGACGAAGACGGCGCCACCGGTTCGGCGCTGACGACCAACGTGACGATCGGCACCGTCCTCGTGGTCACCAGGCGCACGCCGCTGAAGGACGACCCGAACGGCGGAGACACGATCCGGAGGCTCGACGTCGGCGAACAGCTGATCGCTCTCAGTGTGTCGCCGACGAACGGCTACTACCTCGTGAAGACCGTGGACGACGACCTCGAGGGCTACGCGAAGGGCAGCGCGCTCAAGCTTCTCGCGACGCCCGATGCCGTACCGCCGTCAGACGCCGGGACGTCGGACGCCAAGGCCGACGGCGGTGGCACCGCCACCGGCAGCGATGCCGGCCCGCAGATCGGGCGCGTCTACCCGATGCACACGAACATCGTCGCCACGACGTTCTGGGTGGGCGAGCTCTTCAACGCGTCTCTCGCCGACGGCAGCCAGGTCTGTTCGACCTACGACTTGAACTGGGCCTTCCACTGGTCGGGCGTAAACAAGGGAACCGTGCCGGCGAGCGCTTCCGGATGCGCGGGCTCGATCGTCGGGGGCTGCGACGGAAAGATCTCCGGCACCGCCTGCCTCACGGAGACACGCACTGCCGCGAACGGCTACTTCCCGTCGCAGGGAACGCCCAAGGAGAACCCGTTCTATCTCGACCTTCCTTACGACGACGTGAACGACGCGACCGCCTTCAAGAACCGCTGCACGACGATCCCATGGGCGAACGATGCCGGCTATGCCGGTCACTGCACCGACAGCAACTTCAGCTACATGAAGAACCGCTGGGTGCGCATCATCGGACCCAACGGCCACACCTGCTACGGCCAGAACGAGGACGCCGGACCTTCGCACGGAAGCCTCTATCACGATGCCGCGTACGTCTTCGGCGCCACCAACGCGCAGCCGATTCAAGGTCAGTTCAAAAACGCCGGGATGGATGTATCCCCGGCGCTCAACGGCTGTCTCGGATTCGCCGAGCTCGACGGCGAGAACGACAAGATCGGCTGGCAGTTCGTCGATGCCGCCGACGTGCCCGCCGGTCCATGGAAGACAATCGTCACCACGTCGCAGGTCAGCCCGTAGCGCCGAGGCCGACCGATCGGCTCATCCGACGAGGTCGCGATTTACGCCAAGGCGCTGGCGGAACGTGCGGATCGACCAACTCGGGCGGCGCGGCCAAGAGAATGGCGTACCATACGGAGCGAAACTGCCTTCGCACGCTCCTTGCGCACGGGAGATGCGGAGATTCCAACCACTTGTTCGACCCGAAGGGGTATTGGTCATGAACCGGCGCAAGTTCGCCACGGGCTTCCTGGGCTGTCTCGTCGTCAGCGTTACCGCGCTGATCGCGTGCGGAACCGACATCACCCAACCCCCCGCCGCCGCTATCGCCGATACGCGCGGCGACGCCGAGGCGGCGAACGACTCCGGCGACGACGACACCTCGTCCTCGAGCGACGGCGCCCCGGCGATCGATCCCAACGCTCCGCTGCCCTACCCCACGCGTACGGCCTACCGCATCAAGGCCATCCAACCGGACTTCTGGCCGGACATGAACGAGCTCGTCGGCAACAATGTCGGCGGCGTTGCCATGAACCTCGTCTGGGCGGGGTGGGAGAACGCGAAGAAGGCGCCTCCGTGCGACGCCTCGACGGAAGACGAGTACGACGGGCGCTGCTTCACGGTGGACGCCAACGTCGACAAGGCCATCACGAACTGGACGGCCAAGGGCGTCGTCGTCACCGCCGTCGTGTACGGCGTGCCTGCCTGGGCGCGCACGAAGCGCCCGTGCTCCCCCGTCGCCGCGGGCTTCGACATCTTCTGCGTACCCGACGACGCGGCCGACTACGGGCGCTTCGCGGGTCTCATCGCGCGCCGCTACGACGGCAAGCACGGACACGGTCGAGCAGCGGACTTCGTGATTCACAACGAGGTGAACGCGAACGACTGGTTCGACATCGGATGTGGCCAGGGAACGGCGTGCGATCAGGCGACATGGATCGCGACGTACGCCGACAACTACAACGCCGCGTACGACCGGATCGTCGCCGAGCAATCCACGGCGAAGGTGCTCGTCTCCCTCGAGCACCATTTCCTCGGGCCGAGCTTCGACGACGTCGCGGCGAGCAACCCACTCCTGTCGGGAACGACGTTCCTCACCGGCTTCGCGAAGCACGCCGCGCCGCGCGCGTGGCGCCTCGCGTACCACCCGTACCCTCCGAATCTCCTCGCGCCGGGCTTCTCTGCCGACGACGCGCCGTTCGTGACGTACGGCAACATCGGTACCGTCGTCGGCTGGCTACGCCAGACGTTTCCGGACGTCCCTTCGAGCTGGGACGTGCAGCTCACCGAGAGCGGCGTCAACTCGATCGCGCCTGGTTCCTCGCAAGCCGCGCAGGCCTCGGGCGTCTGCGACTCGCTCCGCAACGTGCTCGGAACGCCGGGGATCTCGAACTACGTATATCACCGGATGAAGGACCATTCAGTCGAGACGGCCAGCGGGCTCGGTCTCGGCCTCCGCGAAGAGAACGGCAATGCGAAGCAGGCATGGGCGGTCTGGGCGCTCGCGAACCGCAACGATCTCACGCCGCCGCAGCTCTCGTGCGGGTTCGAGGACGTCCCGTACACGCGCCTGAAGCGCAGCGTGAAGGCAGGGCGCGGCCACTGGGCCTCGACGCGCATCGCGCCCGCCGGCTTCACACAGGAGCAGTCGTGGCGTCTCCTGCGCGACGAGGCGCCCGGCACGGTGCTGCTCTACGAGTGCCGCGTCGGACAGCACAACCTGCTGACGCGCGCCGCAAACTGCGAGGCGCTCGAGCCGCTTGGTCCCGTCGGTTACGCGTACACGACGAACGTGGCGGGCACGGTGCCTCTGTACCGGTGCGCCTCCGGGGCAGGCACGGATCACTTCGTGAGCCACGAGCTAGGATGCGAGAGCGAGACCTCGGAGGGCCTTCTCGGCTACGTCCTTCCGTAACTGCACTCGACGCCCTCAGCGGCGTCCCCTTCGTCGCCGACCGTCACCTCGAGCTGGTGCTCGTCGAACGGGTAGCGCGCCACGTTGATGGTGCTTTCGTGATCGACGGTGACCTTGCACTGGCGGTACTGTTTGCCGCCGTCCTCCCACTCGCCGGTCTCGTCGACCTTCTTCACGATGCCGTCCGGGAAGAGCTCCTGGATGGGGCCCACGGCGCACTTCCGGATGTGGCTCGTGCCCGCGATCGTGAGGAGCGCCTCGAACTCCCAGGTCTCCTTGAGCACGTCGATCTTCGCAACGTTGGTGATACGGAGGCCGATCTCCTTCACCTCGCCCGTGCGGTCGGCAGATTTCTTCACCGGTTCGTCCGCGTCGGTCGCCTTCGCGACAACCCCCGCATCGTCGGCGCGCGCGGCGCGGCTCCACCCCGAGAACGCGAGGAACGCGAGGAGCGCGGGAAACAGGCGTGCGAAACGAAGGGCGCGGTCGCGATTCATCGGCAGATGGCTCCAAGACAATGCACAGCGCGCGGCAGCCTTCGAGGGGCTGCCGCGCAATCGAGGTTATCAGATAGCGAGGTTCAGGGGCGGGGCTTGTCGGCGACGGCGACGTCGAACTTCGCGTTCGTCCCGTCGATGCTCGTGACGTTGACTGCGACGTCGTAGGTCTTGCCGTCGATGACCATCGAGCAGGTGATGGCGGTGCCGACCTTCGCCTTGAGCCCGGTCGGGCACGTGATCGGCGGGGACTCCTTGCCGACCTTTGCGCTCAGGACGCTGGCGGCGGCCTTCTCGACGTCGGCCTTGGCGACCTCGGGCTCGCCGCAGCCGGCGGCGAGGAGCGTCATCGCTCCCGCGAGCAGACACATGGGAACGAACGTACGGATGAAAGTGTGAATCTGGATCATGGTCGAGCGAGCTCCTGGAAAACTAGCAGTGCGGGTATGGCGACGAGGACAGCGCGGATGATCTCACTCCTTGAGGAGCGGGCGGCCCTGCGCGTCGGTGAACTTGTGGGTGAGGATTGCGATCAGGTCGATCAGCGTCCAGATCCCGCAGCCGCCGAAAGTGAGAAGCTGGGCCACGCCGCTGCCCGTCTTTCCGACGTAGAAGCGGTGGACACCCAAGGTGCCGCCGATGAGGCAGAGAATCAGCGTCACCATCCAGGGCTTCTGTTCAGAAGTGCTCATTCGGTCCGTGGCTCCATTCGGGTTCGGTGCGCGTTTGCTTGCGCGGGGTAAATACACGTCCGCGACCATGCAAAATTGCGTGGTCGGACGGACGATTTCGTCGCAGCACGTCGTTCTTGGGCGGCCGCGCCGGGTCTGGCAACGACTCACTCTGCTCGGCGTGCAACCTCGAGGGTCGCTCTCGCGGTCAGGCCGAAGTCGTACTGGCAAACGCCATACCGCGATCGTCATGAGCAATGAGTCGAATGTCGCGGCGCTTGCACGTTCGCGCGCACACGTCGGCGCCTTGACCCTGTCCCGCGTCGTTGCGTCGCGTAGGCAGCGCTGCGGACGGCAGCAGCGCTGCGCTGTGTGGGCATGTCCGCCCGCGCCGTCCAGCTGGTCGTGAACGAGGACGACGTCGTAAGCCTGCGCAAGCGCGCCGCTCGTGAGCGCGGCGGGGTTGGTCGCCCGCGTGAACTTGAGCCTCCTCCCTGCCGCGCCCGACTGGATGAGCGCCGTGACGTTCGCGACCACCGCGGCGTCCGTGAACTGCTCGAACGAGAGGATCCGCAGCGGGTTGGACGTCGGAGAGAGTAGGCCAACGTCGTGGGGGACGGCTCGCAAGAGGGCGGCGCAGGGTCGGGGGGCGGAGCACGGGGTGGTCGAGATTCCGCTGTCGCTGGAGGTGACGCGATGGCGGCGTCGCTCACCGCAACCGCGGTCATCCTCGCCCGCGCAGCGCCTTCACGAGCTTGTGGTGCGTTGGCGCCCCACGACCGAGGTGCGGCCCGAATGAGCGGACGCGCGGGTGCGTCCGTAGCGCTCTCCGCGCTAGGATCGGGAGGTGACCAGCCCCTTCCGATCCGACGCGGAGCACGTTCGAGAGCAGCGGCGGCGCGTCGACGAGGAGGCGGGCGCGCTCGAGGAGAAGCACGCCGACCTCCAGCGAGCTCTCGCGCTGCGAGGCCGCGCGCGCGCATGGCTGAAGATCTCGCTCGTCGCGACCGTCGTGGCCGTCGCGGGCGGGTACGCGATCGGCTACTTCGACGCAGCGTGCGAGGATGCGCGCGCGCTCGCAGCCTGCAACCAGGCCGCGATCGGCGAGGCGGAGCTGGAGCACATCGAGCTCCTCGACTGCGAGCGTCGAAAGCGCTTCACCAAGGCGGACGTCGCCGCGTGTCGAAGTGAGCTGGCCGCAGCCATGAGGCAGCGATGAGCGCCTCCTCGCCGCCCGAGGACCTGCACGCGGCACTCGAGCGCACGGAAGCGAACGTGGCGCGCCTCGAAGAGGAGAACGCGCGTATCGAACAGCTGCTGAGCAAGCCCCGCCTGGCGAGTCTCTGGGTGCTCCTTCCCATCGGTGTGATGCTGGTCGCGGCGACCATCGGCCACCTCATCGGCGGCGCCGTCGCGCACCGGGAGGGCGCGGCCCAAGCAGCCGCACAGGACCGCATGGCCTGGCTCGCGCACGAGCGCAGCATCACCGCGGACTGCCGTGCCTCGTACGTGCCCATGCGCGATGCGCTCGTCGGCTATGCAAAAGCTCGTGCAGCCCTCCCGGATCCGCCGCTCGGGGCCGACCGGCCTTGCCGATGCCAGCAGGGCGATCCCCTCTGCTCGTGCCTCTGACCACGCTTCACGACCCGGGAACCAGCATCTCCACCATCGCCGCGAGATACGCCTCGCGTCCACGTGCGTCCACGTGCGTCCGGGAGCTCCCCGGGGCCTTCGACGCGCAGCCGCAGCACCCCGAGGTACGCCGCGTACGCGAGGAGCGCCTGCTGGCGCGCGCGCGGCTTCCGCGAGCCGAGGCCGCGGTAGCACTCTTCCAGATACGCGATGCGTCGCTTCGAGACCCGCGCGAGCACGCGTGCGACCGCGGGCTCTTCGATGAGGAGCCGAGGGCGACGTGCACGCGGCCCCAAGAATCGTCCGAATTGCTCGCTCGGATCAGCCACGTGAGCCGCTCGTGGGGCGTCGCCATGGCCTCGAGAATGGCGATGATGCGCCTCGTGTACTGCTTCTCCCAGCGCGCGAGCGTCGCCGTGAGCAGTGCCTCGCGACAGGTGGTCGATGCTGTTTTCAAGGCTTCGCTGCCGAATAATACGTGCGATTATCGGCCAAGCCGTATTGAAAATTTCATTGGTACCGCAGTCACTCAGTGCGCTCAAGACCCGATCCGCCGGATCGTAGGAATATTCTATCGTGCCCCATCTGCCGTCCCGACTGGAGAGTAGCAAGCCGTCAGGAGAGAGGAAGTCGTAGCCGGGTTGGCTGTGCAAACGACCGACCCTGCAAGTCGACGAGGTACCTTTTCTACGAAATTGCGCTCGCACTGGAACCGCCGACCGTGGTGGATTCTGCCTGGCTACGCGGAGTGGCCGAGCAGCCCCTACGCGATCGAATGCGATCGCGCCGACCACGGCCGCGAGGACTGCCGACCGCCTCAAGGTCGCTCTTTCGCTCTTTCGGAGGCGGCGAGCGCCGAGTGCGCTGCGCGACGCGCGTTCGCGTCGGGCGAGAGGTCGAGCGCCGCCCACGCAACGCTCACGCCGAGGCTCCAAGGCCCGCTGTGCGGCGTAGCGGCCTTGCGCAACCGCGAGAGTTTACGGAACAGCGCCGTCCGCCGACGGTCCCGCGTCGAGGTCACTGCAGGCGCGACGCGATCTCTGCCTCGAAGGCGTCTGGATCGCGCTGATAGCGCGAGATCGTTTCCCCGATGAACGAGCTCGTGTACGCCTCCGACTTCGGGTGCTCGATGACGTCGACGATGGCCTTCACCGCGGCCTCGACGGGCTGCGCGCTGGGGAGGGATTTGTTGTCAACACCGCCCCCCAGCGCATTGCGACCGAACTCCGTGGCGACGACGCCCGGGAGCACAACCGTGACGTAGATGCCGGGATGCGTGGCGCGGAGCTCGACGCGAAGCGACGCACTCAGCATGTTCACGGCGCTCTTCACCGCGCCGTAGGCGGCTCGCGCCGGGGCGAGCGGAGCGCGCGACAAGCCGCTCGAGACGTTGATTATCTGACCCTCGTTGCGCGATTTAAAGTGAGGTAGTACCGCCTGCATCCCGTAAAGGACGCTCTTCATATTATCCCGCCACATCGAGTCCATGTCGTCGTCGGTGAGGTCGGCGACGCCGCGCGAAATGCCGCGTCCCGCGTTATTGACCCACACATCGATGCGACCGAAACGCTCAAGCGCAGCACTGCAAAGGTGATCGACGTCGCTGCGCCTCGTGACGTCGGCGACGACCGCGAGCGCCCCGTCGCCGATCCTCGCGGCGAGCTCGTCGATTGCAGCCTTTGTGCGCGCTGCGAGGACGACCTTCGCTCCCTTGGTAGCGAGCTGCCTGACGAGTTCTGATCCGATCCCTGCGCTCGCGCCCGTGACGACGACGACCTTTTCCATGCAGCAGACGTT
>JAYTHX010000310.1:0-12806 GCA_043732195.1 Polyangiaceae bacterium
ATTCAGTCATGAACCAACCTCAGATACCCCCGGCGTCGGTGGCATCCGCAGCCTCAGTCCGAGGACAGCGGACCGGACAACTCTTCTGACACAGGGGGATAGTGATCCGCCTCTTCGCGGGTGCGAGCGTGGAGAATCGGATTGAGGATGCGAAAGATTCGCTCTGCGCGTTCGCCATCGCCGAGCGCGGCGTACGCGAAGCCAAGCCACGTCGCTGCGTGCGTGTACTGGCCGCCGTTTTCGCGAATGCCAGGCGGATAGGCAGCGATGTAGCCCGGGTCGTGTGGGGTGCTCTCGAACGGCGGCGTGAGCAAGAGAACGAGGCGGTCAGCTTCGCGGACGAGTTGTTCGTCGGCCGCGCACACCGCAACGCGCGCTCGGCTTCCCGGCCCCACGGCCGTCGCGTCCGGCGGGGCGGATAGGACTGCCCACGACTGCGCGATCGAATCGATCCGGCATTCACGTTCCTTCGCCGAGCCAAGGAGCGAGCCGTCGTCATGAAACGCGCGCAGGTACCAGCCCCCGTCCCATGCGCACGCCTCGATCTTCTCGCGCAAGGACTTCGCGCGAAGGCGCCAGGCCTCGGCGTCCTTAAAGTCGCTGCGACGGTCGCACAGCGTGGCAAAGCGAGTCATCGTTGCGCAGAGAAACCAGCCGAGCCAGACGCTCTCGCCGCGGCCCTCCGAGCCGACGCGGTTCATCCCGTCGTTCCAGTCACCATCACCCATCAAAGGGAGACCGTGACGCCCCTCGGTCACTGCACGCTCGAGGGCCCTACGACAGTGTTCGAACAGCGTTGCGCTAGTCGTCGAAACGGCAAACTCCGCATACCGATCGTGCTCGCCCTTCTGCAGGGGCCCGCCGGTCAGGAATGGGAGCGACTCCGAGAGGATCGAAGAATCGCCAGTGGCGAAGACGTAGTCGGCCGTCACGAAGGGGAGCCAGGCCATGTCGTCGGAGCAATGCGTTCGTACACCGCGGCCCGCGGGCGGATGCCACCAATGCAGAACGTCTCCCTCCTCGAACTGGTGTCTCGCCGCTTCGAGGATCTGAGCGCGTGCACGTTCGGGCGCCGCGTGAAGCAGCGCAAGAACGTCTTGCAGCTGGTCCCGGTACCCGAACGCACCGCTCGATTGATAGAACGCCGTGCGCCCGAAGAGGCGCGACGAGAGGCTCTGGTAGAGCAGCCATCGGTTCAGCATGAGGTCCATCGCAGGCTCAGGCGTCTTGACGCGCACGCTGCCGAGCAGACCTTCCCAAAAGACCCCGAGCTCGTTCCAGGCGGATTCGACGACCTTCGGGTCGCGAAATCGCGCCACGATCCGAAGCGCGTCTTCCCGGCCTTCGGACTGTCCGAGGATGAAATGCGTCTCGATCTGCTCGTCGGGAGCAAGCTCCAAGTGCACTTGAAGGGCGGCGCAAGGATCAGCGCCGGCGTTGATCCTTCCCGTGAGCCCCCATCGCCCGAGAGACTCAGGCCGCGCGTAGTCACCGCGGCGACCCAGGAACTCCACGCGGTCACTCGTGAAGCCGTGCACCTCGCGCCCCGCGGCGAGGAACGCAACGCGCTCCCCGAAGTCGGCATTCCAATCGCACCTCGCCAGAAGACAACCGTGGGACGCATCGAACTCGCTCACCACATACGGCTTTTGATCGTCGCGCAGGCTCCCCAGAACCCACTCGGCGTAGTACGTGGCCGTGAGGCGCCTGTGCCGAGGAGTCGTGTTCTTGAGCCGCAACCTCGCCACCTTGAGTGGCGCATCGGGAGGAACGAAGACGGTGAGCTCCTGCACGAGACCGTGACTCTCCCGCGTGTACGTCGTGTAGCCCACGCCGTGGTGCACCAGCGTCTCGGCATCGGCGCCTGCCGGTAGAGGCGTCGGGGACCACACCACTGCCGTCTCCTCGTCCCGGAGGTAAAGCGCCTCGGCGGGCGCGTCGAAGAGGGGATCATTCCTCCACGGCGTAAGCCGGTTTTCTCCCGCGTTCAGCGACCACGTCGAGCCGAGTGAAGAATCGCTGACGAGGCAGCCGAAGGTCGGATTCGCAAGGACGTTGGACCATGGCGCCGGAATCGGGTTGCCCGGCTGGACGGCGACCACGTACGCATCTCCATCCCTGGTGAAACCGCCGAAGCCGTTGTCGAAGAGCAAATCCGGGCGCTGGGGCGTGCGTGATGGCTCCGCATCCACGAGCGTTGGCTCGAAGCGAGGCAACTTCGGCGGACTCTCGATGGGCCGCGCCATTCGCAGCGTGAGCGTTCCATCGCGCGCGTCCAGCACGACGCGTGCGCTCGCCTCGAGGCGCAACCCTTCGCCCCCTGCGAGCTGATCGGCCGCGAGCACGAAGATGCCGCCGTGCTTGCCGAGCCAGTCCTCCACCTCGCTGTGGACGAGAACGCTCCGAAGCGTTCCCGCGCCATCGGTGATGTACCCCGAAGGCTGCTCGTCTACGAGGACGAGGTCCATGCGGACTCCGCAGGATCGTAGAAACCGCTGGGCGGCGATCGTCTCGCGCAGAAGTGGAGCCTCCGGATCGCTCACACGCACCAGCACGATGGGATCGTCGCCGGAAATCCCGCGCTCCCAGAGGCGGCGCTGGCAAGGACGGCTGGTCGCGAGCACGTCGGGGGATGCACGAAACGTCGGATCGGCGAAGAGGAGTGCGGAGAAAAGCTGCTGAACGGTGGGCAGGAGCTCGGGCTCGAGATGCGCACGGGCGAGACGTCTGCCGCTCTGTTGCTCGGCGTCTCGGAACGCCCAGCGAACGGCGTGCATCGAGCCGTACTGACGCGCGAGCTCCACGGCCTTGACGCGCGTGCGAGCCACGCTCGTCACGAGGGCGAAGGTGACGCTTCGATTTGGCTTCAGCTCGACGTTGGCCATCAGGCTCATGATCGGATCGAGCACCGAACCGACCCGCCCGCGAAGCTTCTGACCCGGTACCGCCAGCGACTTTGGAGTACGCGCGCTTTCACCGCGACCGAAGAATGCCATGCGGTCGCTTTCGTAACCTGCGAGCGTCACCGCTGCGCTCTCGGTCACGAGCCGGTGGACGAGCACCGCACGCTCGTCCGACGGCGCCCGCGGCCGCCGCGTAAAGAGGAGGCCATCGAGCTCGGCGACGTATTCGCTCTCCACGAACAACCGGCCAAACGCCGGATGCGTCCCGGCTTGTTTGACCGGCAGGAGCACCGGTTCGGCGGCGCTCGTCATCGTGAGGAGTCTCGTCTGATCGGTCTCGTTGTGCAGCGTGATCTGGCGCACTTCGACGTCGTCGGAAGGCGCGACGGCGACGTCGACGCGCACTGAAATTCCGCGGGCGCGCTGATGGAACTCGGCCTTGTGCGCCGAATATGCCGTATGGCCGTCGCCGGAGGTCGCGAACCAAATCTCGCCGGTGTCCTCGTCACGGAGGTAGATCCACAAGCCATCACCGTCTCCGACGACGTCGGCTTGAAAGCGTGTGACGGCGAGCCCTTCCCATAGCAATCCCCCACCGCCGGACTTCGTCAGGACGCTCGAAAGGCGACCGTTCCCGAGCACGAGGGCTTGCGGCCGTCCCTGAGCCTCGGGAACCCACGGCGATGGGACGCGAGCCTGCGCCTCGACCTTCGCTGTCTCGGTGTTCTCGACGTGCTCCGCGAACGGCCATTCGGCGGGCGCGGCCCTTGGCGCCCGCTCGTTGAGCAGGAGCTCACCGGTCTCGACCTCGCCGTCCGCGTGAAACCGGTCGACCATAATCTGGTCGTTCAAGAGGTTGTTAATCGCGACGAGGATCATCCCCTGGTGATGCGCCATGTGTGAGCGCACGACCGCGAACGAGCGACCGTCCTCCGTACGATCGGGATGCATGTCGACAGCTTCGAACAGGCCGTACGTCCCGAGCATCCCCATCCCTTCGAGTCGCTTCATGTTGTCGAGCACGGCGCGTGGCCGGACCGACACGGCAAGCATCGACGCATAAGGCGCGAACACCCGGTCGTCTTCGAGGCCGCGCTTGAAGCCGAGGCCCGGAACCCCGAACGACTGGTACTGATAGGTTTGATGCGCGTCGAGGCGCGCGTAGGCGGACTCGGAAACTCCCCAGGGCCCGCCGGTCTCCTTGCCGTACGCGATCTGCGCGTCGACGACGAGCTCGCAGGTTTGCGCGAGCAAGGTCCCCTCACGACTGCGCATCAAGAGCGAGGGCATGAGGTACTCGAACATCGTTCCGCCCCACGACAAGAGCAGCGGTGCACCGGCACCTTGAATCATCGGCCGGCCCAGCATGGCCCAATGAGACGCGGGCACGTCCCCCTTCACGATGGCGAGGTAGCTCGCGAGCCGCGCCTCCGAAGCGAGCAGGTCGTAGTGATGCCCGTCGAGCTGGTCCAGCGTCGCGTTGTAGCCGATGTGAAAGAGTTTCCGCGTTCCGTCGTAAAGGAGTCGGAAGTCCATCCCGCGCACCTCTTCCTCCGCACGCGTGGCAAGCTCGAGGAGCTCGTCGTGCAGCGTCTTGGCGCGTGCCTCTGCGTTCCGAAGCGCCTCTCGCATCAGCCGCGCCGATCCCTCGAGAACGGGCGAGAGATCACCCCGCTCTCGATGCCCCTGCTCCCATCGGTCGACCTGCGCCAGCAGCGTTCGTGAAGTGTCCGGGACCTGGTCGAGTCGGAGTCGCGACGGCAGCGTCAGCGCGCGAGCGGCCGGCTCGTCTCTCAGGGGGAGCCACGGAAGGAGCGCATCGATCTCGCTACGCATCTGCCGAAGCTGTTCGTGAAAACGCTCGGCCGACGTGCGAAGCGCGCGGAGCGTGTCGGTGTCGTGGCGGAGGGCGCCAGTCTCAAGGAGCGTGAGCAATTCGCGATCGAGCTCCGCGGACGTTTCATCGGCGAGAGCTCGGAACGTCGGATAGGCGTCTTCGGGATTGCCGTACCCCGCCTCGACCGCGCGGCGCATTCGCGAGATCACCGACCGGAGCGCGCTCGCCTTTGCCTCGTCGACCGATGCCAGCGCCTCCTCGAGGAGGTCGAGCGAGTCGGCAAGACCCTCCCACGCGGCGCCGCGGAGTACGAGCCCGCACGCCACTTGGCGGCACCCTTGCTTGAGCGCCACGAGGCACCCCGCGAAGTTCCCGCTGTCGACCGTGGAAACATAGCGCGGCAGAAGTGGCTGAAGGTTCTTCGTCTCGTACCAGTTGAGGAGGTGTCCCTGGTAGTGAGCGAGACGTTCGATGCTTTCAAATGCGCTACGCACGCGTAGCGCGAGCTCGCCTGGACCGACGTAGCCGAGATCGTACGCCGCGAGCGTCGAGAGGAGCATCATGCCGATGTTGGTCGGCGAGGTACGGTGAGCCGTCTGTTCGCGCGGCTCTTCTTGGTAGTTGTCGATGGGAAGCCACTGGTCGTTCGGCCCCACGAAGATGTCGAAGAAGCGCCACGTTCTTCGCGCCAGGAGCCGGAGCTGTCGCCGCTCGTCCGGCCCCAGGGGAGCCTCGAGGGACTTCGACGGCGCGCTCACCCACCGTGCGATCTCGGGCGCGACGAACCATAGCGCGAGGAGCGGAGCCGCGACGCCGAGGGCCGACGGCCTCGTCCATGCGAGAAGGGCCGCGGTGGCTACCGCAAGGATCGGGGATCCCATCATCTCGCGCCACAGAGCCGTGCGCGAGGGTCGCGCCGTTAGCCCGAAGGCCGTGTGCGCCGCCGACGTCCATTGGAGGAGATGCTTCCGCGTGATCGTCATTCTCACGCCCACGCGAATCACGGCGTCGACGACCACGATCGCCTCGTGCGCGAGAAACGCGATCGTCAGGACACATCGTCCAAGGTTCAGTGCGCGCCTGCGCCGATCGTGCAGCAGCGCCGGGAAGCTCGGGTGAAGCAAGATCACGAGCGCCCCGAGCGTCCACACGAGCGGCGAGCCTGGCAGCCAGCAGAGGCCCAGGACGATGAGCGCAACGAGCAGCGGGCTCGTGAGGCTCCGTCTCAGGTTGTCGAAGATCTTCCACCTGTCGATGGGGACGAGCGGGCTCGGGATCCGCTCGCCGGCCGCCGAGGGAACGGTCGAGAACAGCCATGGAAGGAGCTGCCAGTCACCTCGGACCCAGCGGTGCATTCGCCGCGCGTAGGCCGCGTACTGGGCCGGGTAGTCCTCGAAGAGAACGATGTCGGTGGCGAGCGCCGTTCGGCCGTGGATGCCCTCGAAGAGATCGTGACTGGCGAGCGCGTTCTCCGGGACGCGACCGTCGACGCTTCGCATGAACGCGTCGACGTCGTAGATGCCTTTGCCGACGTAGATCCCCGCACCGAAGAGATCTTGGTACGACTCGGACACCGCGTGGGTGTAGATGTCGAACCCGACATCGCCGCCGAAGATCCGCGCGAAGAGCGTCTGGCGCAAGCTGGACGGTGACATTTCGACGCGGGGCTGGACGATCGTGTACCCGGAGGTCACGCGTCCCGTGGCGTCGTCGAAGACCGCGTGGTTGAGCGGATGCGCAAGCAAGCCGACGAGCCTTTGCGCAGTCCCCATCGGGAGCTGGGTGTCACTGTCGATGGTGATGACGAAGCGGATCCCGACGAGTCCCTCCGGACGTCCGACGTGGCGCGTGAAGCTCGTGTCCTTTGCGCCGCGGAGGAGACGATTCAGCTCTTCGAGCTTCCCTCGCTTACGCTCCCAGCCCATGAACCGACCCTCCGCGGCGTTCCAGCGAGGTTCGCGGTGCAGGAGGTGAAACGGCCCCACGTTCTCGTTGCCGTACCGCGCATTGAGCGCGGTGATCCCGCGCGCGGCGCTCTCGACGAGCGCGGTGTCCGCCGGCGTGGCGCCCGAGTCCACGTCGTCCGTGAGGAGAGCGAATGCGAGGCGTGGATCGCGGTTCGACAGGTAGTGGAGCTCGATCTGCCTCAGCATTTCATCGACGTCTTCGCGTCGCCCGAGAAGGGTCGGGATCACGATGATGGCTCGGATGTCGGCCGGCAGTCCCTTCACGAAGTCGAGCTTCGGCAAAGCGTGCGGCGGAAGAAGCCGCGCGAGTGCCCACTGCAGGACCGTGATCGCCACAATCGATGCAGGCACGGCGGAAAGCAGAACGCTGACCGCGATCGACAGTGGGTGCGCCCCGTCGCGCGCGAGCTCCCACGCGAGAACGAGGAGCGGCACTCCGGTCGCGATTGCGAGCGCCGAGAAGTAAGTCAGCGTTGGCCGACGCGTGAAGAGGCGGCGAACGCGCTCGACTCCTCGGGGACGATATCCGAGGAGCCCCTCGAGCAGGCTCCGTCCTCCGTTGACGAGGTAATAGCCGACGTGGCTCGTCCGCAGATCCGGGATGTTCTGACGCGCGAGCTCCACGGCTCGCTCCGCTACGTCCTCCTCGGCGACGTCGGTACCCCAAGCCAGCTCCTCGACGGTCTTTCGGTACGCATCGCAGGTGTCGAAGTCCATCCGCCCGTAGATGCCCGACGGATCCTTCTGCAGGATGCCCTCGACCCGATTCGTCTTTTCGAAGAACTCCTTCCAATCGATTTCGGCGAGAAGCCTCAGCGCGCGAATCGACCGCTCGACGCCATCTCCAGGACCGAGCCCGATCGGCTCGGCATCCGGCGGGGCGCGTGGGGAAGGCGCACGTTCGAGGTGTCCGTGAACGGAGACGTCCAGCGCCTCGAGAAAGTGGAGAAGGCCGTGCAGGACCGAGATTCGGAGCATCGTCGGCAGCGCCCAGAGCTCGGCGATCGTAAGCGGCGAGATCTCCTGATACGCCTGGACGAACCTCGAAAGCGCGGTGACATCGATCTCGATGCTGCTCCTCACCACCAACGCGCGCGCGAGCGCATCGATCCGCGCAACACCTTTTGCGGGGCCGCTCGCGAGCTGAGGCAGGCGCCTCGAGAAGCCCGACGGAAGGTCGTCAGTCACCTGCCGGGCGACACGACGGACCAAGTAGTAGTTGTCGAGGAACCACTCGGCTGCCTTCTGCAGCGTCGCATCCATCGAGAGAGGCGCGCGGGCCGCGAGATCCTTCCGCGCGCGCTCGAGGGCCCGCGCGGTGGGTGACGGCGCGAGCTCGAGATGCATCAAGCCCTTCGATTCCGCGCGCTGAACGTCGTGATGCGATGTGGCGAGCGCCCGCGCTTCGGTCTCGAGCGCCGTGGATTTCTCGGGAGCGTCGCTCTGTCCGAGTGTTACCGCCGCCGTCACCCGTCCACCGGCGGGAAGCTTGCGCGGAGCGGCGGCGCACGACGGCTCCCCTCGGGGCCACGGAGCTCGGCGTCGTGAAGATCCTGAAGAACCAGCAGCGGAACGATCGCGTGCGTGAGGAGTGAGACCGTCACGCTCCCGCTGATGACGGCCGGATTGCAGTTCGAGCCGTGCGCAGAGAGCACGATCATATCGCTCTGTTCGTTCCGGGAGAGCTCGAGAAGGCACTGCCTTTCATCGGTGCTCCGCAGCACGAGCGTGCGCGCAGAGGCACCCTCGCGCGAGAGCTGGCCGGCAAGGTCCTCCAAGTAGCGCTTCCCGCTGATCTCGAGACGGGTGGCGAGATCCCGTGCAGCCGACAGATCCTCCGGCGAGCACAGCACTCTGGTGACGATCGGTTCCTGGATGACCAGGGCAAGAAGCACCTCTGCGCCATGCATGCTGGCGATTCGCAAGACCGTGGGCAGGACGCTCTCGGCTCGAACGGATCCGTCGAGGGGCACGAGAATGCGCTTCGGGCAGACGACATCGCTTTCCACAGTGCTCGAGCGGACAACCAGCACCGAGCCTTGCGCGACCGCGAGAACCTGCAGCACCGTGCTGCCCAGATTCCAAGGAGTATCGCCGCGCTCGCCTTGACTCCCGAGGATCGTGACGTCCGCATCGAGCTCGCGTGCCACTGCGACGATGCGCTCCGCAGGGTGGCCTTGTTCGAGTCTCGTTTCGACGTGGTGCGCCGCGGCCTTGGTCGCATCGCTCTCGAGCCGACCCAGAAGCGTGCTCTCCTCCTGCCTCTCGATCTCCCAGTCAAGCACGTCCGTGGAGTGGGCCCCGGCGCGTTGGTGAGGAGGCTGCATGACGTGAAGCAGGGTGATCGTGCCGCCGAGACTCTTCGAGATCGCGACCGCGTGCCGAATGCATGCGTGTGCGAAGGACGAGTGGTCAATGCACACGAGAATTCGACGGACGGCGCGAACCGTGCGCGGAAGCACCGGGTCCACGAGCGGCATGGCCGCCCCCGCGTCCACGGGCGTGTCACGCGCCAATGTCGGCGTTACGAAAGGCCTGTCGACGATCTCTTGCTTCAGCTGCATCTCATCTCCTGACGCTCTCGACGCGCCTCGACGAGAGGCGCTGCAAGCCGCGGACCGGCGCTCTTGCACGATGCGCGCCGCGCAGTCCTGAATCTCGATTCGCAAAAAGCGAAAGGCGTCGTGACTTGCGAACGAGCTGCCTGCGCTCAGCGTAGGCGTGTTGCTCGCAATCCACGCTCGGCGAACGCACGGGCCCTCCGCTTCCTGAGCCAGAGCGTCTCAGCTCTCCACGAAGGACACGCGGTCGTTCGTCCGTCGGAGCGGTGACGGATCAGTACGCTTCCAGCCGATTGTAGTCGAACAACCCGGACGCGATCGGCCGCGCTCTTTTGTGGTCTTCCTGAATGCGATCGCTGAAGGACCAGAATCCATCGCTCGCACGGAGGACCCCAAACCGCGCTCGTAGCGATCTATAGGCGTCTTCGCCATCGAGCTTCGCGACCGCGTTCACGAAGGTCTCGAGGTCCTGGTGCGGGACCTCGAAGAGGGCGTTCGGATACGCACCAAGAAGGCCGGGGACGACTGTGAGCGCGTCCTCGTCCTTGATACGGCGGTCGTCCTCGTTGAAGAGATGCGCCACGTTCGTGTGTCCGCTGTCGCGCGCGATCGTAAACGAAGCGAGGCCGCTCCGCGCGCTCGGCGAAGGCTTCGACACCGTCACGAACGAGAGCTCCGGTAGCCACGATGCAGACGGTCCCTTCACCTGACCGAGGCGCGCGAGCGCCGAGCGGAGCGCCTCATCCTCCACGTGCTCGAGGTCAAACCCATCGGCAAGACTCCGGCGAACATGGGCTTTGAGCATGGAATAGAGCTCTCGTTCGGCGTCGTGAGACTGATACGCGATGTTCGGAGCGTCCGCGAACGCAGTGAGCTCTCGGACGACGCGCTCTTTCGCGTCGCCGTTCACACCTCGGTACCACACGTCGACGAGCTCCCTGCGGCGTGGTTGCGGCAAGAACATGAGAAAGTTGGCTTCTCCCTCCATCCGAAGAAAATCCATGTAGAGCCGCGTCGTGAGCTGATGGCCGACGTTGCCGAAGACATCGAATCCGGCGACGAGTAAGTAGTGGACGCGCTCGAGCAGTGGAAACCCAATGACCCATGCGGTCTTCGGCGGGCCACCGACGAGTCCTTTGACGACCGTGGCGCTGTCGAAGTGACGAAGGACGGTCAGCGCGGCGCCTTCGTTCTTGCCGTCGCCATCCCAGACCATCTTCAGATTCACAGCGCCTCCGTCGCCGAGCGCCTTCTTGAGGAAGTCGTTCTTCTTCTGGAGGTACCGCTCGTGATCGCGGCCGTAGCCGAGCCACTGCGTCAGAAGCGCGGAGCTCCCGCCTTCTGCGGGCATATCGAGCTCCTGCTTTACGCCGGCGAGGAACGTCGTTTCCTCCTTGATGAGGGGCAAGTCTGGATTCATGAACGCGATCCAAAATCGATCCTCGATCACGTTGAGGGCTACCTGCCCTCGGCACACCGGGCCCTTGATGAATCCCATGAGCGAGAATTCGGCTTCTTCGAGCAAGAATCTGTACCGAGACTCCGCCGGGATCGCTTGAAACGCGCGGAACGGGTTGGCGCTCACTTCCGGCTCGTAGCTCGGCAAGTGATCGACGACGTACGAGGGCTCGATGAAGAGCTCTCGGAAGCGATGGAGGCGTGGCGCACTCAGCGGATACGGCATGTGCGTCTTCTCGAGCGGCGCTTCGAGGCGCTGCACGAACCGGTAGTAGACGTGGTCGATCTTCGGATCATCGAACGGCCGACGCGTCGGTATTTCGTCCACCGCCCCTTCCTGCGTCCTGGAGCGGACGAGGCGGAAGAAGGTATGGTCGTCGACGCCGACGAAGTAGAGGCTGCCCAGGAACAGATGCTCGTAGATGTAGCGACCGACGAGGCGGCTCTTGAGCGACGGCTCGTTGAGGAACCACTCCCAAGACGCGATCGCCGACGAGACCTGCGGAGCGAGCGGCGCCGGCGCGGCATGCGGTGCGCCGCCGTTCACCCAGTGGACCAGCGCGGTCTCTTCACTCGCCGAAAGGCCTGGCAACGCGTACGGCATGCCCCAGAGCGGGTGCTTCTTCGCGTAGTCGTCGAAGTGCTGGGCGTCGGTGCACGTTTGTTCGCGATTGAGGTCGAGCGTGAATGCCTTCGGGATGTCGCTCGATGCGGGCACGGGATTCTTGCGCTTGAGGTCGAGCATCCGCAAGAGCAGGCTTGCGCGAGGATCCGTAGACGCCCCCTCGGGAAGCACGGGATGAAACCCCTTCATCCGCCATCCTTGGGTGTCGTGGGCGTCCACCTCGAGCCGCGTCGGTGTCGCCGCGAGGAGCCGCGCGCCGTCGTAGACTTTGGTCTCGGTGGCGCCGCGGTCGATGCCCTCGAACGTCCCGAGTTTGAGCTGGCATGGAGCGTCGTAGCAACCGTGACACACCACGCATCGGCTCTCGAACACCTGACGCGCGTGGGTCCACGCAGCGTGGGCCTCGGACGGGTTCAGTTGGACCGGCGGGCGGGCGTAGTTGGCCATCGGGGGGCTGCCGCACGCCAGCGGAACGCACACGGCAGCACCAACGGTGAACGCCGCGAGGCTTGCTCGCCTCAACGGAGCTCTGCCAATCGCAGGCGAGGGAAAGAGGCCGCCAGCACTTCAGATGTCCTCACAGCGGGAGACCGCGAAGTCGGGCGCCTTCGCCGGCGCCTCCGTTCCGAGCCGCGCCTGCAGGAGGCGAAGCGCCGCCCCTGGTTCGTCGACGTATTCGAAGAGGCCGGCGTCCTCGACGCTGATCATGCCGTGCCGAACGAGGGCATCGAAGTTGATGACCTCCTTCCAGTACGTCGGTCCGTAGAGAAGAATCGTGATCGGTCGAACGAACTTGCGGGTTTGCACCAGCGTGAGAAATTCGGTGAGCTCGTCCAGCGTCCCGAATCCGCCCGGGAAGACCACGAGCGCGCGCGCCAGATGCGCGAACCAGAGCTTCCGCATGAAGAAGTAGCGAAACTCGAACGAGAGACCTCGGCTGATGTACGGGTTCGGCGCTTGCTCTTTCGGCAGCCCGATGTTGAGGCCGATCGTCCGTCCGCCTGCTTCTGAGGCGCCGCGATTGGCGGCTTCCATGATGCCGCCACCGCCGCCCGTGCAGACGATGTACCGGTGCCCGTTTGACGAGATCCCCTTCGACCACTCGGTGACGAGTCGCGCGAGCTCGCGAGCGGCCTCGTAGTAGTGGCCGAGAGGACCGTCCGAGGCGAGTGTCGCCGATCCGAAGAAGACGATGGTCTCGTCGATCTTCTCGCGACGAAATGCGGCCAGCGGCTCGAGATATTCAGCGAGGATGCGCAGGGGTCGCGCCTCGTCGCTGTCCAGGAATTGTTCGTTCTTGTAGGCGAGCGGCAGATGGGACGGGAGCGGCGTGCTCATGCTGCTCATGCTGCTCCCACCCGTGCGAAGTCGATGAAGCCGCGCTCGACGTCGGTGTGTACGAGCTCGACACGGACGTGATCGCCGACATCGAGTCCCTTGGCCCCGCGCACGACC
>JAYTHX010000311.1:0-12761 GCA_043732195.1 Polyangiaceae bacterium
AGTGTGCCGCACATCGACCGGGTTCTCCGCGCCATCACGGACGACGGCGCCTTCCGGGTGATCGCCGTCGATACGACGGCGACCGTCCGTGGCGCGATCGCCGCCCAGAAGCCCGAGACGCCCGAGCTGACGCGCCTCTTCGGTGACACGCTCACCGGCGCGGTGCTGGTCCGCGAGAGCATGGCGCCGGACAACCGCCTCCAGGCCATCCTCCAGGGCGACAACCCGCGCACGCGGATGATCGCCGACACCCATCCCGACGGCTCGACGCGCGGGCTCATCCAGCTCCCCGAGGACGTGAAGGAGATGCCGATGGGGGAGAAGGGCATCCTCCAGATCGCGCGCACGCTCGCGAACGGTTCACTGCACCAGGGCGTCGTCGCCGTGCCCACCGGCTCGAGCAGCGTGTCCGAGGCCTTCATGGCGTACATGCATGACTCCGAGCAGACGGTCACGATGATCGCCATCGGCTGTCACTTCTCGAACGGCGAGGTCGCCGCGGCGGGAGGCTACATGGTGCAGCTCCTCCCCGAGCTCGCCGAGGGGCCGCTCATGGTGATGACCGAGCGCCTGAAGGACTTCCAGGACATCGTCCCCATGCTCGCGCGCGGCAAGGGCACGCCGACGGACCTCATGGCCGAGGTGCTCTACGGCATGCCGTACACCACGGTGGGCGACCGCGAGGTGCACTTCGGCTGCCGCTGCAGCACCGAGCGGCTTGCCCAGAGCCTCGCCTCGCTGCCGCGCGCCGACATCGAGTCGCTGATGGAGGGCGGCAAGCCGCTCGAGATCGAGTGCGACTACTGCCGCAAGCGCTACGAGTTCACGACCCAGGACCTGCACGGCCTCATCGACGCGAACTGATCACGCCGCGAAGCGCGCGCCCGCCGCCAGCAGCGTGCAGGCCGTGCTGATGACGGCGAGGGCCCGCGCGTCGCGCAGGCGAAGCATCGTGCCCGACGCCCAGCGCTGGTGCGTGCCCTCGGCGATCTGGCGGCGCTGGACGATGGGCACGTCGCGATAGAGGCCGTTCGTGGCGAGCGCTTCGGGCGCCACGAGCACGGGCCCGGCGGGTAGGTAGCCGCCGAAGCGCGTCTGCTCGACGGTGCCGAGGGTGCCGCCTGCGTCGCTCTCGAGCATGCCGCCCGGCGTGAGGCGCGCTTCGGTCCACGCGTGGATGGTGCGCGCATAGGACATCGCGCGGCGTGAGCGGAAGAGCGCCACGACGAGCGCGCCTAGCGCCACGAGCGCGACGCCGAACGGGAGCTGGCGCGCGGTGAAGATGCGATCGAGCTGGATGCGGTGCGTGGCAACGGCGTCGACCGTGAACGCTGCGCGTGCCGCGGCGTCGTCGCTGTAGGCGTAGCCCGGGCGGCCCTTCACGACGTAGCGGTTGGTGCCGCGCTCGCGGAAGAGATGGAGGTCGGCCGGCGCCTCGCCGGAGAGCGCGATGCTGACCGAGCCGCATGTCGCACACGGCGCGTCGATCGCGGCGCCCGGCTCCTTCCACTGCACGCGGACGTTCTTGAACTCGGTGGGGTACGCGTAGCCGTTCGACTGCTTCTGCTTCTGGTCGTACGTGAGCACGAAGGCGGGGCCGCTCGTGATGGGCGACGGCGTGCCCTGCGAGGCGACACTCTCCAGGTAGACGGGGTCGAGCTTCGGCGTGCCGGTCGCGCTGGTGAACGGCTCCTCGTGGAGGGCGCCGGGGCAGAGCGCGTTCACGTCACGAACGAAGTCGCGCCCCGTGAGGAGCGCGACGACGAGGACGGCCAGCGTGGCGACGGCGAGGGCGACCCAGGTGCGGTGAAGGCTTTGCGGCACGGTGCTGTGTTTCCTACGGGCGTGGAGGACGATCAATTCCACGGGACTTGTCCGCCCGGAGCCAGGAGTTACCGCCGCCGCGAAAAGCAACTTTTTGCAACGTTGCAGAGCTCAACGATCTCGGCGGCTTGCCCGACCTCAGACGGTTCTTCAGTAAGTTTTTGTACGGTGGCAACTTGCATCAACCTACATCAGGGCTAGACCGTGCTCACCCGAATGAAGCTCTCCCTCACTTCACTCCCGATCCTCACGGTCCTCGTCGCCAGCGCGCTCGTCGCCTGCGCGGCCCCCACCGACTCCGCCGACGGCACCGCCGGTCAGGAAGAGGACCTCACGAGCCTCACCGCGCGCGCGCGGAAGCTCGACTTCGCAGGCTACGTCTACGTCGCCGAGGGCACCAGCGACGCCGAGATCATCCGCACGGTGAAGCAGCAGACGCAGTCGGCGTTCGGCGCGCTTCGCACCGCGAAGGTCGGCGTCAACAGCCGCGAGCTCAAGGACGTCGACCCGAACACGTTCAAGAAGACTGCGGTCTCCGTCGTCGACAAGGCGAACCCCGGCACGTCGCGCAAGCTCACCAAGGTCACGTACACGTACACCGACAACGCGCTCGTCCCCATCACGATGGCAAACCGCTCCGCGATCTCGCTCGCGCTCCTTGGCAGCGGCTACGCGTCGAAGACCGATCAGGTCCTCCCGCAGTGCACGGCCAACGACAAGGAGGCGAAGGAGTTCGTCGGCTCCATCTGGTACGTGTTCGACCCGTCGGTCTCGTCCTGCAAGCCGGCGATGATCGCCGAGCAACAGAAGATCGACGAGGACCGCAAGGGCCTCATCGCCGACCAGGTCCCGGTGAGCGAGGTCTCCCGCCTCTACATCCCGATGCGCGCGAACCTCCACGCCACCACGCAGTCGAGCGCGCTGAAGTACCCCGAGTACGATCGCCTCTACGGCGGCGGCGTCGAGGCGAACAAGCTGGTCATCGGCATGGTCAGCGGCATGATGGCCGACTGGGCCGCCGGCGAGCGCCACGACACGTCGGAGGACGCGGGCTACGCCATGTGGCAGGAGGGCCTGCGCGAGGTCTTCAAGGCGCGCCCCGGCTTCAAGCTCGCGAACGTCGAGCCCGCCGCCGACGTCCTCAACTTCAAGGTCGGCGCGCTCGACGTGAAGTTCGCCTCGTTCGACGACGTCATCGCGTTCGAGCTCGACAACAAGAACCCCGCCGGCATCACGTGGTCGAACCGCGAGCAGCTCCGCAAGGTCATCGCGGACACCGTCGTTCGCCACTGGATCACGTTCGAGGCGCCCGTTCAGGTCACCATTGGCGGCCAGACGAAGCCCTTCACCATCAAGCTTCAGTCATATTTCGGCGCGGAGACCGACTCGACGCCCCACAAGCGCGGCATCAAGACGAGCGACATCTTCGTCTACAACGGTCACTCGTACATCGGGTACGGCCCGCTCGATCCGAGCCGCTTCCAGGCCTCGGACTTCCCGTCGACCTACCAGGTGCTCAACGTCAACGGGTGCGTCTCGTACAACTACTACGAGAAGGACTACTTCCCGCTGAAGGCAGGCGGCACGAAGAACCTCGACATGGTCACCAACGGCCTCGAGAGCTGGGTCAACGAGAGCGGCCCCGCGATGGGCCGGTTCGTCGGCGCCTTCATCGACGGCAAGCAGAGCTCGTACAAGGCGATCCTCAAGGCCGCGCAGTTCACCGACTTCGGTTACGACTGGGGCATGGACGCCTTGCGCGTCGTCGATGGCGAGCTCGACAACATCTACATGCCGGCGAAGACGCCGATCACGGTGCAGTGATCACGCGCTGAACAGCGCCTCGCGGACGCCATCCTCGTCGAGGGTGGCGAACGCGCGCGCCCCGAGATCGCGGAGCGCGTCCGGCTCGAAGCCGCCCGTTCCCACGCCGATGCACTCGGCGCCGATGCCGTGCGCCGCCGCCACGTCCTTCGGCGTGTCGCCGATGACGACGACGCGACACTCGGCGAGCGGCACCCCGAGCGCTCCCGCGCCGCGCGTCGCGCCGATGCGCAGGAGCTCGGTGCGGTCCTCGGCGTCGCAGCCGAAGCCGCCGAACGCGAACGGCTCCACGAGCGCGCCGCGAGCGAGCTTCGCATGCGCGCCCGGCTTCACGTTGCCCGTGCCGAGGCCGATCGCGACCGCGGGCTTGTCCTTCAGCCACGCGAGGACGTCGAGCACGCCTGGATGAACGACGTAGGTGGTCGCGGGCTGCGCCACCTCGTGGGCCAGGCGCGTGAGGTAGCGATCGAGCACCTGGTCGATGGCGGCGGCGTCCGGAAGATGATGCTCGAGCTGCGCGAGCCCCGCGCGCACGATCGCGCGATCGGTCATGCCGCCGTACGAGAACGCGACGCTCGCCGGGCCCCGTTCGCCGTGCACGTCACGGAACGCTCCCTCCATGGCGCGACGGCCCGCGCCGCCGGTGGAGATGAGGGTGCCGTCGATGTCGAAGAGGTAGACGGTGGGGCGCATGCGGTCCCCAATTGGTAGCATGGCGCGCATGACGTACCTGTTCGAGACCGAGGAGCACGCGCAGCTCCGCGAGAACGTCCGTCGCTTCGCGCAGAACAACATCGCGCCGCACGCGCACGCGTGGGAGGAGGCGTGCGAGTTTCCGCGCGAGCTCTACCGGACCGCGGCCGAGGCCGGGCTGCTGGGCATCTCGTACCCGGCGAGCGAGGGCGGCGCCGGCGGCGACCTCCTGCACGCGCTCGCGGCCTCCGAGGAGATGGTCCTGTACGGGCACTCGGTGGGCACGTGCGTCGGGCTGAACAGTCACGGCATCGCGCTGCCGCCCATCGTGCGCCTCGGGACGCCCGCGCAGAAGGAGCGCTTCGTGGCGCCCGTGCTGCGCGGCGAGAAGATCAGCGCGCTCGCCATCACCGAGCCGGGCGGCGGGAGCGACGTCGCGAACCTGCGGACCAAGGCGCTGCGCGACGGCGATCACTACGTGGTCAACGGGGCGAAGACGTTCATCACGTCCGGCGTGCGTTGCGACTTCGCCACCACCGCGGTGCGCACGGGCGGGGAGGGGCACGGCGGCATCTCGCTGCTCGTCATCGAGCGCGGCACGCCCGGGTTCACGGTGAGCAAGAAGCTCGCGAAGACCGGCTGGTGGGCGAGCGACACCGCGGAGCTGAGCTTCGAGGACTGCCGAGTGCCGGCGGCGAACCTCATCGGCGAGGAGAACATGGGTTTCCTCGCCATCATGATCAACTTCGCCACCGAGCGCTTGTTCCTGGCGAGCCAGTGCGTGGCCATCGCCGAGCTCGCGTACCGGGAATCCGTGAAGTATGCACGCGAACGCAAGGCGTTCGGCCGCACGCTCATGGGGCACCAGGTGATCCGGCACAAGCTCGCCGACATGGTCACGAAGATCGCCGCGGTGCGCGCGCTGGTGAGCGAGTGCGCGGTGCGCGTCGTGCGCGACGAGCAGGTCCCGGGGCTCGCGGCGATGACCAAGAACGCCGCCACGGACATGTGCTCGTACGTGGTGGACGAGGCGGTGCAGATCCACGGCGGCAACGGCTACATGCGCGAGTACCTCGTGGAGCGCCTCTACCGCGATGCGCGCCTCTACCCGATCGGCGGAGGCACGCGCGAGATCATGAACGAGATCATCGCCAAGACCGAGGGGTTCTAGATGCCCTCGGTCCTGGCGGCGTCACCTCAGGGGCAGGACGGGGCGTAGCTCGCGTAGACGGCGTTGCAGCTCGAGTCCATCGACTTGATCGCGTCGTAGGTCCCGTTGCAGTTGTCCTTCATCTGGCCCTCGGGGATCTTGTCGCAGCAGGCCTTCAGGTCCGCGCAGGTCTTGGAGCCGCTGGTGCCGCTGGAGCCGCTGGTGCCGCTCGTGCCGCTGGAGCTGCCCTTCGTGCAGGCGGGCGCCTCGCACATCTCGCTGCACGAGCCCAAGCCTCCAAGGCACGTCGTGCACGCCGAGGTGAGCTTGCTCTGGCACGCCATCGAGCACTTCGTGTCGCCGCAGGCGCAAGCCTGGGTGCACGTGATGTACGGACCGCAGTCACCGCTGAACGTGCCGCTCTTGTAGTCCGGGCCGAGGCACTTGCTGTACGTCGCGTCGCACTTGTCCTGGAGGCAGCTGCCGTACGTGGCCGTCTCCGCGTCGGTGCAGGTCGAGCCCGTCGGGGCGCACTGCTTGATGCCGCTGCCGCCCGACGTGCCGGAGCCCGACGTGCCGCCCGACGTGTTGGAGCCCGAGGTACCCGAGGAGGCGCCGCCGTCTCCCGTGCCCGTGTTGGTGGTGCTGCCGGAGCAGGCGGCGAGGGCCACGAGCGAGCTGGCGGCGGTGACGACGATTCCAATCACGATGCGGGTCGATGCCATGGGGATCCTCCTTGGGAGTAAGAGCGAACCGAATGGCATCACAGCCCAGCCGCTGCAACCCACAATTCGGTCTAAATCAGGTCTAAAGTGGAGCGCTTCCGCATGGCGCAGCGCACCTTCGACAGCTTCGACCTCGCCCACGTGCCCGCCGACGCGCTCGGCATCTGCGAGCGGCTGCGTCAGTCCGGGAAGCGGTCGTGGATCGTGGGCGGGTGCGTCCGCGACTCGCTCCTCGGAAAGCCCATCTCCGACTGGGACGTCGCGACGGACGCCCTGCCGAACGAGCTGATGAAGCTCTTTCCGCGGGCCATCCCCACGGGCCTCCAGCACGGCACCGTGACGGTCGTGATGCGGGGGCAGCACTACGAGGTCACGACGCTCCGCGGCGAGACCACCTACTCCGACGGGCGCCGGCCCGACGCCGTGCACTTCGTCGACGACATCGTGGCCGACCTCGCGCGGCGCGACTTCACGATCAACGCCATCGCCGTCGATCCCTCGAACGGCGTGCTCGTGGACCCGTTCGATGGACGCCACGACCTCGCGCAGCGCACCATCCGCTGCGTGGGGAAGGCCATCGAGCGCTTCTCCGAGGACGGCCTGCGCGTGCTGCGCGCGGCGCGCTTCTCGGCGACGCTCGGCTTCGACCTCGATCCCGACACCTTCGCCGCCATCGCGCCCACGCTCGACACGTTCCGCAAGGTGAGCGCCGAGCGCGTGCGCGACGAGTGGATGAAGACCATGAAGGCGAAGACGCCCTCGCGCGCCTTCGAGGTCATGCGCACGTCCGGCATCCTCGCGGTGACGTGCCCCGAGATGCTCGAGGGCGTGGGCATGGTGCAGAACAAGTGGCACTCGCTCGACGTGTGGAACCACGCGCTCACGTGCATGGACGCGTGCGCCGGCGATCCCGTGCTGCGCATCGCGGCGCTCCTGCACGACGTCGGCAAGCCGCGCTCGCGCGAGTACAGCGAGAAGACCCAGGACTACACGTTCTACGATCACGACAAGATCGGCGCGGAGATCGCGCTGCCCATCGTGACCCGCCTCAAGTTCTCGAACGACGAGCGGGACCGCATCGTCGGGCTGGTGCGTCACCACCTGTTCCACTACGACGCGTGGTCGGACCAGGTGGTGCGGCGCTGGATCAAGCGCGTCGGCTCCGCGCGGGTCGAGGATCTCTATCTCCTCAACGAGGCCGACCTGCGCGGGAAGGGATCGATCTTCAAGGACGCCGATCTGCTGCCGCTCGCCGCGCTCAAGACGCACGTCGAGAAGGTGCTCGCGGAGGGCGCAGCGCTCTCCACGCGCGACCTCGCGATCGACGGCAACGTGCTGATGAAGGAGCTCGGTATCAAACCGGGCCGCATCATCGGGCAGCTTCTGGAGGAGCTGCTCGAGCTCGTGCTCGCCGATCCGGCGCTCAACACGCACGACGGTCTGCTCCCGCTAGCCGGCGAGATCGTGCGCAAACGTAGCGCGGAGGCGTGATAGCTTCGCGGCGTGCTGCGTCGCGCTTTCTCCGCGCTCGGGAAGCTGCTCCCCCTGTCCGCGGGCTTGCTCCTGGCCTCCGCAGGCCGCGCCGCCGCGCAGTCGCCGCCCGCCGCGCCCACGTCGATCGCGGTCGGTGACTGGCAGCTGAACCCGCTCGTCGAGGTGCGAACGCGTGCCGAGTACCGGCGTGACGCGCCCGACCTTGGTGGTCTCGATCTGTACGGGCGCGTCGGCCCGCGCGTGCGCGACGCCTGGGCGGTCGCCGAGCGCGCACGCCTCGGCCTCGGCGTGGAGCGCGGCGCGGTGCGCGCGCAGATCACGCTCCAGGATGCCCGCGCCCTCGGCACGCCGACCCCCACCGCGACCTTCGGCGGCGAACGCAGCCCTGCGCGCTTCGAGCCGTACGAGGCGTACCTCGAGATGCGCTCGAGCGGCGCGCGGCCGAACAGCCTCCGGCTCGGCCGCCAGGCGGTGATCTGGGGCGAGGGCCGGCTCATCGGCAACGCCGACTTCTCGCCCACGGGGCGCTCGCTCGACGCCGCGCGCGCGCACCTCGCGACCGGCAACCTCGACTTCGAAGCGCTCGCCGTGATCCTCGAGGTGCCGGGGCCGCTCGGTACGAGCTTCGGCGATCGCTCGGGGCCATCGCGCTCGGGCGTGCAGCTCTACGGCATCACCGGCAAGTACACGTTCGATCCGCTGCTCCGCGTCGAGGCCTTCGCCATCGCGCGCGTGGCCCGCAGCAGCGGCGCCAGCCTCGATGGCTCGCGGTTCGCGGTCGCGCGCACGTCGGGCGAGACGTACACGGGCTCGCTGCGCGTCTCCGGGGACTCCAAGGGCTGGACGTACGGCCTCGAGGGCGCCTACCAGCTCGGCACGGCCTCGGCGCTGCTGGGGAGCGCCACCGATGTCCGCGCGTGGGCGGCCGCGGCGCACGTCTCGAAGACGCTCCCCGAGGTGACCCTCACCCCGACGTTCCGCGTGGGCGGCTCGTATGCGTCGGGCGACGACGGCACGGGCGCGTACAAGCAGTTCGATCCGCTGCTCCCCGATCCGCAGCGCTTCCACGGTCAGATGGATCTGTTCGCGTGGTCGAACGCGCTCGACCTCTCGGCGCGCGCGCAGATCGTCCCGTGGACCGACACCACGTTCGCGCTCGAATACCGCTACGCGCGCCTCGCGCAGGCCTCGGGCGAGTGGGTGGGCAGCTATCTCCAGGCGGTCGGCAGCGCGACGCCCGTGCGCGGCTACACGGAGGCGGGCTACGCGCCCATCACGGGATCACCGAGCGCGGACCTGGGCCACGAGCTCGACGCGACGTTCGCGTGGCGCCCCTGGCTGCCGCTCGAGCTGCGCGCGGGCTGGTCGGGCCTCCTCCTCGGCGACGGCGCGCGCGGCGTCATGGCTGCGGCCGCCCGCGGCAAGACCGACGACGCGAACGTCGTGAGCGCGGCGAAGATCGCGCACTACGCGTTCGCGCAGGCCACGCTGACGATGCCGTAGGTTGTGCTACACTGCCAGTATGCGCGCTGGCCGGACGAAGACGACGAGCTTCTCGCTGGACGCCGCGACCCTCCAGAACCTGAAGGCGCTCGCGGCGCGCCGGCATGACGGCAACGTTTCCGCGCTGCTCGCCGAGGTCGCTGCGCGGGAGGCGAAGTTCGCGGCGGCGGAGGCCTTCTTCGAGGCCTATGGCGTCCCGGCGCTGACCGAGACCGCGATCGCGCGGATTGAAGCGGAGTGGCGCGGTGAGGGTGCGCCCCGGAAGAAGAGCGGAAAGCGCGCGGCGTGACGTTCACGTTCGACACCGGCATGCTGATCGCGCTCGAGAGGCGCAAGCAGCGGGCGACAGAGGCGTTCAGGAACATCGTTCGACGGGGCTTCTTGCCGATCGTTCCTGCCGTCGTCTACGCGGAGTGGTGGCGCGGTCGCACCGCGATCCGTGAGGCCATCCTCGCCGCGGTGATCGTCGAGGAGATGCCGCCGCTCCTCTGTCGTGCCGCCGGCGAAGCTCTCGCCGCGGTTCGCGGGGCCACGCTCGCCGATGCCGTCGTCATGGCCTCGGCGGCGCTCCGCGGCGGAGGCGTCGTGTACACGGGCGATCACGACGACCTCGGGCGACTCAACCGGCACTTTCCGAGCGTGCTCGTGCTTCCGGTCTAGCCGCCCCAGCGGCGGTTCCTGCCGACGTCGGCGTGCACGAACCAGTCGCTCGCGAGCGTGTAAACGCCCACGCCGCCCTCCCAGCCGAGGTCGCGGATCTCCTTCTCCATGACGCGCGGATCGAGGCCCCTGGTGTCGCCGCCGGGGACGATGCGGAAGTCGACCGCGTGGCCCAGCGAGTGCTGGCTGTGCGACGCCACGTGGTGACCCTTCTTGCGCATCATCTCGTTCAGCTTCGCGCTGCGGTAGCCGCTCACGAGCTCGATGCGCGCGGCGCGATGACGCCTCGCGAGCGCGCGCAGGAGGTCGAGCAGCTTCGGGTCGAAGGCGTGGCGCTCGCCGGTGATGCGGTCCGCCAGGAGCAACGAGAAGCGCTCCTGGGTCGGGCTCCGATCATCGAGCGGGACCCGCTCGTCGGTGTGCGTCTGCACGAGGGTCGCGAGCAGCAACGGGGCGGCCTCCGGGACGGCCGCCAGAGGCGCCGGGACGTCGGCGCTCGTCACGGCGATGCTCGCGCTGACGGGCGTGGACTTTTTCGCCGCCAGACCGTTCCCTCGCGGCACCCTCGCGTCCACGCCGGACGGCGAGCTGACGCAGGCGGCGGCCAGCGAGGCACACAGGGCGGCGGCGAGGCGATAGCGGATCATGACGGGGCGGGCGGCGAGCGCGGCGAGCGCGGTGCTGGAGCCCGCAAACTGTCGGATGTGGGCGATCTCGTGTCAACTTCCCTTGACTCGAACCCGGTACGGTTGGACCCTGGCTGGTGCTCCGGTGCATGAAATTACGGACGTAGAACTGTTGGTCCTGATCGCCGGTGGAGATGTCCGCGCGGTGGGGACGCTCTACGACCGCTACTCGCCGACGCTCTTTCCGATCGCGCTCCGCATCGTGCGCGATCGCCCGGAGGCCGAGGATCTTATCCACGACGCGTTCGTCGCCGTCAACGAGCGGGCCGCGCAGTACGCCGCGGATCGCGGGAGCGTCATCGCGTGGCTCGTCACGCTCGTCCGCAACCTCAGCATCGACCGCACGCGGCGCCGCGAGCGCCGTGGCGTGCTCGCCCGCGAGGTCATCGCCCACGAGCCGCCCGCCTCGGTGCGTGATCCCGAGCGCCTCACGTCCGACGCGAGCGAGCGCGAGAAGATCCGCCGCGCCCTGCTCGCGCTCCCCGAGGCGCAGCGCCAGACCCTCGAGGTCGCGTTCTTCGAGGGCCTCAGCTACCCGGAGATCGCCGCCCGCGAAGGCGTGCCCCTCGGCACGATCAAGTCGCGGGCCGCGCGCGCTCTATCGGCGCTGCGGGACGCGCTCGCGAAGGAGGGCGTCTCGCTCGATCCTTCGCACGGCGGACCCGAGCGCACCGGAGCCTGATGACCATCGAGCTCGACGAGGGAGCCGTCAAGCGCACGGGCTCGGCACCTTCTCTTTACTACGCCTCGGCGATGCCGACGGGCGGCGCGAAGGCCGTCCTCGCCATCATCCCCGGCTACGCCGATCACGGCGCTCGCTACGCGCACGTCATGGGCGCGCTCGCCGAGCACGGCATCGGCTCGGTCGCGATCGATCTCCGCGGCCACGGTCGCGCGCAAGGGACGCGCGGGTTCTGCAACCGGTTCGACGAGTTCCTCGACGACGCGCGCGAGCTGCGCCGTCTCGTCATGGACCGCGCGAAGGGCGCGCCCACGCTCCTCTTCGGCCACAGCTTCGGCGGGCTCGTCGCCACCATGAGCGCGCTCGACGACCCCTCGCCGTGGAAGGGGCTCGTGCTCTCGGCGCCGTTCTTCGGGCTCGGCCTCGAGGTCCCCGCGATCAAGATCGCGGCGGGCAAGCTCGCGTCGCGCCTCTATCCCAAGCTCGGACTGCCGAGCGGCCTCGCGGGCAAGGACATGACGCACGACGCGGCGAAGGCGAAGCTCTACGACGCCGATCCGCTCGTCTTCAAGAACGCGACGGCCCGCTGGTTCACCGAGGCGACGAAGGCGCAGGCCACCGCGCTCGCGCAGGCGAGCACGCTCACCATGCCGCTGTTCATGACGTTCGGCACCGCCGACAAGGTGGCGAGCATGCCCACCGGCAAGCGCTTCTACGAGTCCGCCGGCAGCCGCGACAAGACGTGGGACCCGCGCGAGGGGCTGTTCCACGAGGTGCTCAACGAGCCGTCCTGGAAGGACATCGTGGAGACCATGGCGCGCTGGATCCTGGCGCACGCCGGATAGCAAAACCCCCGCACGCGCCGGAGCGCGAGCGGGGGTTCGTCAGTCACTGAAGCGCCGAGCCTCGGAAGCCTGCGCTCCCGGTGCGTCGGGCTTCAGATCACTTGCAGTAGCCGCGGTCGACGAAGTTCGTGAAGTCCACGAACGGCGTGCAGACGGTGCCGGCGCCGCAGGGATCGGCGAGGCTGCAGAGGCGGATGTCCTTCGCCGCGTCACACGTGGCCTTGCAGCGCGAGCCGCCCTCCTTGAACACGCGAGCAACGTTGCACGCCGCCGGGTGGCGCATGTCGGTCGCGAGCGTCTTGCCGATGTTGACGGCGTTCTTCGGATCGAGCGCGATCTGCGCGGGATCCGTGATCATGCAGCAGGTCTGGGCGGCGCCGCAGGCGCTCTTGTCGGCGCACTCCCAGGCCTTGCCCTTGCCGATGTTGAAGATCGAGCCCGACGGAGCGTTGTCTACGCACGCCTGATCGCCCTTGCCGTTGGCACAGTAGCCGGGGCCCGTGGCCTTGCTCTCCGTGTTGCAGCACTCCTGGGTGTTCGTGCATTTCGGCGCAGCATCCGCGCCGCCCGCATCCTGGAACGCGCAGCGGAAGCCCGCGCTGTTGTCGGGGAGCTGGGGGTTCTTGCTGCAGTCGGCGTCGACGCCGCCCTCGGGGACCGCGCCGTCCGTGCCGG
>JAYTHX010000312.1:0-4046 GCA_043732195.1 Polyangiaceae bacterium
AGCAAGCAGCTGCACCTCGTGCTCGGCAAGCGCCTCGCGCCGCCGGCGGAGCGGCTCCTCAAGGCGCGCTATCCGAAGGTGCGCGACGCAGTCCTCGGCCTCCTCTCCACGTGGACGATGGTCTTTCGCGCGCCGAGCCGCGTGATCGCGTTCCTCGGAGCGTCGTTCGCGATCTGGTTCGTGGAATTCCTCAAGCTGTGGGTGCTGCTGCAGCTGATGGGTCAGCACGTGCCGCTCGCGGTCGTGGTCTCGGCCTATGCCGCATCGCTGATCGCCGGCGCCGTCTCGGCCCTGCCCTTCTCCGAGGGCGTCGTGGGCGTCACGCTCGTTGCGGTCCTGGCGAGCGCGGGCGGCGTGGACTCGTCGATCGGATCGATCGCCGTGGTGGTCGACCGCGCCGCGTCCACGCTCCCCCCCATCCTGCTGTGGGTGGTGTTCTCGCTGCTCGCCCGCTCTTCCGATGCCGATGCCTCCGAGCGCGTCTGAACCGCGTCGCACGCGCATCCTCTGCTTGGTCCTGGCGGCGCTCGTGCCGTGCCTGGTGGTGGGATGGGCGAATGGCGTGTTCAGGTACAACCATTCCCGGTCGGGCGACGGCGGCTCATCGCGATGATCGGCATTGCCCTCACGAGCACCGCGGCGATGATGCTCGTGCAAAAACGGGTCTTTCAAGCCGTGCCGCTGTTCCAGAGCGAGTACCTCGGAGTGCCCGCGTAAGCCCATGTGACCGGCACGCTGCTGCGCGTTCGTTTCGCTCGACTGTTCGACACGGCGCTGTTCGTGATGCTGCCGTTCATGCTGAGCTGCATCCTCGCTGCGCTGGCGCGCGATGGGCGGTGGCTGCTCGGCTGGGTCGTCACGTTGCCGTGGTTCGTCCTCAACTTCCTCGCTCGGCAGGAGCTGAGGGCCGACTTCGGCCTCTACACGAGCTTCCCTTTCATCCCAGCGCTCTTCTGGACGGGGGCGTACGCGTGCGTCAGGTACGACCCCGCGTCGCGTCTCCGCCTCGTGTACGCGCGGTTCGTCGCGGTGACCGCGATCTCGACGCTCGGCATGGCACTCTCGTTCCCGGACGTCACGCGCGCGATCATCGGGGACATGCTCGCGCCGGCCGCCGTCGATACGCCAGCGATCCGCGCCTACGCTGCGTCGCTCCGCGCGAATCCGGCGCTGCGAGGGAAGCTGCTCGTCGACAGCGGGATGGCGTGCCTGCTCGTCGATTCGCTGAGCGAGAACGCGTTCAACCGCCGGAACGCTGAGGGCTCCTCGTATCTCGACTACGACGCCGTGACGTTCTTCCGCACGAGCCAGCTGGGGCTCGCCACGCACGACGCCATCGCGAACGGTCGCTTCACGCAGTGCGGCGCACTTCCCCGGACGTCGATCGTCTTCTGCAATCGCGACGGCGCTCCGCTCCCGGCGGGGCTCGTTCCCCATGCGTTCTGGTTGCACACCCTGGCGACGACGCCGTACGCGCTTCGCTCGGGCAGCGACCGGATCGACGTCGTGGCCACCGAACGCCAGGAGCTGGCGGTCTTCGGACCGTTCGCTGCGCTGGGAGCGGGTCGTTACCGCGCGAGCTTCGGCATTCGCGTGGCGGCCTGCGCGGCGGTCACCACTCCACGCGTCGAGGTCGATGTCTACGACCGTGACCGGGTCGTCGCTACCGGAACGTTGCGCGGAGCGCAGGGCACGGTCGCGGTCGACTTCGATGTTCCCGCGGGCGGCGCTCGGACCATCGAGCTCCGCACCTTCACGGGGCCATGTCCCTATACCGTCGAGAGCGTCGAGCTGACGACGTCGACAGCCGCGCCCGCCCCCGTCCACTGAGCATCAGCCGAAGTCCGTATTCCGCAGGAAGTAGATGAACGGGTGGCCGCCGAATGCCCACCAGCTCTGGATCGCTGCCAGGGCATTGACCGATACCGAGAGCAGCGCGGCGCCTGCGAAGTAGAGCTGGGCCGTGCGCGTCTGCAGCTTCTCCTCGATCACCTTGAGGAGCCCGAGACAGAGCAGCGGCAGGACCGGCACGAGGTACCGGACGCTGTACGCGAAGCCACCGGCCCAGGCGCGGTTCCAGGCCACCAGCACGAAGAGAACGGCGCAGGCCCCCAGCGCACCGGCAAAGAGGCGCTCGCGGCGCAGGAGCCCGGGCCAACCTGCCAAGGCGACGAGCGTGATCGGCGCGGTGGTGAGCAGCCCGCGCGTCGGGTAGGCGAGGAGGTGGAGCGCGTTCAGGAAGAGCGGGCCCGAGACCCAGTCGTTCGGCGAACGCAGCGCCGAGCCATACACGAGATGGTAGGTGCCGAGCAGCATGCCGAGCCACGCGATCACGGGCACGGCGAAGCGCGCTGCGTCTCCGAAGCGGCGCTGCCACAGCAGAATGATCCCCAGCGGGAGACCGGCGACGAGGATGAATGGCTTGATGTAGAGCGCCATTCCGAGGAGGAACCCGCTCAGGACGAAGCGCGGCTTCACCAGCGCGAACGTGAAGGTCCCGAGGATGAGACACACGAGGTAGGGCTCCGCGAAGAGCGAGCGACCGTAGTTCCAGGCCGGCGTTCCCAGGAAAGCGAGCGCGAGCCCGAGGTTCATCGTGCGGCGATTCGCGGTGATGCCCAGCGCGAGCCTCCGCCAGAAGAACGTCGCGAGCACGGTGACGAGCCCCGATACGAGGAGCGCTGCGGGCTCGACGTAGGGCGTCTTCGCGAGCGGGAAGAGCAACGCAGCGAGGAAGATCGCCAGCCCGGGCACGTTCCACGGCAGCTCGGACTGGGGCAGGTAGCGGACGTCCACATCGTCGCGACGCCTCGGCACGGGAGCGCCGTTCTCGTCGGCATCCCAGTTCTTGTCGTCGTAGACGTTGAACCACGCCACGCGCTGCTCGCCGAGGAACCAGATCGAGTGGTGATCGATCTTGCCGCCTCGCCACACGAGGCCCGCGTCCTCGCCCCCACGATGCACGTCCCGGTAGTTGTTCCCCAGATCGAGATCGTGATCCTTGACGAGGCTATTGATGTAGACGAGGTAGTGCGGCTCGTCACCGGAGCTGAGCCGAGGGAGCCCGAAGCGATATGGGCCAGGCGAGAGCTGCGAGCCGAAGAGGTGGGGCGCGAGGAGCAACACCGCGACGCAGCCGTGAAACGCGAAGCGCGACCCCGCGAAACGCGAGATCAGACGGCCGACGAAGCGCGCGAAGCTCCTGCCCTTGGCTGCCGCCGCGCGCCACATCCCCTCCACGCGCGCTAGTCCTTCTTCGTCGCCGCGATCACGACGTGCGGATACGGGAGCACATCGGGGACGCGCACGACGCGCACGTGGAAGCCAAGCTCACGCAGGATGCTGCCCCACTCGGTGTGGTGGCGGTAGCAGAGGGGCTCCTCGAAGCCGACCATCACGCGGTCGAGCAGCTCGGTGAACTTCATCCCGAACCAGGGCTCGGTGGTGATGTCCTTGATCACGAGCACGCCGCGCGGGGCGAGCAGATCGTGGAGATGGCGGAGGAGCGAGAGCTGGTCGTCCTTCGGGATGTGGTGCATCACATCGAGGATGTAGATGGCGTCGAACGGGCCCTGGACCTCGACGCCCCGCGCATCGGCGGCGATGAACTCGTGACCCTCGAGGCCGAGGCGCGCGAACGTGCGCGTGGCCATCGCGGTGCGCCGCGCGTCGGGATCGACGCCGACGATCTGGCGCGCCGGCTGCGTCTGCGCGAAGTAAGCCGCGAAGAGGCCGAAGCCGCAGCCGATGTCGAGGATGCGCCCCTCCTCGGGGAGCAGCAGATCGAGCACGCTCAGGATCTTCGGGCGCATGATCGAGAAGCGGATGGTCGCGTAGGCCCGCTCCACCGGGGGCAGCGCGCGGACGATACGGGACATCGCCTCGCGCCCCCAGACCTCCTGCGCCTGGACGGGGCGCTCCTCCGCGCCGAAGCCCCGCGCGATGGCGCGGCGGATGCGCACCGAGGCCGGGGGACGCTCGGAGGAGCTCTGCGAAGCCATGCCCCCGCGTAGCACGAGGCTCGCCCGGAGACGACCGCTTCGACT
>JAYTHX010000313.1:0-4041 GCA_043732195.1 Polyangiaceae bacterium
GCGCGATGCTGCGAGCTCGATGCCTTTGCCGATGCTCTTGACGGGCGCCAACTTCTTACCCGTCGCGCCGTCATCTCCGCTCGGGGACACGAACACGCCCACTGCATCATCAACGCAGGCCGCCGATTCCTTGGGCGACTCCGTCAGGTTACAGCCCGGCGGTGCGACTACGTCCGGGGCCCCCGCGTCGGTGCCTCCGTCAGGCTCAAGGCCGCACTCGACCGCGCCGTGACAGACGTAGGGGAGCCCCGCAGAGCAGTGGAGCACCGCCACCGAGCAGGCGACGGTCAGGAGTCCGAGAGCAGTTCGCATGGTCATCTCCAAGGGGGGTCTCTACCCGTGTCGACCGGTCGGAGGCGAAGTTGTGTGCATTTTTGGCACACACGCTGGGCCGCCCGGCCACGTGCGGAGGCTACCTCGCGCGGTCCGCGTCGTCACGCTCACCGTGAGGTTGATCTGGGACGTAGTCGCCCGCGAGGATGGGGCGCAGCGTCGTCGGTCCTTCGTCGCGGCCGGGGGCTTGGCGAGCGGGTGACAGTGCTCGACGCCGGGGCTTCATCAGGTCTGCGACGGAGGGCGGCCGCAAAGTTGTCGCGCAGAGGTCCGCCTCCGGCGGTACGCATCCTCGCCGGATGCGCCGGCGGGAGAGGCGTTTCCGTTTCCGCTCCCGACGAGTGCTGGGATTGTGGGAAGGGGAAACGGGAGGCGCATGAAGCTCTCTGGCGATCACCGGCGCGCGAGCAGGTAGCGGCGTCGGTCCGGACAATGCGACCCTCGGTGACGAGCGCCGCTTCGTCGAAGGTCATGCGCGGCTCGTCACCTTCCGGAAGTTCGAGGTCCAGCGCGACACGCCGGCGTCCGCCCCGCTGTAGTCCGCCGGCGTGGTTGGCCTGCACGTGCCCCGATGACGCCTTGCTCCACGGCCCCGAGCGGGCGCGCTTCACGACGGTCGCGACCAAGGCAGGTCAGGGGGCCGACCACCGCTTCGGGCGCATTCCGGCAGCGAAGGTCGATCCTCTCACGAAGGCGATCGGGCGCTGAGGACCGAGCCCTTCCGGGCTCGCGAGGCATCACGACTGGAGAAGCGACTCTCCAGTCGTGATGCTTTTCGCCCGCGCGCCAAGGCGCCCGACGATGCCGAGGGCCAGATCCATCGGGCTCACGCAACGCCCCGGCCGCGTCCTTTCTCTGTCATCACGGCGCCAGCTCGATCCGCGCCTGCGCCATCACCCTCTCGAGCTCCGCCGCCGGCACGCGCGACGTTAAATACATCACCAGATCCTCCTGCCGCGGCTGCCCGAAGACCATCCGGTACACCGCGAGCGAGGTCCGCAGCGCCGATGCCTGGGCGTACTCCCGGCTCATTGGCAGCGCCAGGATGTGGCGCTCGATGCGCGCGCCGCCCTCCACCGGGTAGACCCAGAACGGGACCACCTCCGAGGCGCCCTGCGCGGCGCCCTTGGCGCGCGCCAGGTCGAACATTTCCTGCCACGGGTCGGGCGCGCTCGCCTCGAGCGAGGCCCAGCCGTGGGCCAGCGCGACGTTCTTGCGGATCGCGTGGCCCTTGTAGCGATGCACGCGGCCCTCGCGCTGCTCGAGGTCGACCGGGTTCGAGGGGAGATTCCAGTGCACGACCGCGTGGCAGTAGGTGTGGAAGTCCAGGCCCTCCTGGCCCACCGACGTCGTTACCAGCACGAACGGCCAGAACGGGCTGTTGAAGGCCTTTCGTACCTGGTCGGCGCGCGTGACGTCCGTGCCGTCGTCGTTCTTGTCGTTGCCGAAGCGCAGCGCGAAGTGCGTGCGCAGCGTGCGCGCCTCGCGCTTCACCGTGCGGCCGCTGGCGCTCACCACGAAGTCGTCGAGGCCGACCCTCGAGCGCCGGAGCTCGACGGAGTCGCGGATCTCGTCGGCGATCTCGTGCACGCGCTCGCCGATGCTGCCGGACATCAGGCCGAGGTGGTCGCGCATCACGTGGACGTATTCGTCCAGCACCGCGGGCAAGCAGCCCTCGGCGCAGTAGCGCAGCACCTGACGCCAGTAAGGGATCGCGGTCAGGCCTCGCGCGCCCCCGCGCAGCATGGACATGACCTCCGGGTGGTTGAACAGGGAGCGGAACGACCACGCGGCGCGCCCCGCGCCGTTGCGTAGCGCGATGCGCTCCGCCGGCTTCAGCGCGGACTCGCCGCGAACGACGCGGTCGAGCGCGCGCAGCATCGCGACCGCCGGCCCCGCCACGGCCAGCTCGGCGAGCACTTCCACCAGATCGTCGGGCATCTTCCCGAGCGGCGCGTCGAGCGTGCCGAGGCTCGCGCCGACGCCGCTCTGCGCGACCCGCCGCGCCTCGTCGACGTGCTTTTGCCATGCGTCGCCGTCGTCGGCGCCCGCCCCCGCCCATGCCGCGGCCAGGTCGGGCTGCTCGAACCAGGCCATCGTCGCCTTTGCGTCGAGCGCGCGATCGAGCAGGAGCGGCGCTGCCCAGCACCAGCGCTCGTCCACGGCGCCCTCCGTGGGCGGCGCGCCGAGCCGCGCCAGACCCACCGAGATCTGCTCTTGCGCGATCCCGAGGACCTGCTCGAGGGGCATGGTGTCGACCGACGGCGGCGCGTCGTCGAGGGCTCGATCGCGGGCCTGCTCCGTCACCAGCTTCGCCGGATCGCACGCGCGCGCCAGGTACAAGCTCGGGTACAGCAGCGCGAGCACCGGCATGCCGGTGAGGCGGTCGTCGGCGACGGAGAAGCGCAGCAGTCCCCGTCGCTTCTTTCGCTCCTCCGCGGTGTTCACGGCCGCGCCGTCGCCCTCCACCACGGAAGGAGCGCACCGTTCGCGCGCCCGAGCGTCTGCGCGAGCTTCCCGCGCTCGGCCGCGTCCGCCACCGCGGCGTTCATGAGGCGCTTGAGCTTGTAGTTGTCGTCGGTGAAGTTGAGCACGAACGGCGCGCTCTTCCAGAGCTCGAGGGTGTCCTCGGCGTCCAGCGCCCGAGCCACGCTCTGAATGCCGAGATAGTCGCGCAGATCTTTTGCCTCGATGCGCATCGGAGGCGTGGGGATCTCCACCATCATGCCGTTGCGGTCCGGGGTGGAGGCGAGGCGCTCGGTGCGAACCATGACGCGGCGAAGTCGATCTTCCAGCTGGCGCGTCGCGGCCGTCAGCGCGTCGGGGCCGCGTCCCTCTCCGACGTCGAGCAGGCTCTCGCGGTAGGCCGCGACGATCGTCTCGAGCGCCGGGTCCTTCGCATCGGCGCGTTCGAGGAAGCGCAACGTGCGGAGAAAGTCGGCGTAGTGGTCCTCGGCCGCCGCGTCGTCGGCCATCGTGTACATCTTGTGCGGCGTCGCCGAGAGCAGCAGTACGCGCACCTTGGGGTATTCGAAGAACGCCTTGGCGAGCTGGCTCGCGTCGTCACTGCCATCGAGCAGGGAGCCGAAGCGCTGGAACTCGTCGAGGATGATGAGGTCCGGCTCGAGCGCATTCACGCAGCTTCGCGCGAGTACGCCGCGCAGAGCGCCGATGAACGCGTAGCGCTCTTGCGAGACGTCGGGGCCGACCTCGCGGTTGGCGTGCGAGTACGCCGCGCAGAGCGCCTCGAACCGCCCCCGCAGCTTCGGGTGGCCCGCGAGCGCGTCGGGAAAGTCGTTGTGCTTCCAGGCGGCGTCGACGCACTCCGGATCGAAGGCGTCGAGCTGCTGCCGAAAGCTGTCCTTGCCCGACGTGCCCTGGAACACGTTCTTCGGCGCGGCGGCGTCTCCGAACGACCAGACCTCGCGCAGGAGCCAGTACAGCATCACCCGCTCGTCCGCGCGGCCCATGCCGCCAAGCTTGAAGGAGGTCTGCGGGGTGAGCGAGATGAAGTTCACGCCGCTCTTCGTCTTGGCGTCATTCAAGCGCGAGAGCTCGCGCGGCAGGAGCGTGAGGCGCGAGGAGAGCGCGACCTGCTCTTCCCCGCCGAAGCAGCCGCTGAATGCGCGTCTCCGCGAAGGGCTTGGTCTCCTTCCGACCGTCGATGCCGAGGGGCCAGAAGCGAAAGCCCTCGAATCCATCGGGGAC
>JAYTHX010000314.1:0-31253 GCA_043732195.1 Polyangiaceae bacterium
TACCCGATGCCGCTCACGCGCGCGGCGCGCTCGAGCGTATAGGCGCGCGTGAGCAGGATTTGCCCGAAGCCGGCGCAGATGCCCGCGGCGATCATCGCGAGGGCGTCCCGGACTGTGGGCATCCGTAGGTCGGCGAGCGAGAGGAGCCCGAACGTGGCCGCCGCGAACAGCGAGTACTGCGCGGCGATCGCCTCGGCGGTCTCCGTCTGGCCGACGCGCCGCAGCATCATCATCGCGATCGATGCCAGGAGCGACGCGCCGATCGCCACGGCCGCGGTCGCGGCCGCGCTCGGCCCCGGCGCGGCGTTCGGCGGGAACGCGAAGCTCGGGTGGAGCACGAGCACCACGCCCCCCAGCGAGAGGAGCAGCGCGAGCGCGACCACGGGCGACGTCCGCTCGCGCAGGAAGAGGGGCGCGAGGAGGGCGAGGAAGATCGGCGTCAGATTGATGAGGGTCACCGTGTCGCCCAGGGACAGCGACCGCGACGAGAGCGCGTAAAACGTCGCCATCATCGCCGCCGTGCCGAACAGGCTCCGCCAGAGCAGCGCCCGCTTGTCCTTGATCGCGATCGACGAGCCCCGCGCTCGCGCCACCCCCAGCGCCACGAGCGCGCCGACCAGGGCGCGCACGAACCCGACCGTCTGCCACGACGCCGACGAGCTCGCGAGCTTCACGAAGAAGTTCATGAACGCGAACAGCACCGCGCTCGCCGCCATGAGCCCTACCGCGGCCGTGGATGCCGATGTGCGCCGCGGGGACCGCCAAAGGAGGGATGAAGGAGGGGGCGTCACGGAGCGAAATAGAAGATGCCAGGCTTTCGCGGTGGGTTTCGCCGCTGTGATAGCCTCATCGCAGCATGCTCAAGGTCGAATGCGAGTCCTGCAAGGCTCCGTATCAAGTCGACGAGCGCCGCGTTCCGCCGACCGGCCTCAAGATGCGATGCCCCAAGTGCGGGCATACGTTTCTCGTCACCGATCCGTCGAAGGGAGGGGCCGCTTCGGCCCCCGCAGCGCCAGGCGCCGCACCCGCCGATCGACCGAAGATGAAGCAGACCATGGTCGGCGTCGGGGCGTTCGGTGCGGGAGGGAAGCCGCTGCCGCCGCCGGTCCCGGGCAAGCCCGCCGCTCCTCCTCCTCCACCCGCGCCCGCGGCACCTCCGCCGTTCGACGACGGCCTCGCGCTCCCCGCCGTGAAGTCGGCGCCGCGCGTGCCCACCATGGCGCGGGCCGCCGCGCCGCCGCCGGTGACGAACCTCCCCGGGCTCGACGATCTCGATCTGCCCGCGCTCGCGGGCAACGTCGGGCTTCCCGCGGCCGTCCATCGCCCGCAAGCCCATCACCGCATGCCGCCCGCGCCGATGGCGGCGCCTCCAGTCCCGCCCGCGTTCAGCTTCGAGGTCGACCTCCCCGCCGTGCAGCGCGGCGGCGGCGGCGGCGGCGGCGGCTTCGGGAGCGTCGATCTGCCTTCGCCGAAGGGCCACGGTGGCTTCGGGGACCTGCCCTCGCCGAAGCTCGGTGGCGCGGATCTCCCGCTCGCGAAGGGCGGCGGCGCGTTCGGATCGATCGATCTGCCGAGCCCGCGCGGCGGCGGCGGCTTCGCCGATCTGCCGGCGCTCCAGAACGACCTCCCGCTCGTGTCCGGGCACAACAACCTGCCGATGGCGTCGGGCCAAAACAACCTGCCGATGGCGTCGGGCCACAACAACCTCCCGACCGTCGGCGGCAACAACATCCTGCCGATGGTTGGCGGGCACAACAACCTCCCGACCGTCGGCGGCAACCTGCCGATGGCGCGCGGCGGTGGCTTCGGCGAGATCGATCTCCCCAGCGTGCAGAACGATCTGCCAAACGCGATGGGCGCCCAGGCGCACATGCCGATGCCCGTCTCCGACGATCGCCTCCTGCCGAACCGGCACGGCGGCGGTCCGCCCCCGATCGCGTTCGGCGAGCTCGACCTGCCGATCGTCGGCGGCTCGGGCGGCCAGCCCCAGAGCCAGCGCTCGCCCGACGCGGTGAGCTTCGGCGAGCTCGATCTGCCGGCCGACCCCACGTTCGGCGCGCCGCCCATCAGCATGGCGCCCAGCCAGCAGTCACCCGCCAGCGGAGGCATGGCCTTCGGTGAGGTCGATCTCGGCGGCGGGCACGGCGATTCGAACCGTCCCGTCATGGGGGCGCCGCCCGCCACGAGCGCGGGCTCGATGTTCCAGGAGGCCTCGCTCGACCACGCGCCGCAGGGACCTGCCACCGGCACGCGCACGCGCACGCCGGAGAACGACCGGCCGTCGTCGAAGGCGCCGAAGATCATCGCGGCGCTGGTCGCGCTCCTCGTGGTCGGCGGCGCGGGGCTCCAGTTCACGCCCGTCGGCGCGTTCGGTTACATCTACTTCAGCGACAAGTACCGGTCGAAGGGCTACGACAGCGAGGCGCTCACCGCGGCAGATTCCGCACGCGCGAAGCTCGCGCTCGACACGTTCTCCTCCGCGCAGCAGGCTGCTGACGAGCTCGCCGATCTCAAGCGGCGCTCGCCGCGCTCCCGCCCGCTCGCCTCGTACGCGGCATTCGCGGAGTACGTGAACCAGGTGCGCTTCGGCGTCGACACGAGCCGGAACGCGCGCGTCAAGACCTTCATCTCCGACATCCCGCCCGGCACCGAGGTGCCGTACCTCCGGGCCGCGCTCGCGGCGCAGTCCGCGGCCGCGGGCGATCTCGCGGCGGCGAGGTCCGCGCTCTCGATGGCGAAGGAGGCGAAGGACGGCATCCAGTACGACATGGCGATCCTCCGCGGCGAGATCGCGCTCGCCGAGCGCGACAACCCGGCGGCGCTGGCCGCCTTCAGCGACGCGGCGAAGACCGCGTCGACGGCGCGCTCGCAGTTCGGCCTCGCGCGCGCCCACTACGCGATGAAGAGCCTCGCCAAGGCGAAGGCCGCGGTCGACGCGACGCTCGCCGCCTCGCCCAACCACGCTGGCGGTCACACCCTCCGCGCGCTGCTCACGTGGGATCTCCAGCGGGACGACCTCGCCGCCCTGAAGGAGCTCGCGATCGTCCTCGACGAGAAGGCGCGCAAGACCGAAGGCCCGAACGAGGTGTCCTCGGCGCTCGCCGCGAAGGGCTGGATCATGCTCGCGCGCGACCGCGCCGGTGACGCGCGCGCCGCGTTCGACGAGGCGGTGAAGATCGACCCGCGCAACGTCACCGCGCTCGTCGGTCAAGGCGAGGTGCTCTACGCCGACGGTCGCTACACCGAGGCGCTCACGCGCTTCGAGGAGGCCGTGCTCAAGGACCCCGTCGGCATTCCCGCGACGCTCGGCGCGGCCAAGACGAAGATCGCGCTCGAGCGGCTCGCCGATGCGAAGGCGCAGCTCAACGCCGCGCGGGCGCGCGCACCGAAGGACATGGGCGTCGCGCTCTGGCTGGCCAAGGCCGAGGAGGCGCTCGGTAACAAGACGGTCGCCGAGAAGCTCTATCAGGAGGCGATCGACCTCATCGATCCTACCAGCCCCGACGCGATCCTTCCCTACAGCGCGCTCGCGTCTTTCCTCGCGGCCCAGGGCCGCGCGAACGAGGCGCAGGCGAAGCTCGATCAGGCACGCGCCAAGCTGCCCGACACGGCGGCCCTCCAGCGCGCCTTCGGCGACGTGGCCGGCTCGCAGGGGCACTTCGACGAGGCGCTGGGCCACTACCAGGCCGCGCTCCAGAAGAACCCGGCCGATCTCGGCACGCGCTTCCGGCTCGGCGTGACCTACCGGAAGATGAAGCGCCTCGACGACGCCGCGAAGGAGTTCGACACCATCGTCGCGACCGACAAGGACTACCCGAGCATCGCGCTCGAGCGCGGCCTGCTCTTCGAGCAGTCGGGCGACGTCCAGAAGGCGCTCGAGCAGTTCCAGAGCGCATACGAGAAGACGCCCAAGGACGTGGACCTCATGCTGCGCGTCGGCGCGGCGTACGTCGCCATCGGCGAGATCGAGAAGGCCCTGCCGCTGCTCAACAAGGTGAAGGACCAGCGCCCCAACAGCGCCGAGGCGAATCACTTCATCGGGCGCGCATACCTGAAGCAGGGCGGCCTCGAGGCCGCGGCGGCGATGCGCTACCTCCAGCGCGCCGTCGAGCTCGATCCGAACCGCGCCGAGTACCACCTCTACGTCGCGTGGGCGGCGAACGAGGCGATCCCCGCGCAGGGCGGCCTCGCGCGCGCCGAGGTCGACAAGGCGCTCTCGCTCGACAAGCTGCTGGCCGATGGGTACTGGCAGCGCGGCATCGTCTTGCTGCGCGGCAGCGCCGTGAACGACGCGATGAAGGATCTCCGGCACGCGCTCGAGCTGAAGCCGTCACGCCACGAGGCGCATGCTGCGCTCGCGGAGTGCTACGCGCAGAAGAACGACACCGCGAACGCGATGGCGGAGTGGGCGAAGGCGATCGCGGGCGACGACAAGGTCCCGACGTGGCGCTACCGCTACGGCAAGCTGCTCCTCGACAAGAACAACAACGCCGAGGCCGCGAAGCACCTCGCGTTCGCGCTCGAGGCCGGCAAGAAGGCGCAGCCGCGTCCGGGCTGGCTCGGCAACGCGGCGTTCGAGGCGGGCGAGGCGCTGCGCAAGACGGGCCAGAAGAAGGAAGCGATCGAGGCCTACGAGCTGTACTTCGAGCTCGCGCCCCCGTCGGACCCCGACCGCCGCGACGCCACGAAGGGCCTGCAAGCCGTCGGCGGCAACGTCGACCGCTGAACGCCCGAGACCCCAGATCACACGGAGGCTCCCGTGAATCTCGGTCGCCTCACCCCATCGCGTGGGACATGGCGGCGAATTCGTCCACGCTCAGCGTCTCGCCGCGCGCGTCGAGCGAGATGCCCGCCGTCGCGGCGGCCGCTGCGATCTGGTCCATCGGGGCCACGTTCCTCCACGCGTTGCGGAGCGTCTTGCGGCGGGTGCCGAACGCGCCCTTCACCAGCGCGCGGAACATGTCCGTCTCCTCCGCGCGGCGAGGGCGCTCCGGCTCGAGCAGGATGACCGCGCTCGTCACGTCGGGCGGCGGATGGAAGGAGCCCGGGCCCACCGCGAAGAGCTTTCGCGTGCGGAACGCGGCGCGCGTGAAGACCGTGAGCGCGCCGTAGGTCTTGTTGCCTGGGTCGGCAGCCAGGCGATCCGCCACCTCGAGCTGCACCATGAAGACCACGCGGTCGAGGTCGTCGGCGTGCGCGACCGCTCGCTCCAGCAGTCTGCCGGTGATCTGGTACGGGAGGTTGCCGCACAGCACGCGCGGCGAGCCCTCCTCGGGGGGACCGAGGAGATCGCGCGGCTCGACCACCTGCGCGTCACCCTCGACCACACGAACGCGACCCGGCGGGAGATCCGCGAGCTGCTCGGTGAGCACGGGCACGAGGTCCCGATCGCGCTCGACCGCCACGAGCGAACGGGCGCGTGCCGCGAGCGCGCGCGTGAGCACGCCGGTGCCCGCGCCCAGCTCGAGAACGCGCGCGTGCCCCACGGCGGCCTCGGGAACGCACGCCTCGGCGATGGCCTCGACCGTGTGCGGCGAGACCAGGAAGTTCTGTCCGAAGCTGCGCTTCGGGGAGAGACCTGCGGCCCGCAGGACTGCGCGCGCGTCGCTCATTCGCCGATCCCATGCCGGCGCACTTCGACCGCCCGGGCGCGCACCCCGATGAGGCGCATCGCCCGCTCGGCGCGCGCCTGCGAGGCACGGACGCGGATGCGGACGGCATCGAACACGACGTCCTCGACGGTGGGCGAGGCGTGCACGGGGAGGGTGAGGCCGGGCTCGAACGAGGGCATGGTCCAGCGCACCTCGACGTGCCTCGCCTTCAGCTTGCGGACCGCGGCGTCGACCTGGCTGTCGGGACCCGGCGGCGGCGCCCAGATGTGCACGATGCTCGGCTTCTTCTTGTTCTTCTCGCGCGTGAGCTTGTCGAGGATGCCGCGCAGCTGTGCGTCGGCCTTCTCGCGCTCGCCCTCGACACGCGGCGGGACCTCGACGCCGAACGAGGCGAGGTAGTGGCGGAAGCGCTGCTCTCGCGGCGTGCTCGCATGCGGGAGGCGCGGCGCGAACGGCGCGCGCGAGCGCATGGTCTCGGCGCGGATCGAGAGCGCCTCGAGGTTGCCGCGCGGAACGTCGCCGAGGCCGCGTGGATCGAGCGGGCGCAGGTGCTCGGCGACGCGCTGCGCGAGCTCCGCCTCGTCGAGCTCGCAGCGATCGGAGTCGACCATGCTCGCGGCGCTGGCGAGCGCAGCGCTGATCTTCGAGGCCTGGAGCGGCCCCCCGGCGGGCGGGAGCCACGTGCGCACGCGGGACGCGAACACCACCACGCCCACGCGATCACCCTTGGCGATGTGCCGCGCGGCCACGCCGCCGAGCTCGTCGATCGCGACGTCGAGCGGAGCGGTGCCGTGTGCGCCGGCCCAGAGCTCCACGGAGGCATCGAGCACGAGCCACGCGATGTCGCGCTCCTCACGCTCCATCTCGCGCACGAGGAGCTGGCCACGCCGGGCGCTCGCCTTCCACGCGATGCGCTTGAACGGATCGCCGGGCACGTGCTCGCGCAGCTCCTTCAGGTGCTCGCCTTCGCCGGCGAGCGGCGCGGGGCGACCGGCCTCGGCCACGCGGCGTGCGCGACCACCGCGCGCGGTCTGGAGCATCGCGAAGAGCGGCTTCGGCATCACCTCGACGCCGTGCGGGTTCGCGAACATCAGCGGCACCTCGTAGAGGCCCTCGCCGCCGAGCGGCGTGCCGCGCACCTCGAGCGCGATGCCGTGCACGCCCCAGCGGCCGACGCGCCTGGCGCGCACGCGGATCTCGAAGCGCACCTTCGAGGCGGCGGGTAGATCGAGGGTCGAGGGGTGGATGCTCACCTCGAGCATGCTGGAGGCCACGGGCCGCAGGCTCACGCCGCGCGCGTCGTCGAAGCCGCGGTTGCGGAGCTCCGCCTCGAGCACCAGCTCCTCTCCGCGCATCGCCTTCGTCACGCGCCGGGTGGTGCCCCATACCATCTCGAAGCCGGAGGCGCGGATGCGCGTGACGGTGGAGAGTGCCAGCGCGCGGCCGAGCGTGACCGCGAGCAGCATCGCGCCGCCGAACGCCACCGCGGGCGCCACCTTGGCGGCGACGCCGACCGCCACCATCGCCGCGCCGGCGAGGGCGACCTGAAACGTCGCGCGCGTCGGGTGCAGCTGCATGATCGAAGGCCTGCGCTCAGACCGCGCGGAAGCCGCGGCGGTAGCCGACCTTCGCGAGCGCCTCCTCCACGATCTGCTCGCGCACGCGCGCGTCCCCCTCGACGTCGGCGACGAGCACGAGGCGATGCGCGAGCACTGCCACCGCGACCGCGCGGAGATCCTCGGGGACGAGGTAGTTACGCGCTGCGAGGACCGCGTGTGCCTTGCCGGCCTGCACGAGGCCGAGCGTGGCGCGCGGGCTCGCGCCGAGCGCCACCTTGGGATGCGTGCGCGTGTACGTGGTGAGCTGCACCGCGTAGTCGTGGAGGTCGTCGTCGACGTGGATGCGCGCGGTGATCGCCTGGAGCGCCGCGACGTCGGGCGGGTTGAGCACGGCGCGCAACGTCGGCGGGTCGATGCCGTGCGTGCGCAGCATCTGGGACTCCTCGCGCGCGCTCGGGTAGCCCATGACCACGCGGACCAGGAAGCGGTCGATCTGCGCCTCGGGCAGCGGATACGTGCCCTCGAGATCGATCGGGTTCTGGGTGGCGAGGACGAGGAAGGGGAGGGGCAGCTCGAAGCGGTCGCCCTCGATGGTGACCTGCCGCTCCTGCATCGCCTCGAGGAGCGCGGACTGGGTCTTCGCGGGGGCGCGGTTGATCTCGTCGGCGAGGACGACGTTCGCGAAGATCGGACCGGCACGCAGGCTGAACGTGCCGTCGCGCGGGGAGAGCACGTAGGTGCCGGTGATGTCGGCAGGCAGGAGATCGGGCGTGAACTGGATGCGCCGCGCCGAGCAGCCCAGCGCGGTGGCGAACGCCTTGACCAGCGTGGTCTTCGCGACGCCGGGCACGCCCTCGAGCAGCACGTGGCCGCGCGCGAGGAGGGACACCAACATCATGTCGAGCGCGCGCGCCGACCCGATGTACGTCTTCTGGACCTCGCGCCGGAGCTCCTCGATCCGCTCCTTGGCGGCGGCGATCTCCTGGCTCGCGCGCGGCGAGGGGGTGGGTCCGGCGATGGGTGCCGTCATGCGGTTCCTTCGGGGACGAGCGCCGTCAGGTTGCCGCGCGCGTTCTGCGCCTCGGCCGCTGCGAGGAGCTCCTTCACCGTCCGGGCGATGGACACCACCTCGTGATCACGGATCGGCTGCACCATTCCTCCGCTGCGCTGGAACACGACCATGGTCTCGACGTTGGACATTCGTAGCAGAAGGCGGCGCAGGCTGTGCACCCCTTCCGCATCGAGCAGGTGCCGCCCGGCGACCTGCGTGAGCAGCTCCTGGTGGCCGGGCACCTTGGGGAGCCCGAGGATCGCGGTGAGCTGCTCCTCCAGCGCGCTCTTCAGCTCGAGGACCGCCAGCACGCGTGACGTCTGCGGCGCCGCGATCACCGCGGCGTGGCCGGCGACCCCGCCCTGCGCGACCGACGGCGTCTTGCGGACGAAGCGGGGCGTGACCGGCTTGTGGAGGCGCCCCGCGCGCGACCCGACCCAGACGACGAGCGCGAGGCCGAGCGCGATGGCGAGCGCGTAAGCGATCGACGAAGGGACGCCGTCGTGGCGCATCGCCTCCAGCGCCTCGCGCAGCGCGCGCATCCAGTCGCCGAAGGTGCTCTCCTCGTCGCCGAAGCTCCCCGTCTGATCGAAGGACCCCGACGCGATGAAGAGGCGCCCGCCCCGCTTGCCCCACGAGTCGTGGTCGACGGTGTAGCGCACGAGCCCGCGCGCGAAGGCCTTGTTGCCGCCGTAGCGCAGCATCGAGTTCATCACGATCGACGGATCGCCGACCGCGAGCAGACGACCCTGGCCGACCGCGCCTGCGACCGCGACCACGACGTCCGGCTCGCCGTTGCCGCGGATCTTGAGCACCGGCGAGAGATCGGGATGCGAGAGCCCGGTCGGGTGGTTCGTCACGACCCGCGAGACGTCGCTGACGACGGGATGCGCGCTCGCGGGCTCGGCGAGCGCGAGCTGCGGATTGCGCCGCAGGAACTCGGCGGGACGGCGCGGGCTCGCGACGCGCTCCATCCCGAAGTGCCGGAGCAGCGAGTCGCCGCGACCGAAGTCGTCCATCATCACGACGCGGCCGCCCGCGCGCATGAACTTCGAGAGCTCGTCGACGTCGAGGGTCTTCTCTGGATAGAGAAGGAGGAGGCCGTCGTCGGGCTTCAGCTCGTGGAAGTCGATCTGGCTCGTGACGACGACGCGGGATCCACCGAGCTCCGCGCGTGCGAGACGTACCAGCTCCCCGCACCCCTCCCAGTCGGTTCCGGCGAGATCGAAGGGCGCAGCGCGCGCGCGCGTCACGACCGTCAGCACCAGAACCGCGAGCAGTGCCGCCAGCTTGGCGAGGCGGACGCGCCTGGCGCAGCGGCGCGCCAGCGCGGAGCTCGTCCGTATGACGCGGTCGGCCAGCCTCGCTCTCTTTGCAGCGCATGCGCGATTGTCGTGCGCCGGTTGCTTGCCCATCGCTATTGTCGAATCTATCACGCCATGAGGCAGGGCCGGAGCCGGTGCCCTTGACCGACCGGGACCGATTGCTAGCCTCGTACCAGGAGGATTGGATGCTCCCTCCGTTCATCATCGAGCAGATTCGTCGTCGCGAACAAGAACAAGAGCGGAAGCAGTACGAGCAGCCTCAGCTCGAGCTCCCTATCTCTCCGTCGCCCTCCGCCTTTCCCCCCATGCCGCCCAAGCGGCGGGAGGAGTCCGAGGAGGGCCAGCGTGGTGTGATCATCCTGGAACTGTGATTTCCAGCGGTCGGCGAAACCTTTTGCGTTCCGCGGACCACGCACACTAGGCTGCGCGCCGAATGGGTCGCCGCCTCGCAAAAACCCTGCCGATCCTCGTCTGTCTCGTCGTCCTCGCGGGCGCGACGACCGATTGTTATTCCACCGGTGACGGCACCGCGCCCCCGCTCGATCAGCTGTACTACCCCGTCGGGCTCCAGGTCTCGGCCGGGGGCACGGCGCTCTACGCGGTCAACTCGGACTTCGACCTTCAGTACAACGGCGGCACCTTCCAGTCGTACGACCTCGGGCTGATCCGCCAGCACGCCGTGAAGCTGATCGCGGATCCCTCCGCGCTCGAGATCCCGCTGATCGACGAGAGCAAGCGTCTCGCGAAGGGAACCGATTGCAGGGCGGGGTCGGCGACGCCCACCACGCTCGGTGAGACCTGCGCGCCGCCCGTGCAGTCGAGGTTCTACGTGCGCGACACCGCCGTGATCGGCGCGTTCGCGACCGATCTGCTGCTCTCTCCTCCGCCCGCGAGCCTGGAGCTCAGCGTGCCCGGCGAGTTGGCCGGCGATCGCAACGTCGATCGCCTGTTCTCGGCGGTCCGCGGCAACGCGTCGGTCACCTGGGCGAGCGTCGAGCGCGACAGCGCGACGTCGATCGCGCCGACCGACCCGAAGACGCCCTACGGCCCCTTCCTCTTCCAGTGCGGTCAGGACAGCGAGCGCCGCTGCGACGGCGCCCACCAGGCCGGCTCCAATCCCGACGAGCTGGGGAACACGCGTCACATCGCGATGCCGGGCGAACCGTTCGGCATGGCGATGAGCCAGGACGGCCGATCCATCATCGTCACTCACCAGAACGAGACGAAGACGAGCCTCTTCGATACCGGCCTCCGCCGCACCGACACGAACGCCGGCGAAGCGCGTCCGCCCTCGCTCCAGTTCGTGCTCGAAGAGGTCCCGTTCGGCGGCATTGCCGTCGCCGCGATCCCGCACGACCGGGACGCGTTCACCGGCACAACCGTCCCGTACCCGCGGCCGGCCTTCCTGGAGACGAGCCGCGCGCGCCCCGAGATCAGCCTGATCCGCCAGTACGCCGACGAGCTGAACGGCGTCGTCTCCAACCAGCTGCGCCCGTTCCTCGACCGCGAGGGCAGCTTCTCCGCGTCGGTGGGGCCCGGCGGCGCTGACTCGCGCGGGATCGTCATCGACCCCACCCCGCGCCTTGCCTGCAAGGCGAAGGTCCGCAAGAACCCGGTCGATCCGTCGAAGGGCCGAAGCCAGGCCCAGTTCGACGCCGACGTCCTCGCCTGCGCGCGCAAGCCTGCCCGCGTGTTCGTTGCGAACCGATCGCCCGCGTCGTTGCTGGTCGGCGAGCTGGGCGGAAGCAGCACGGCGGACAACGGCTACGACCCCGATCGCCTACAGCTCCACACGAGCATCCCGCTCTCCACCGGGCCCTCGAGGCTCTATCTCGCGCCGGTGGTCGAGGCCGACGGCGCGCTCGCGCTCCGCGTGTTCGCGGTGTGCTTCGATTCAGCGACGATCTTCGTCTACAACCCGGACACCGAGCAGGTGGAGACGGTGATCCGCACCGGCCTCGGCCCGTTCGCGATGGCGTTCGACCCGTTCAGCCTCGAGGACGCCGCCGAGCACAAGGTCGTCGACTCGTTCAACGGCATCCGCCGCTACCGCTTCGGCTACCTCGCCAGCTTCACCAACTCCTTCATCCAGGTCATCGACCTCGACAACGCCGAGCGGTCCCCGACCTTCGAGCACGTCGTCTTCACGCTCGGGCAGCCGACGACCCCGAAGGGCTCCTGAGATGTTCGCTCGCCGCAAGCTCACGCTGGGGATCGTCGGGTCGCTGCTCTTCATCGCGTTCGCCGCGATTCTGTTCGCCTGCTCGCAGACACCCACGAGCGTGCCGGTCCGCACGTTCGAGCGCGCGCAGCGCATGGATGTCGCGTGCCTCCGCCTCTACGACCCGCCCGCGCAGGGCGAGCCCAGCAACCTGTTCCATCCGCGCCAGCCCATCGGGCGCCCGCAGAACGAGTGCCAGCCCACGCCGAGCACGCTCGACGGCGAGGCCTTCGACAAGCAGCTCTTCGCGTTCGTCACGCAGACGACGCGCGGCGAGCTCGCGGTCGTCGATCTCTCGGCCGGTCTGCTCGTCGATCAGAGCCGCGCCACGCCGGGCATCAACTTCATCCCGGTCGGCGCGCTGCCCACCGACGTCGCGGCGACGCCCGACGGCAAGATGGTCTTCGTCGCGTCCGCCGAGACGAACAAGCCGGCAATCTACGGGATCCCCACGCGCCGCATCCTCGGCGACACCGCGGGCTTCCCGCGTGACCCGTCGCCGCTCTCGGTCGGCTCGTGGCCGGTGTGCGCGCTGCCCCAGAATCCCGGCGCGATCAGCGTCGTCCCGCGCAAGACCACGATCGCCGGTGGCGACGCGGGCGCGGATGCGGGCGCCGATCCCGGCGTCCAGCTGTACGACCTCGTGGTGGTGCTGCCCGGGGACCGCCTCAACAGCGCGAAGGTCCTCACCCTCGATCCGCGGCCGTTCCGCCGTGGTGCCCTCCCGCCCGACCCGAAGGACCCCGCGAAGCTCGACTACGCCTCCGACATTAGCGACGGCGACGCGCAGACGCTCTTCGACGGACCGGTCCTCGCGCCGGGCAGCCTCCGCCCGTGCTCCGAGCTCGTGGTTTCGGCCGTGGAGCTCGTCGGCGCGGACGTGGTCCCGACCTCGTTCACGCCCGGCCAGAAGTGGGACGACGGCCTGAAGTACGTCGACGGCGGCGTCGACCTCTCGTGCAAGCGCCCCGCGCCCTCCGAGGGATGCGGTCTCCCTCCGTGCTGCGCGCCCGGCGTGGACGGCGGATCCCCGACCCCCACGGACGGCGGCGTGGGCTGCGAGGTGGTCGGGTCGAAGGACGCCGGCGCGACGCCGCTCCAGCTGGGCCCGCTCGACCCTCCGCGCCTCGTCGCGATGGCGCGGACCGAGCAGACCGTCTTCATCGCCGACGAAGGCACGCCGTTCATCCACGTGCTCGACCTCTCGACGCCCAGCGCGCCGCGCGAGCTGGCGCCCTTCCTCGCCACGAGCCTCGCCGATCCGTCGCGCGCGGTCCGCATCAAGGACCTGGCGATCTCCCCGCCGACGCGCGACTACAAGCGCTTCATGTACGCCGTCGACGCCATCGACGGCTCGCTGATCATCTACGACGTCACCGACCCCGCGACCGCACGGCGCACGCCCCAGCTCCGCCCGCACCCCGAGCTGAACCCGTTCCAGCCGGCCGATCGCGTGGCGTTCAACTCGCCGGTGGTCGCCGTCGCGTTCGCGCGCCACGACGTCCCGCTCGCGCAGATCGAGGGCGTCCGCGTGTCGAGCGCGGCCTCGGGTCTGCTCTGCAATCCGAACAAGAACCTCGAGGCCGATCGTCGCTCGGACCTCGGCTACTACTACCGCGCCGACATCGGCGATCCGGGGCAGAGCATCGGGCCGCGCCGCCTCCGTGGCATCTTCGCGTTCGCGACGCTCGCCACCGGTCAGGTCGTCACCATCAACGTCGACGACTGGGACTCGCCGTGCCGCCGGCCCATCGACATGTCGACGGACGTCTCCGACGTGGCGCTCGCGCAGCCCAACATCGACGGCGACCGGGACCCGTACCACGCGCCGAAAGTGACCCTCGGCGCGGTGACCAACGAGGCGTTCTTCCCGATGAGCGCGCCGCACTCGCTGCGCTCCGAGGTGCTCATCACCGACGACTCGATCTCCGGCAACCAGCTGCCGCGCATCGCCAGCACGCCGACCGTGAGCTCCAACGGCGTCATCCTCCCGCAGGTCGGCAACGGCAGCGAGAACACGCCGGCCCTGAGCGTTCGCTTCTCGCTCGACGAGGCGCAGGTCCACGTCGACCAGGACTGGTTGCTCGGCTTCGAGGCGCCCATACCGGGCTTCGACGGCATCGCGGCGCCGGTGGTCACGAAGGACAAGTACGCGTCGCTGATCCTCGACCAGCCGCAGGCTCGCTTCTGCACGAGGGGCGTCGAGGACTGGGCCCGCGGCATCGAGCGGACGAAGAGCATCAACGCCGACCTCGCGAAGCGCGGCACCGATGCCGCCACCAAGAAGCCCTATGGGCTGCCGGCCGGCACCGAGCGCTGGATGACCGACTACGTACAGCTCACCGAGGACCTGCTCGACGTGAGCGACGCGTACTGGGACCTCGATCAATCGCAGGGTGACCAGGCGTGCTGGGAAGGCCCGCTCGCGACCGCGAGCGGCACCACGCGCCACGACGCCTGCGCCCGCACGTATGGCTCGCTCGCTGCCGATCAGAAGCCGACGCGCGACTTCCCGGTCGTCGAGGCCTACGACGACCACGTCGTCCTCGGCCGCTTCTACACGCCGGCGGGCGGGCACCGCGAGGTCGTCTACACCGACCCGTCCAATGCATCGGACCTGAAGCTGATGCAGTGCTGCTTCCACCACCAGGTCCGCTTCCGCGTTCGCACGGGGCAGCTCTGGTCGGCGGTCGCGCACACGCCGGGCGGCGGCGGTGGGCTCGGCTTCTTCAGTCACCTCACGACCGACAACGCGGGGCGCTGTGTGGCGTCGTGCGATGCGCGCGAGTCGCTCCTCAACGGTCGCCTCGCGACGCTGCCGAGCGGCCTCCCCGTCTCGACGCTCGTGAACGGTGTCGCCGTTCCGGTCATCGACAAGAGCGCCGCGGTCGCGATGCGCAACCCGATGTTCTCGGCGGTCATGCTGAGCGGCGCGAGCGGAAAGGAGCCCGTGCGCGACATGGTCTACGGCTTCACGACGCGCGGTCAGTTCCGCACGCTCACGGTGACGCTCGGCGGCTCGTCGATCGCGGTGAACCCGCAGTCGATGCGCTACGTGGATGCGCTCGGTCAGATGGCCGTGGTCGACGGCGCGTCGCAGGGGCTCGTCCTCATCGACCTCCAGGCCGTCACGGTTGCGCGCGCTCCGTACTTCTGACACACCTCCGGCGTGCCGTCGGATCGCGCGAAGGCTAGCGGAGCGGATACGCCGGTCATGCGGCAGTATCTCGCCGCCAAGGCGGCGCACCCCGATGCCCTCCTGTTCTTCAGGATGGGTGACTTCTATGAGCTGTTCTTCGACGACGCCGTGGTCGCCGCGAGGGCGCTCGAGCTCACGCTGACGAGCCGGAACAAGGGCTCGCCCGATGCCATTCCGATGGCCGGTGTTCCGCACCACGCGAGCAGCTCGTACGTGCAGCGGCTCCTCGATCAGGGCTTCAAGGTCGCCATCTGCGAGCAGATGGCCGACCCCTCCACCGTGAAGGGCATCGTGCCGCGCGCGGTGGTGCGCGTGGCCACGCCGTCGATCGCGTACGACGACAGCGCCATCGACGCGAAGAAGAACCTGTTCCTCTCCGCCATCGAGGTCGACGCCGCGAGCGGGCGCGTAGGCATCGCCGCGCTCGACTTCTCGACCGGCGAGCTCCTCGCGTGCGAGGCCGACGGCGCAGCGGCCGCGCTCTCCGAGGTGGTGCGGCTCGATCCGCGCGAGGTGCTGGGCGGCGCGGGCGCCGCGGAGATCATCGCGGCGGTGCGAGCGGCGTTGCCGCGATCGGCGGTCCGCGAGGTCGAAGGCGCCGTCGCCGACCTCGCCGCCGCGCACGCCACGCTCGACGAGGTGCTCGGCAAGGACGAGGCGCGGAAGACGGGCGCGAGCGACCTCGCGCTGCTTGCCGCGGCGCGCTGCGTGGCGCTGGCCCGCGAATGCGAGCCGGGGCGCAAGCTGCCCCTGAGCCGGCTCGTGGCCTACGAGCTGGGCGACACGCTCGTCCTCGACGACGCGGCGCAGCGCCATCTCGAGCTCGTACGCACGATGGACGGCGAGTCCGGGCGCGGCGCCGGCTCGCTGCTCACGCAGATCGACCTCACGCGCACCGCGCCGGGCGCGCGCCTGCTGCGGCGGCGTCTCCTCGCGCCGCGCACCGACGTGACGGAGATCCGCCGCCGGCTCGACGGCGTGGAGCTGTTCGTGACGCAACCTGGCCTCCGCGCCGAGATCCGCGCGCGCCTCGACAAGGTCTCGGATCTCGAGCGCCTCGCCGTCAAGGTGGCGGTCGACCGGATCGGGCCGAGGGAGCTGCTCGCGCTGCGTACGTCGCTCGGAGAGGTGCCCGGCATCGACGACGCGCTGAAGGCGTGCCGCGATCCGGGCGTCGCCGAGGCGCTCGGCGGCGTCAGCGCGACCACGGATCGGAAGAAGGGCCAGAGCTTCCTCGATCGCGCCGAGGACCTTCATGCCTTGCTCCAGAGCGCGATCGTCGACGAGCCGCCGCTGCGCGCGAGCGACGGCGGCGTCTTCCGCGACGGCTACGACGCCGAGCTCGACGAGGCGCGCACGCTCACCCGCGACGGCCAACGCCTCATCGTGGAGCTCGAGGGGCGCCTCCGGGAAGGCTCGCAGATCCCGAGCCTCAAGCTGCGCTACACGCGCGTGTTCGGCTGGTACATCGAGGTCACGCGCACGCATCTGGCGAAGGCGCCCAGCATCTGGAAGCGCAAGCAGACGATCGCGACCGGCGAGCGCTTCACGTGCGACGAGCTCGACACGCTCGCCGACAAGCTCGCGCACGCCGAGGATCGCCTGGCCTCGCGCGAGGCAGAGCTCTTCACCGAGCTGGTGAAGCGCTTCGGCGTGCACTCCGAGCGCCTGCGCGAGATCGCAGCGCGCCTCGGCATGCTCGACGTCTCGAGCGCGCTCGCCGAGCTCGCTCATCGCGACGACTACACGCGGCCCGAGGTCGACGACTCGTTCGAGCTGGTCCTGGAGGACGCGCGCCATCCCGTGGTGGAGCGCCTCGCCGCGGCGGGGCGCTTCGTGCCCAACGACATCCTGCTCGATGCCGCGCCCGTGCCCGCCGAGGATCGCTCGCGCCTCTGGATCGTGACGGGGCCGAACATGGCCGGCAAGTCGACGTTCATGCGACAGATCGCGCTCGCGGTGGTCATGGCGCAGACGGGGTCGTTCGTCCCTGCGCGGCGCGCGAAGATCGGCGTGGTCGATCGCGTGCTCACGCGCGTCGGCGCGAGCGACAACCTCGCGCGCGGCGAGAGCACCTTCATGGTGGAGATGAAGGAGACCGCGAACATCCTGAAGCGCGCGACCCGCCGCTCGCTGGTGGTGCTCGACGAGATCGGGCGCGGCACGAGCACCTACGACGGCCTCTCGATCGCGTGGGCGGTCGCGGAGCACCTGCACGACGTCGTCGGTTGCCGCGCGCTCTTCGCGACTCATTACCACGAGCTCACCGACCTGACCGCGAGCTGCACGTCGGCGGCGAACCACAGCGTGAGCGCTCGCGAGCACGCCGGGAACATCGTCTTCTTCCACAAGGTGCAGCAGGGCGCGGCTTCGCAGAGCTACGGCGTCGCCTGCGCGCGGCTGGCGGGGCTTCCGGAGCCGGTGCTGGCGCGCGCGAAGGCCATCCTCGGCTCGCTCGAGCGCGGCGCGGCGTCACCGGCAGGCGTCGGCAAGCCCGCGCGCGGCCGGAAGGCGCCCCAGCTCGGCCTGTTCGGCGTGGGCCCGGGGGCGGCGGGCGGCGACCCGGCGGCTGCGCTCGCGCCGAGCCCCGCGCTCGAGATGCTGCGCGCGCTCGACCTCGACCGCATGACGCCGCTCGAGGCGCTGACCACGCTCGCGAAGCTCAAGGGCCTCGCCGACCCCAGGTGAGCCGCGACGCCGAGTCTCGCCGCGCGGGCGGCTACGCGCTCGTGGCCATCGCGGCGATGAGCTGGGGCACGTGGCCACTCATCCTGAAGCGGGCGCCGATGCCGGCCGCGCTCCAGTCGGCGATGCTCATGCTGGTGCTCACGGTCGCAAGCTTACCGGTGATGCTGCGCGACCGCGTCGATGCGCGGCCGACGCGCGCGCAGTGGGCGGGGGTGGCCTGGCTCGGGGTCAGCGATGCGCTCAACGTCATCCTCTTCTTCGCCGCTTACCAGCGGACGACGGTCGCGATCGCGGTGCTCACCCACTACCTGACGCCGATCTTCGTGGCCCTGCTCGCGCCGCTGATCTTGAAGGAGCGCGCCGGCTCACGCACGCTCGCGGCGGTCGGCGTGGCGTTCCTCGGCCTCGTGCTCATGCTCCAGCCCTGGGGCGCGAGCCTTGCGGGAAACGAGGTGGTGGGCGCGGCGCTCGGCGCGGGGAGCGCGGTCTTCTATGCGTCGAACGTGATGGTGAACAAGCGCCTCGTGAAGGCGTTCTCCGGCGCCGAGCTCATGTTCTTCCACGGGCTCGTCGCGACGCCGCTGCTCTTCGCGCTGGTCCCGCTCGACCAGTACGCACGCGTCTCGCGCGACGCGCTGTGGGTCGTCCTGGGCGGCGCGCTCGGCCCGGGAGCGCTCGGCGGGCTGCTGTTCGTCTGGGGCCTGCGGCGCATCCCGGCGAGCCAGGCGTCGGTGCTGACGCTGCTCGAGCCGTTTGTCGCCGTGGTCCTCGCGGCGGCGGTGCTGGACCAGCGGGTGGGGGCCCTGGCGCTGGCCGGGGGCGCGTTGATCCTGGTCGGTGCAGTGCTCGTGGTCACCGGCCGGCAGGATGGAGTACAATCCCCTCCATGAGCGTCGGGGACTCGCTCATTTCGATCGCCCCCGTGGCGCCGGGTGAGATCCTCGTGGTGGACGACGACGAGGCGACCCGCAAGGCCGTCATCCATCACATGTCGAACCTCGCCATGCGTGTCGTGCAGGCGGAGGGTGGCGCGCGCGCGATCGAGGTCGCGGTCGAGAAGGCGGCGACGCTCGACTGCATCCTCCTCGACCTCACGATGCCCGGGAGCGACACCTGGGACGTGCTGCGGAAGCTGCGCGCCGACCCCGAGACCGCCTCGATCCCGGTCCTGCTCCTCACGGACGGTCATCCTTCCGAGGCCGACCTCATGAAGATGATCGAGCAGGGCGTCAGCGATCACCTGACGAAGCCGCTCTCCGGCATGCTGCTGTGCGCGAAGGTCCGGCTGGTATGCGAGCGCTCGCGCTCCGAGCGCGAGCTGAAGAGCAAGCTGCGTTTCGCGCTCGACAACGCCGCGCACGATGCGCTCACCGGGCTCTTCAACCGGCGCTACTTCGAGCGGCGCCTCAAGGAGGAGTGCGCGCACGCGAAGCGCCACCGCCGACCCTTCGCGATCGTGATGCTCGATCTCGATCACTTCAAGCTGGTCAACGACACCTACGGTCACGAGGACGGCGATCGCGTGCTCCGTCACGTCGCCGAGGTCGCGCAGGCCCAGCTCCGCGAGGACGACGTGCCTTGCCGCTATGGCGGCGAGGAGTTCGTGCTCCTCCTGCGGGGGACGACGGGCATGGCGGCGCGCGTCGTCGCGAACCGCCTCCGGGCGAACCTCGCTGCGAAGCCGATCCCGCTCGGGCCGAAGAACGAGCCGCGCCATGTGACGTTCAGCGCGGGCGTTGCCGCCGCGGACGACCGCAACGCCTACAACGCCGACAGCGTGATGGCTCGTGCCGACGCCGCGCTCTACCGCGCGAAGCGCGCGGGCCGCAACCGCGTCGAGACCGAATAGCGCCGAGCGGTCCGCGCTCGCTGCGTCAGCTCTCGTTGCCCGTCGTCGACATGCGTGGGTCGAGGAACGTGGCGCCCTCGGGGGAGGGGACCGAGTCGTCGGGGTCGACGGGGAGGCCCAGATCCATGGAGCGCAGCAGGCCCATCTCGCCGAGCGAGAACGTCTCCTCGGCGACGTCCTGGAAGACGCGGCGCTTCGGCTCCGAGTCGAGCCAGACGGTGATCTCCCGGCAGCGCATCCCACCGAGCATCGCGTGCCACCGAAGCGTCGTCATCATCGCGTTCGCGCACATCTCGATGCCCACGCGCGCCGCGCCCGTACCCAGCGCCGGCACCGAGACCTTGTGGCAGCCGTGCTCGTCCGCCAGGAGCAGCGCGCGGGCAAACGCGCGGCCCACGCACGAGACCTCGTTCCACGCGCTGACCGCGTGGAAGACGTGCTTCACGGGGAGGGTGCCGGGGCCGGTGCGGATGCACATGCCGAGGGGCTGCTCGCCGCCCTTCGTTGCCTCCTCCTCGATGGCGTCGCCGCCGTGCACGCGCAGCGCGTTGCCCACGCCGCTCCGCATCTTCATCTCGAAGTTCGCGCTCGAGACGATGGCGTCGGCCTGCGCGAGCGCGATGTCGCCCACCTTGAAGTGCACGCGCACCGAGCCGACCAAGAGGGTCGTGCTGTCGAGGCGGCTGGCCGTGGGCTGCGGCGGCTCGAGGGCGCGGCCCAGCATCGAGAAGTGGTGGAGCGGGGCGGTCATGTCCTCGGGCCGCTTGCGGACGTCCTTCTCGAGCATCGCGCGCACGAGCTGCTGGAAGTACGCCTCGGCCGGGGACGTGGGCGCAGGCAGGCGCGGCGCCTTGTCAGGGGCGAGGATCTCGCCGACGCTGTCGAAGGGCGCGTGGCCGTAGCGCAGATCGCAGGCGGTGGCGCCGGCGCCCCAGACGTCGGTGAAGCGCCCGATCTCCTCGCCGCGGAACTGCTCGGGCGCCATGAACTTCAAGGTGCCCGAGGAGTCGCGGGCTGCGGCGTCGCTCGCGGCGACCGCGATCCCGAAGTCGCCGAGGCGAATGCCCGTCTCGGGCGCGCCGAACACGTTCGACGGCTTGAGGTCGCGATGGATGACGCCTGCCTGGTGCGCGGCGCGCAGGCCGAGGCCGACCTCGCGCATCACGTGGCACACGAGCCACAGCGGCAGGCCGACGCCCAGCGAGGCGCGCCTCCGCCGATCGAGCTCCGCGAGGTCGAGCCCGTCGACGTACTCCTGCACGAGGTACGGCGTGCCGGTCTTCGCCACCTGTCCGGCGTCCATCGCGCGCACGATGCGCGGGCTCGCGACGCGTGCCATGAGCCGGGCCTCGGAGCGTACGCGGGCCAGCGCGACGTTGCCCTGCGACTCGAGGAGGGAAGGGCGCAGCGTCTTGATCACGACCGGGACCGCGAGCCCCTGGTGCTTGCCCAGCCAGACCTCGCTCATGCCTCCTTCGCCGAGGAGGCCCCACACGTCGTAGCCCGGGACGTCGAGGGACTTCATGCAGAGAGCCAGTCTATCCCGGGCCGGCGCGCATGGTAGAAACGTCGGGTGCGACGTCGCCAGCACCGGCCGCTCGTCCCCGCCGTCTCGCGGCGGCTGACCGCGCTGTTCGTGTTCGTGGTGGCCTTCGTCGCGCGCGCGTACTGGACGTTGCGGGTGCAGTCGCCGCTGACGGCGGTGTACTCGGACATGGGCGGGTACGTGTCGCGCGCGGAAGCGCTGCTCGCGGGCACCACGCCCACCGAGCCGCGCATCCTCCTGATGTGGCCCTGGGGCACGCACTTCCTCGTCGCGGGCGAGCTGAAGGCGTTTGGTCGCGGTGATCCCACGAGCATCGGCATCGTGCATGCGCTGGTGGGCGCGATCGTGGCGCCCTGCGCGGTGCTCATCGCGGCGCGCTTCGTCACGTCGCGCCTCGCGATCTTCGTCGTGGGGCTCGCCGTGGCGCTCTGGCATCCGCACGTCGTGTTCTCCGGCTTCTTCTCGTCGGAGATCTGGTTCTCGAGCGCGCTGACGCTCGTCACGCTCTTCCTGATGCGGCGCTTCGAGGGCCGCTCGGGCAGCCTCGGCGCGGGGCTCTGCCTCGCGGTGGCCTTCGCGGTGCGGCCGCAGATCCTGATGACGCTCGGCATCGTGGGCCTCGTGCTGGTCGTGGTGTGGCTCCGCCATCCGAAGGCGCGGCCACCGGGCGGCATCGTGCGCTTCGCGCTGCCGCTGCTCGTGCCGCTGATCGTCACGATGGGCTTCAGCATGCGGCGCTTCCACGCGCTCGACGGGCACTGGGGGCTCATCGCGAGCAACGAGGCCGCGCAGCGCCTCTTCGGCGAGACGAGCGTGGGCAAGATCGAGGCGGCGTGGATCGCGCCCGACGGCTCACCGTGGACGTGGTGGGTCGCTCCCTCGACGAAGCAGCCGGTGAAGCCCGAGGACCGCGTCTTCGTGAACGGCTTCGTCTACGACACCAAGCTCCTCGCCGCGATCCGCAAGGATCGCCTGCGCGGCGTAGCGCCGATGGCGCGTCTCGCGCGCATGATCGACAATGTCGAGCTGCTCGCGGTGCGCAGCCTCCCGTGGCCCGAGGACGACTTCCGGCGCTTCCGGTTCCGGCATCGCCTCCAGCAGGGCTTTGCCATCGCGGTCCTGCCGGTGCTCGCGCTCGCCGTGGTGGGCCTGCTCTTCATGCGGCGGCATCGCTTCGGCGCGCTGCTGATCGGCGCGCACCTCCTGACCATCCTCATCGTGGCCGCGATCTACCTCGGCGAGGCTCGCTACCGCGTGCCGTACGATCCGCTGATCCTCGTGGTGGCGACGCTCGGGCTGCACGGTCTCCTCCGAGGCGCGTGGCGCCTCGGAGGCCGGCTCAGGCCTAGTGGGCGGACGCCTTGACGTGCTCCGCGTACGCCTTCTCGTCGAGCAGCGCGTCCGCTGCCTGCGCGTCCGCGGCCTCGATGACGACCATCCAGCCCTTGCCGTAGGCGTCCTCGTTCACGAGCTCGGGCTTCGCATCGAGCTCCTTGTTGATGTCGACGATCTTGCCGCTGAGGGGGGCGAAGAGATCGCTGAGCGTCTTGACGCTCTCGATGGTGCCGAACGCCTTGCCGGCCGCGATCTCGTCCCCGACCTTCACGTCGAGGTTCACGAGCGTGATGTCACCGAGCTGCTCGACCGCGAACGCGGTGATGCCGATGGTGACGCGGTTGCCCTCCACCTTCGTCCACTCGTGATCCTTCGTGTACTTCAGGCCCGCTGGGATGCTCATGACTGGTTCTTCTCTCTCTCAGCTTCGCTTGTAGAAGGGGGTCTTCACGACGACTGCCTCGATGTTCTTGCCGCGGCAGTCGACGAAGAATTTCGTGCCGATCGCGGTCATCGCCGCGGGCAGGTAGCCGAGGCCGATGTTCTTGCCGACGGTGGGGCCGGGGCTGCCGCTCGTGCAGATGCCGACCTCGAGGCCGTCGAGATCGCGCAGCGGATAGCCGTGGCGGGCGATGCCGCGGCCGGTGACCTCGAAGCCCACGAGCTTCCGCGCGAGCGGCTTGCTCTTGATCTCCTCGAGCGCCGCCTTGCCCACGAACATCGGCTTGTCGAGCTTCGTCACCCAGCCGAGGCCGGCCTCGAGCGGGTTGGTCGTCTCGTCGATGTCGTTGCCGTAGAGCGAGAGGCGCGACTCGAGGCGCAGCGTGTCTCGCGCGCCCAGGCCGGCGGGCTTGAGGCCGAGCGGCCGGCCGAGCTCGAGGAGCTGGTCCCAGAGCGCGGGCGCGTCGTCCCAGGCGCAGAAGATCTCGACGCCGTCCTCGCCGGTGTAGCCGGTGCGCGCCGCCGTGCAGCGGACGTTCGCGATCACCGCGTCGCGGAAGTGGAACGACTTCAGCTGGGAGAGCTTCGCCGCGTCGCTGCCGGCGAGCGCGAGGATCTCGAACGCCTTCGGGCCCTGCAGCGCGATGAGCGCCGTCGCCTCGGTGCGGTCCTCGAACTCGCAGTGGTTCTCGGCGGCCTTCTGGAACACCGCCTTCATCTTGTCGTGGTTCGACGCGTTGCAGACGATGAGCCAGCGATCCTGCGCGGCGCGGTAGATGATGAGGTCGTCGAGGATGGTGCCCTGCTCGTTGCAGGCGCACGTGTAGAGCGCCTGGCCGTCGACCAGCTTCGTCGCGTCGTTCGTGATCAGGTAGTCGACGACCTGCGCCGCGAACTCGCCCCGCAGCTCGAGCTCGCCCATGTGCGAGACGTCGAAAAGGCCGGCGGCGGTGCGCACCGCCTGGTGCTCGTCGACGATGCCCGCGTATTGCACGGGCATCTCGAAGCCAGTGAAGGGGACGATGCGAGCGCCCGCCTTCACGTGTCGGTCGTACAGCGAGGTCTTGCGGAGCGCGGGCTCGGTCATGCGGGACGTCACCTTAGACGACCCTCGCGTGAGTGTCAGCCCACGCCTGGAAAACGTCGGTCGACGCTCCCCACATACGGCTACGTATGTGGAAGTATTCTCGGCGGGCTCGGCTACGCGGAGGCGGTGAAGCTGCGCGGCGGCTACTTCACGCACCTCGTCGACACCGACCCGGCGGCGTTCGAGCGCGAGGAGTCCGATCGCATCGCGGCGACGACGTCGCGCTCCTGGATCTGATGCGTGGCCTGGCGGCGCGACAGCGCCCTCGCCGCGGCTCCGGAATGTCGGCTATGCTCCGCGCCGATGGCCACGCCGTTCGACCGAGCTGCCAAGCGCTATATCGAGGAGTGGGTGCCGCGGTTCGTGCCGTACCACCTCGACCTCGTCCGCGAGCTCGCGCTCATGGAGGGACAGCGCGTGCTCGTCGCGCGCTGCGGGCCCGGCGCCGAGGTGCTCGCGGTGGCGCGTGCCGTCGGTGACACGGGGCGAGTTCGCGCGACCGACCCGAGCGCCGAGCTCATCGCGATCTGCGACGAGCAGGTGAAGAAGGCGGGCTTCCCGGCAGTGTCTTGCGAGCGCGCAGAGCCCGGAGACGTCGGTGACGGCAACTGGAACGCGGTCATCTGCGCCTTCGGCCTGTGGACGGTCAAGGATCGCCCGGCCGTCCTGAAGGCCTGGGCCGCGTCGCTCGCGCCGCACGGCAAGGTCGGAGCGCTCACGTTCGGGCCGCCCGACCCGGCGGACCCGTTCGAGATCCTCGCGCGCGCGCTCCGCGAGCTCGAGCCGGACGCCGAGGCGAAGCCGCCGCGCATCGAGGCCGACCGCGATTCGTTCGCCCGCACCTTCGAGGACGGCGGCCTCGCGCTGGTCCGCCACACCACGCTCCGGCACTCGGTCACGTTCGCGACCGCGGAGGACTTCGTGTCCGCCATCCGCGAGGGCCGAACCTGGCGCAATGTCTGGGAGGAGCTCGGTCCCGAGCGCATGAACAAGGTGACCGCGCGTTTCTACGATCAGGTGGGCGGGCCCACCTCGCCGCTCGTCTTCGAGCCCGTGGCGACGCTCGCGATCGCCGCTCTGCCGGGCGCCGAGGTCGATCTCGCGGTGCGCCCGAGCGTGGTCGCGCCGCGCCTCTCGGACGACAAGAAGCCCTAGCGCCGTCACCCGTGATGGGAGAGAGCTGCGCAAGGTCGTGCTCGGCGCGATCCGGCGCGGTTTCGCCCAGGATCCGGGGCGGATAGGGCTTTGCTCCGACCTCAGGGCGCGCTATGCGGTCCTCTCGAAATCTTCCTCAGGAGTCGCGAATGGCACGTTACCAGTTCACGTCGGAATCGGTCACCGAAGGGCACCCGGACAAGCTTTGCGATGCCGTCTCCGACGCGATCCTCGACGCCATCTTGGCGCAGGACCCGAAGGCGCGCGTCGCGTGCGAGTCGCTCGCGAAGACGGGCATGATGGTCGTGGCCGGTGAGATCACCACCACCGCCACCATCGACGTGCCGACCATCGTGCGCCGCGCGGTGCTCGAGATTGGCTACAACGACTCGGCGATCGGCTTCGACGGCAACACGTGCGCGGTCCTCTGCGCGGTCGAGAAGCAGAGCCCGGACATCTCGCAGGGCGTCACCGAGGGCGAGGGCCTGCACAAGGAGCAGGGCGCCGGCGACCAGGGCCTCATGTTCGGTTACGCGACCGACGAGACCCCGAACCTGATGCCCGCCCCGATCGACTACGCGCATCAGCTCGCGCGTCAGCTCGCGGCCATCCGCAAGAGCGGCAAGGTCAACTTCCTCCGCCCCGACGGCAAGACCCAGGTCACGCTCGAGTACGAGAACGACGTGCCGGTCCGTTGCGACGCGATCGTCGTCTCCACGCAGCACGACGAGAGCGTGAAGTACAAGGCGCTCCGCGAGGCCATCATCGAGCTCGTGATCGAGAAGGTGATGCCCAAGAAGCTCATCGACAAGAACACGAAGCTGCACATCAACCCGACCGGGCGCTTCGTCGTCGGCGGACCGCAGGGCGACTGTGGCCTCACCGGCCGCAAGATCATCGTCGATACCTACGGTGGCATGGGCCGTCACGGCGGCGGCGCCTTCAGCGGCAAGGACCCGTCGAAGGTCGATCGCTCGGCCTGCTACTACGCGCGCTTCGTCGCGAAGAACATCGTCGCCGCCGGCCTCGCCAAGCGCTGCGAGGTGCAGGTCGCGTACGCGATCGGCGTCGCGAAGCCCGTCGGCATCTACGTCAACACGTTCGGCACCGGCAAGGTCTCGGACGAGAAGCTCCAAGCGTACGTCGAGAGCCACTTCGACATGCGCCCCAAGGCGCTCATCGACGAGCTCGGCCTCCTCGCGCCGCTGTATCACGCGACCTCGGCGTACGGTCACTTCGGCCGCTCCGAGTTCTCGTGGGAGAAGGTCAATCGCGCGGCCGTCATGGCTGCCGACCTCCTCGGCGGCAAGGGGAAGGGCACGAAGATCGAGCTGTCGTCTTCGAAGGCGAACGGCCATGCGAACGGCCACGGCGCCAACGGCGGCGCCGGCACGAACGACGGCGGCGCCGGCGGCAAGGCGAAGAAGGACAAGGGCGGCAAGAAGGCCGGCAAGAAGAGCAAGGGCGCGTCCGCTTCAGCGTGATCGCGCGTGATCGCGTGTGATCGCGCGCGGCGCGGCGTCGGGCGCCTGAATGGCGCCGACGTCCCGTGCTACCAAATCCTGGTGGGGCGCGGTCGGCCAGCGTGGAGGGCGAGAGGGCGCGCCGCATGGCCGCTCGCCGCCGCCCTCGCCGCGCACGTGCTCGTGGGAGCCGCGGTCGTCGTGCGCGTGGGAGCCGCGGTCGTCGTGCGCGCCCTGCCGGCGCCGCACGACAGCGCTTGGGCGTCGCGGCCCGAGCGCGCGATCGACCTCGTCGAGGAAGCCGCGCTCCCGGCTGCGCCCGAGCTCGAGCCGGAGCCCGACGCGCGCGAGGCCTCGCTCACGCCGCCGCGCGAGCGCGTGGCCGGCGTGCCGCTCCGCGCCGAGCGCAGCGCCGCCCCCGCGCCGGGCGCGATCGCCGAGGCGAGCCGCGGCGCCGGTGCGGCCGCCCTCGAGACCACCGGCGCTGGCGCGTGGACGTTCCGACCGACCGCCGGCGTGGACCTCGGGCTGAAGAACCGCGCCGGCCTCGCATCGGGCGCGGTCGAGGCGCCTCCGGAGCGCGCCGGGCCGCGACCCGCCTCGTCGACGGGCGGGCTCGTCGAGGCGCTCGACGCTGCGGACGTCGCGCTCGGGCTCGGTCATGGCGGGCCGGTTCGCAGCGCCGTGGATCTCGCGGCGAGGACCCCCGACGCACCGACGTTCGGCACGGCCACCTTCGCCGTCGCGCTGAAGACGGACGGCAGCGTGAAGGTGTCGGTGGTCGCCGCCAGCAGCGACCGCGAGCGGTGGGAGAGCCTCGGTCAGGCGGTGCGGAACACGTTGCTGGGCGTGGCGTGGCGCAACGCGCTGAAGGGCAACGGCGTGCTCGTGACCGTCAAGGTCGACGCGAGCGAGCAATTTCCCGGCGGCGGCCGGCCGACCCCCGATGACAAGCAAGGTCTCGGGGCGCACGCCTCGGCGGGCGGCGTGACCGAGACGAAGGAGCACGTGGAGATCGAGCTGCCCTCAGCGTCGATCGGCTACCGCACGCGCAGCTGCGGCGTCGGCATGGCGGTGGGCGCCGGGGGCATCGGCCTCGGGGGCGGCTGCGAGCCGGGCGTGGCGATGCGCGTGGTCGCCACGAAGATCCTCTCCGAGCAGCGCCTCTGAGCGCCTCGGCCCGGTCGGGACCGTCGTGGTGGCGGCGATGCTGCCGTCGGAGTCGCTCGATCGCGAAGGGGAGCCGCGCGGCACGCCCGCCGACGTGGGACCGTTCGAGCTGCCGTGGCCTTCAGCTCACCTGCACGCTACCGGCGCGAGCACGAGCGCAGCGCCGCCGATCATCCAGTCGAGGAGCGAGGGGTACCGTCACGTTCGAGGTGAAGATGCCACGGCGCGTGGCGTGCGCAGAACGCGCTGCGACGGTCGTGGCCGCGTCGCGTCGAGGATGATGTTGATCGTTTCGCCGGGACGGTCCCAGTGAGGGAAATGCCCGCAGTCGTCGAACCAGTGGAGGCGAGCATCCGGGAAGAGCGCAAGCGCGCGCGCGGCTTGGCGCGGCAGGCAGACGCGATCGCGGCGGCCCCAGCCGATCACCAAGGGAGCTTCAAGGCTGCCGGCGGGCGCCCCTTTCTGCTCCTCACCAAATGCGAGGTCGCGAAGAAGCTCGTCGAAGACGGGCGAAGCCGCGTACGCGCGCATCTCGTTCAGGATGACTCGCTGCGGCAGGCGCGTGGAATGGGCTGAGAGCTGGGCGAACAAGAGCGCGCGGGTCAGTGCATGATGGGTGAAGAAGGGCATGACGGGCTGAAGCGCACGTATGAGGCGGACGGACACGGCGATCGACCCGTAAAATGCGTATCGCTCCCAGCCGCGCCAGAAGCCACCGGGATCCAGCGCTACCACCGCGCCCATTCCTCCACGCCGCGCGAGCTCCAGCACGAGGCGCGCTCCCATCGAGCTCCCGACGGCGTCGACGCCCCAGAGACCATGCGCCTGCATGAACGCCTCGACGGAATCAGCGAGCGTACCGATCGTGGTCGGCCCATGCAGCGCCGCGCTTTCGCCGAAGCCAGGCAGATTGACGGCGATCACTTCGCGCTCGCTGGCGAGCCCATCGAGGATGGGGTCCCACGAGCGCCAGCTCCCCCCGATCCCGTGAATCAAGAGGAGCGGCTGGCCCGACCCGCGAGTGATGATGTTCATGGTCGTCAGCGCCTGCAACGTGCGGGCCCTCGTAGAGCGCGGCCAGGCCGCAGTCCTGAGCTCGCGCATCGCGTCATGCGTCGGCAGAGCTCGCCCGTTTGATCCGCTCCGGCGGCGCTCGTCGCGGCGGCGGATGATCCATCCGCCCCCAGTGTCAGAAGTGTCAGAAGAGTTGTCCGGTCCGCTGCCCCTGAGCCAACCCCTCATATGACGCCGCAGGTTCCCTTGAACGCTGCATCATCCGAGACGATCTTCCCGAACGCTTCCATCAGCGGTCGGAGACGCTCCTCGCGCATGTTGGGAATCGCGCGATACCAGTACGAACCTTGATTGGAGAGCGACATCGTTCGATGTCTTGACGGTGTTCGTCTTCAGGATGCGGTCGAGTCCGCAGACCTCGCCCGCTGCCCCGAGCCGCGTGAGCAAGGCCTGGGCGATGGCCGAGATGAAGAGCAACCTGTCGCGACGGTCGGCGCTACGTGATGTTCGTGGCCGACAAGCCCATACCGAAGTGGTTGTCATTGATGTCGCGGAACGTCTCCTCGATCGTGCGGATCTGACCGACGTACTGCACGACGTTCGCGTTCGAACACTCGCGTGCGCCGTCGAAACGCGCGCGCAGGATGCCATTCTTGTCGATGATCCACGTCTCCGGGTGGAGCGTGGTGCCCCACTTGCCAGTGACGTTTCTTGGCGTCGGGCTCGATGAGGACGGCGGATGGCGGCTCCTAATCTTCCTTGCGTGGCGTGCGCGCGACGCAGCAGCGCCAAGGCGCGACGTGTCGCGCGGTCTGTCGGTGAGGCTCAGGCAGCCGCGGGCGGGGCGCGGGGGCGTCGGAGCGCGGCGAGCATCTTGGCGATGGCGGCCGACGCGAGTCACGTAGCACCTGCTCGCGACAAGCTGACTGCGTACGACCGCGCCGAGCTCAACGCGCGGTCAATTCCGACGCACGTACAGAGAACCTCGTGACGTCACGTAAAGTGTCCCGTCGCTGGTGGCGGCTACGTCGTGGATGTCCGCGGTCGGCATTCCGTCCTCGCCGGTGAGCTTCGTCCAGCTCACCCCGTCGAAGTGCAGCGCGCCTGTTGGGGTGTCCACGGAAGCCTGGTCATGATCAGACGGAAGGGACGTAGCATCGACGAATGCCCGCAAGAGCCTGGCGCGAACCCCTCCAACGACGCGACGCGCGCGACCGTTTGCGCTCCCTCGTTCACGTGGGGGTCCTGCTCGGCGCCGGCCTTACCGGATGCGGAGGCCGTCTTCCGCCCGCGAGGGTGTACGCGGGAACAGGACAACACCCGGACTCCGATGCGGCGCTCCGCGCGGCGTCACGCGACCTCGGCTGCCCCGTGGGCGAGTTGCACGTCGAAGCGACCATGATCCCCCGCTACGATCAGAACACCGTGCTCCGCTTCTTGATCGACGGGTGCGGCCAGCGAGCCGGATACGTCGAGGACTGCGAGGTCACTGCCGGACCGCCCGCTTCGCCGGACGCCGTCCGCGTGAGCGACGTCGCGTGGTGCCGTTATCTCCTCCTCTCGCGCGTGCCGCTCCGACCCGCGTCGCCAGCCGCGGATGGTCCTTCGGGCTCCCCGAAACCCGTCGAGCCGTAGACGCATGCGGGTGTGGAAGCTCGCGACCCAAGCGGTTCGAGAGCCGCAGGCACCCACCACGATGGACCGCGGGATTCGAAAACGCGACGGATCAGGGGAACGCGCAGCGCGGATGTGTCACGCGCGAAATCTGCACGTGAGCTCGCTCACGGTGCGCAGCACGCCATCTCCAGCTGGCCCGCCGACAGCGCCAGTCCGCCGCACGCGGGGGCGCTGCCGCCGCCGGACGTGAAGGGCTTCGGGTCGGACGACACGGCCGCGAGCTGAACTTGCATGATCGATGCGGGCCAGAACTTCTTGCAGTACGCGACCGTGTTCACGTCCGCGCCGGAGCTGCAGTCCGTGTCTACGAGCCACGTGCCGCCGGTCGCGCGATGGACGTTCACCTTGCCGTACCACGTGGCGTACGCGCCGAGCTGCGTGTAGCCGGACGGGCACGCACCGGTCACCGCCGCATCGACGGCGGGCTTCGCGTCCGTCGTCGCGTCGACCGAGGCGTCCACGGCCGCATCGCCGTCGCCGGTCGTGCCGGCGTCGTGCGGAGCCGTCGCTGCATCGTCTCCGCCGCGAGGAGGCAAGCGCACGGACGTCTCCGGCCCGGCCTCGGCTGTGCTGCTGAACGAGACGTCGTCCGTGGTCGTTGCGTCCGTTTCACCGTTCGCGCAGGCGAGGAGAGGGAGGAGGGCGAGCGCAGCGAGCGACATGAGCGGGAAGATCTTCTTCACGACGCACAGTTGTACGCTGTAAAGCGGCGTCCGCAAGATTCCGCCGGAGGCGCGTCGCGCGGCCGGCGTCCTGCCGATAAACCGGCGCGCGCGGGCGCGATGTACGAGCGTGTGCTACGCCGCCCGCGAATATGCGATCACCCCTTTCCGTCGGCCTTTCCTCGGTGCTCGTGGTGAC
>JAYTHX010000315.1:0-4022 GCA_043732195.1 Polyangiaceae bacterium
GTCGATCAGCGTGGGCCCTCCATCGACCCCAATTTCCAGCCGTCGCGTGATCTGTTTGCGCGGGTCCTCAAGGACTACCCGTGGTTCAGCCAGTACGACCTGGCGCTCTACGTCGACGGCTTCCTCGCCTACGAGCAAGGCAAGCAGGACGAGGCGATCGATCGCTTCAACCGCATCCTCAAGGACTTCCCGCGCTCGCGGTTCGTGGCCGACGCGCACATGGCGCGCGCCGAGTCGCTCTTCAACGGCAGGTACGACTACGCGGGGGCGCTCGTCGAGTACGAGGAGGTACTCAAGTACAAGAACAGCGATCTCTATGGTCTGGCGCTGTTCAAGAGCGCGTGGTGCATGTGGCGTCTCGGGCGCAGCGAGGAGGCGGCGAAGCGCTTCGTCAGCGTCTTCGAGGTCAGCGATGCGCCCGCAGGTGGAGCCAGGACCAACGCCGCGCAGCGCAAGCAGCTCGACGAGCTCCAGGCGGAGGCGCTGAAGTACCTCGTCGAGGTCTTCACCGAGGACGAGAAGAACACCGCGCAGGACGTCTACGGCTTCCTCACGAAGATCGGCGGCGATCGCTTCGCCGGCAAGGTGGTGCGCGCGCTCGCGGTGCAGTTCTACGACCAGGCGCACTACGACCGCGGGATCGAGGCCTACGAGCTGCTCCTCAAGCTCGAGCCGGCGAGCTCCGAGGCCGGCGGCTGGGTGCTGCAGATCGCGCAGGGCTACAACGCCATCGAGGACTGGCCGAAGCTGCGCGCCACCTACGAGCGCGCGGTGAGCGGTTACATCACCGGCTCGGCCTGGGCGAAGACGCAGGGCGATCCCGCGGTCGTCACGCGCCAGACCGCGGACGTCGAGAAGCAGCTCAAGGAGCACGCGCTCCAGCTGCACGCGAAGGCCCAGAAGGACAGGACCAGCAAGGCGGAGTTCGAGGGTGCGGCGGGCCTCTACGTCGTCTACCTCTCGAAGTTCGAGGGCGAGAAGAACGCGTTCCAGATCCACTACTACCTGGGCGAGATCTACTTCCACCACCTCGACCGCGGGAACGACGCGGCGACCCAGTACATGGCCGCTGCGCGCTCCATGCCGAAGGACGACGCGCTCAAGGAGCCGCTGAAGACGCAGCGGCACGACGCGATCTACAACGCCATCGCCGCGCTGGAGCGCGTGCGCTTCGGCGAGCTCGAGGCGCGCAAGAAACAGCCCCAGGGAAGCGCATTTCAGGAGACCGAGGCCGACAAGAAGTTCGCCGAGGCCCTCGAGCTCTACGCGCAGCTCTACCCGAACGACCCCGCGCTGCCCGAGCTCTTCTTCCGCCAGGGACGGCAGTACTACGACTACGGCGTCTATGACTCCGCGGTGAAGATCTGGGGCTCGCTGCTCGAGAAGTTCCCGCGCAGCCAGTACGCGCTGGCGGCCGGCGAGCTGATCCTCGACTCGTTCAATCGCGCGAAGAACTACGAGAACATCGAGACCTGGGCGCGGCGCCTCAAGAGCGCGCCCGCGTTCTCGAGCGAGACGAACCAGAAGAAGCTCGACACGCTGATCGTGCAAGCGGTGTTCAAGCAGGGCGAGCAGAAGGCCGCGGCGGGCGAGCACGGCGACGCCGCGCGCGCCTACTTGCGCGCCGCGAAGGAGTTCCCCAGCGACCCGCGCGCTGCGCAGGCGTGCGTGAACGCGGAGCTCGAGGCGCAGAAGGCCGGCGATACCGAGACGCTGAAGGAAGGCGCCAAGCTCGTCACCGGCAAGGCCTACGCGACGAGGCCCGAGTCGCCGCACGGCGCGTGGATCGCCGCGGCGACGTTCCAGTCGATGGGGCTGTTCGCGGAGTCGGCGGAGTTCCACGAGGCCATCGCGGGCCTCGCCGATCGCGAACACCCTAACTACCAGAAGTACGAGCACGCCAAGGACGCGGCGTACAACGCCGTGGTGCTGCGCGTCGCGACGGGCGAGCACGACAAGGCGATCACGAACGGCAATCGCTTCCTCGCGCAGTACGGCACCTCCGCCGACGCCGACGAGGTGGTCTTCCAGATGGGGAAGGCGCACCAGAACGCGGGGCGCAACAAGGAGGCGGCCGACCTTTATCGCCGCTACCTCGCGCGCTCCAAGAACCAGGACCATCGCGTGCAGGGCTGGGTGCTGCTCGCCACCGCGCTCGCGAAGAACGGCGACGACCGCGGCGCCGACGAGGCCCTCAAGGCCGCGGTCGACATCGGCAAGCATCGCAAGAACGACCTCGGTCCCGAGGGCAAGTACGCGGCCGCGCATGCGCGGTACATGGAGGGCGAGCGCGTCCTCGAGAGGTTCGACAAGATCCAGATCGCGGGCGACGTGAAGCAGCTGTCGGGGCGGCTCAAGCAGAAGGCCGAGCTGCTGAAGCAGGCCTCCTCGGTGTTCCTCGACGTCGTGTCGCTGGGCGTCGCCGAGTGGACGACCGCGGCGCTTTACCAGATCGGTCGCACGTACGAGACGTTCAGCAAGTCGCTGAAGGACGCGCCGCCGCCGTCGGGGCTCGAAGGCGCGGACAAGGAGCAGTACCAGACGCAGATCGACGAGTTCGTCGTGCCGATCGAGGAGCGAAGCCTCGACGCGTACGAGAACGGCTGGAAGAAGGCGATCGAGCTCGGGATCTACAACCAGTGGACGGCGAAGATGCGCGAGGCGCTCGGTCGCCTGAACGCGGAGCTCTATCCGCCGTTCAAGGAGACGGGGTTCGACATCCGCTCACAGGGCCCGATGCCGCTCCCGCCGCTGATCGATTCGCCGCGTCGTGGCGGCGAAAAAGCAGCGCTGGCATCCCCTGCAGCAGCCGCGAAGCCCGCGCTGGCGGCACCCGCCACGAAGCCGTCGACGAAGCCGACGAGCAGCAGCGGCAACTCGCTCGTCCCCGACGACGACACGTCGACCGCCGCGCCCGTGGAAGCGCCGCCCCCGGCCGCGAAGCCCGCCCCGAAGAAGAAGGGCACCAAGTGATCGACCCGAGAGCGAGACCGCCGAGCCGCCAAGTTCGCCAAGCGAGAATTTTGGCGCGCTTCGCGCGGCGCGACGAGACGATCGCGCGCGCGGCTCTCGGCGCCGCGCGCGGCGCGCCCAGCTCTCGCTTGGCAGCTTGGCGGCTTGGCGGTCTCTCCCTCCTGGTCCTCGCGGTCGCGGCGTGTGGCGGGGGAAGCAAGGGGCCGGCCGTCAAGGTCGCCGAGAAGGGTCTGCCGCCGGCGAATCCCATCGCGGTGCAGCGCATGGTCGAGGGGGTCACCGCGGCGCGCGACCCACGCTCGCAGCCGCGCGCCATTGCGCTGCTCCGCGAGGCGACGACCATCGATCCCAACCTCTGGGAGGCGCGGTTCGATCTCGGTGTGGTGCTCGCGAACGCCGGCGATCTCGCGGGCGCGGAGGAGCAGCTGCGGATGGCCTCGCGCGTCGCGCCCGATCGCGAGGAGGTCGCGGTCGCGCTTGCCGAGGTGCGGCGGCGCCGTGGATCGAACAAGGATGCCGCCTCCTCGCTCGAGGACTTCGTCAAGGATCATCCCGGCGCGCTCGAGGCACGCACGCTGCTCGTCGCTGCGCTGCGGGACTCCGGGCAGCACGAGCGCGCGATTGCCCAGGCGCGCGAGGTGCTCGTGCGCAAGCCCGGCGACGCGACGGCGCTCGCCGAGCTCGCGCTCTGTCATCTCGGCAAGGGCGAGAAGGACACCGCGCAGCTGCTCGTGAAGCAGGCGCTCGACGTCAACGCGACGAGCGCCGTCGCGCACCGCGTGCAAGGCCTCGTGTTCCTCGCCGGCGGGGACGACGCGCTCGCGTTCCAGGCCTTCTCCAAGGCCGCGCAGGAGGACCCGCGCGACACTACCTCGCGCCTCAACATGGGCGGTGTGCTGCTGCGCGCCGGCGCGTACGCGAAGGCGGCGGAGCAATACAAGGGCGCGCTCGCGGCCGCGCCCGACGAGCCTGCCGCGCAGATCGGCCTCGCCGCGGCGCTGCGCGGCGAGTCGGAGGGCAAGAACGCGAAGCAGCTCGACGAGGCGCGC
>JAYTHX010000316.1:0-71739 GCA_043732195.1 Polyangiaceae bacterium
CGCCTAGATGAAGGAAAAAATTCCGAAAAATCCCCACGCCCTCAAGATCACGCAGCAGGCGCGTGGTCGCACCGGGTGGGTCTACGACCTCAGCGCCGACGAGCATCGGCTGACGGTCAGCATGTTCCCGCGCGAGAACGCCGACGAGCCCGGCGAGTGGCGCGTCGAAGCGCGGGCCTCGCGGTCGGACGAGGCCATCGTCGTCTCCGAATGGGGCCCCACCAAGGCGGATGCGCTGCAGAAGGTGGGCGCAGCGTGGGTCGCGCGCGCCGAGGCCGACAACCTGCCGGCGTTCGACTTCGACGCCATCTCGAAGCTGCTCGAGACGGTACGCGGGGTCTGACTACTTCTTCGCCGAGAGGAGCTCGAGCGCGGCGCGCCGGGCGGCCTCGCCGATCTTCACGCCGCCGATCATGCGCGCGATCTCCTCGATGCGCTCCTGATCGGTGAGCCGCCTCACGCTGCTCGTGGTGCGCCCCTTGGCCTCCACCTTGTCGACCACGAAGTGGTGGTCGCAGAGCGCTGCGATCTGCGCTAGGTGCGTGATGCAAAGCACCTGGCGATGGCGCGCGACGTCGGCGATGGCGCGACCGATGACCTCGGCGATGGCGCCGCTCACGCCCGCGTCGACCTCGTCGAAGACGTAGAGGCCGGCCGGCCCCTTCTCCGCGAGCACGCGCTTCAGCGCGAGTAGCGCGCGGGAGAGCTCGCCGCCGCTCGCGATCTTGCGGAGCGGCCGGGGATCCTCGCCCTTGTTGGGGGCGATGAGGAACTCGACGCGATCGATGCCGCTCGACGTCAGTCGAGCCCCGTCGACCGGGGGCAGATCGGCGGCGCTGGTGCCGGGAACGGGCGAGACCTCGACCACGACGCGCGCGCGGCCCATCCCGAGGCCGGAGAGCTCGCGGCCGATGGCGTCGGCGAGGTTGGAGGCGGCGTCACGACGTTTCCGCGACAGGGTGCGCGCCTCGGTGGCGACGATGTGCAGGCAGCGCTCCCGCTTCTTCTCGAGCTCGTCGAGGAGCGCGCCAGCGCCGGCGAGCTGATCGAGCTGCTTCTTGAGATCGTCGCGGTGCGCGAGCAGCTCGTGGGTGGTGGGGCCGTGCTTGCGCAGGAGCTTCTGGAGGCGGAACCAGCGGTCGTCGACCTCGACGAGGCGTCCGGCGTTCGACTCGATACCGCCGGCATAGCGCGAGAGCGCGCGGGCCGCGTCGGCGAGCTCGGAGCGCGCGGCGTCCACGGTGCGGGCGAGCGGCGCGAGGGTCTGGTCGATGGCCGCGGCGGCATCGAGATCGGAGGACACGCGCGCGAGCTGATCGCACACGGTGTCGTCGCCTTCGTAGAGGCGATCGGCTGCGCCCTGCGTCGCCACCGAGAGCTTCTCGGCGTGGCGGAGGCGCGCGCGCTCGCTCTCGAGCTCGGTCTCCTCGCCGGGCGAGGGATCGAGCTCCTCGATCTCCTTCAGCTGGAACGCGAGGAAGTCCTCGCGCTCCGCACGATCGCGCTCCGCCTCGCGGACCTTTCCGATCTCGCGCACCACGGTTCCTAGCTCGGCGACCTTCTCGCCGAGGGCGTCCCGCAGCGCGTCGAGCTTGCCGAACGCATCGAGGTACTCGAGATGCGTGGCGGGGTCGGTGAGGCTCACGCTCTCGTGTTGCGAGGCGATGTCGCAGAGGTCGGGCGCGAGGTCGGCGAGCTGCGCGGCGGTCGACGGCTTGCCGTTGAGGAACGCGCGGCTGCGGCCCTCGGCCTGAACCACGCGGCGCACCACCAGCTCACCGTCGCACGGGACGCCCGCGGCCTCGAGCTTCGCCGCCACGCGCGAGCCGGCCTCCACCTCGAACAACGCGGCCACCTCGGCCTCGCGCTCGCCGGTGCGCACCACCTCGGGGCGCGCGCGGCCGCCGAGGACGAGCGCCAGGGCGTCGACCACCATCGACTTGCCTGCGCCGGTCTCGCCGGTGAGGACGTTGAAGCCAGGCCCGAGCTCGAGGACCTGGTGCTCGATGAGGACGATGTTGTCGATCGTGAGCGTGTGGAGCATCGGGCTCCTCTCGTTAGCCCAGGGATGCGTTGCGGTCGAGGGTCCGAGAAGATCGGGTAGCATCGGTGCATGACCACGCGCGTCCTCCTGATCCGTCACGGAGCCACGACGCTCTCCGCCGAGGATCGGTTCGCCGGCTCGACCGACGTCGAGCTCTCCGACGAAGGACGCCGCCAGGCCGCCACGCTCGGCGAGCGGCTCGCCGAGCTACCGCTCCACGCCCTCTACGCGAGCCCGATGAAGCGCACCTGCGATACGGCGCGGCTCGTGTCCGGCCCGCGCAAGCTCGAGCCGACGGTCGAGGCCGGCCTCCGGGAGATCGACCACGGCCGCTGGGAGGGCCACACGCGCAAGGAGGTCGAGGCGCAGTTCGGCGAGGAGTACGCGAACTGGGAGCAGGACCCGTTCACCTTCGCCCCCGAGGGCGGCGAGTCGGGGCTCTCGGTGATGGCGCGTGCGCTGCCGGTCCTGCGGTCGATCGTGGTGCGACACCCGAACGAGACGGTGGCCGTGATCTCGCACAAGGCGACCATCCGCCTGCTGCTCTCGAGCTTCCTCGGCATCGATGCTCGCGGCTACCGCGACCGCCTCGATCAGGCGCCGGCCTGCCTCAACATCCTCGACTTCAAGGACGCGGTCCGGGCGCGCCTCATGCTCTACAACGACACCTCGCACTACGCCGTGCACACCCGCAAGGCCGAGGGGCAGCTCTCGAAGTGGTGGGACACGAAGTGAAAAAGGGGAGCGGCACGGCCGCGCTGCTGCGGAACACACACACTTACCCACCAATTTGAACCGTTCGTTATCATTGAACAAGTACAACATTTGTTGACGTACGCGAGTTTGCGCCACTAGCCTGCGCGCCCGACCTGCGACATGCGCGACGAAGGGCAAAATGGCTGCGAAAGCTTCCGTGAAAACACCCAAAAAGGACTCTGTCGCCCCCGCTGCGTCCGACGCGCAAGTGAACAGCAGCGCCCGCGCGAAGAGCTCCAAGCGCAAGCTTGCGGTCGCAGCCCCGGCCGAGCCGCCGGTGAGGCAGCTCTCCATCGAGGAGCGTTGGGCGTCTCTCGAGGAGCGTCTTCTCAAGGGCGAGCCGGAGTTCCAGCGCGCCTACCGTGAGAGCCTCGATATGTCGTGGATCTACCACGACAGCGCGCTGGAGGGCTCCGTCTACACCCCGATCGAGCTGCGCTCGGCGGTCGACCCCGGCTCGCCGACGTTCGCGTCGATCGCGTCGTTTGCGGCCGGGACCGACTCGAGCATCCAGCCGATCTGCGAGGAGATCCGCCGGCACCGCGAGGCGCTCGACTTCATCCGCGACTACGCGACGAAGAAGCGGATGCCGATCACCATCGACGTGGTGAAGAAGATCTACCTCATCCTCCATCCGGAGGAGGGCGACATCAAGACGGTGAGGTACCGGAAGGACATTCCGCAGCACCGCCTGTACTTCCACGAGTACGCGCCGCCCGACAAGATCACCTACAAGGTCCGCCAGATCCTCGACTGGACGAACGATCCCGAGACCCGCCGCACGCGCAGCGCCGTCCGCATCGCCGCCCGCGCGCACTACGACCTGCTCCGTGTGTTCCCGTTCACGACGGACAGCGGCAAGGTCGCTCGCCTCTTCATGAATCTGCTCCTCATGCGAAGCGGGTTTCCCCCGGCGATCGTCCACTCGACCGAGCGTCAGCGCTATTACGAGGCCCTCAAGGGCGCGAGCGCGATCATGACCCAGATCGTCCACGAGTCGATCGAGAACAACCTCGCCTCCGTCGAGAAGCTGCTCGACGCTCACGAGAGCAAGGGCTACGCCGTCAAGGTCTGAAGCGCTTTGCTGACGAAGCGCATCATCCCTTGCCTCGACGTGAAGGACGGTCGCGTCGTCAAGGGCGTGAACTTCGTGGATCTCCAGGACAAGGGTGATCCCGCGGAGCACGCGCGACGCTACGACCTCGAGGGCGCCGACGAGATCACGCTGCTCGACATCACTGCCACCACCGACGGCCGGCGCGCGATGCTCGACGTGATCGCGCGCACCGCCGACGAGACGTTCACGCCGCTCACCGTGGGCGGCGGCGTGCGGACCGAGGACGACGTGGAGGCCCTGCTCGAGGCCGGCGCCGACAAGGTGAGCCTCAACTCCGCGGCGGTGACCGACCCCGAGCTGGTGCGGCGGTGCGCCGATCGCTGGGGCTCCCAGGCCATCGTGGTGGCGATGGACGTCCGGCGGACGGCGTCGAATTGGGAAGTCGTGACGCGGGGTGGTAGGACACGCACGGGAATCTTCGCTCGCGAGTGGGCGGAACGGGTCGCTCGCCTGGGCGCCGGAGAGATCCTCCTGACGAGCATGGATCGCGACGGAACCCTCAGCGGATACGACCTCGAGCTGCTCCGCCTGATCGCGGACGCGGTGGGCGTTCCCGTCATCGCGTCGGGCGGCGCGGGCACGCTCGATCACCTGCGGGACGGCATCCTGCTCGGGCATGCCAGCGCGGTGCTCGCCGCCTCGATCTTCCACGACGGCACGTACCGCATCGGCGAGGCGAAGGACTTCCTCTCCGCCGCCGGGATCCCGATGCGCCCCGCCGACGCGGTGTCGGCGTGAGCGCGCTCGAGTCGTCGGTCACGCTCGAGGACGTCTTCGCGGTCGTCGAAGGCAAGCGCGTGCCGCTCGCCCCCGAGCTCGCGGGCTACCTCACCCTCGAGATCGCGGACGGCACCGAGGCCTCGGGCGGGATCGTCGATCCGCGCACCGTCTACATCAGCGAGGAGGGCACCGTCGCCCTCGTAAGGCCCAAGAAGGACGGCGCCACGGGCGACGCCGAGACCAGCGTGCGCGGGATCCTCGCGAAGCTGCTCGACGCCAGCGGCTCGGCCACGCCCGCGCTCTCCGCCTCCGCGAAGCGCAAGCCCGGCGCCGGGCTGCCCGCGCTCGTGAGCGAGCTCGAGGCCGCGCTCATCCCCGTCAACCGCGCCGCCGGCCGCCGCGCGCTCGCCCGCCTCGCGCGCGAGGTGAAGCGCGTGACCCTCGGCGTCGGTCGCAATGCGTCGATGCCGCCGCCCTCGAAGGCGCCCGCCGCGATCCGCCAAGCACCGGTGGTCAAGGAGTCGCCCGAGGACGTGATGAGCGGGCCCGACGCGCCGCCCGGCCCGCGCGCGAGCTTCACCGACGAGGCGCAGACCGCGAAGCGCACGAACCAGCTCCAGGAGCTCGCGGCGCAGATGGGCGCGCCCGACATCATCGTCCCGCCCAGCGCCGACGCGCCGCGGAAGCCCTTCGTGCCGAGCATGGGCCTCACGCCGCCGCCGCTGCCCGGCGAGCCAGCGAAGAGCGCTGCGCAGGCCGCGTCCGAGGCCGAGACCGCCGTGCCGCCGGGCGTCTCGCCGGGACCGCCGCCGGCCGCGCGCGCTACCGCCCGCGGGCCGGGCGCCTCCCTGGCGCCGCCGCCTGCGCGTCCCGTGGTGGGGCCACCGCCGCGCGCGAAGGGCGCCGCGGTGGGGCCGCCCGGCGCGCCGGAGCGCCGGGCCGAGAAGCTCTTCGAGGGCGACGAGGTCGACTCGCTGCTCTCCACGTTCGAGGTCTCGAACGTCGGCGAGAAGCAGCTGCGCACCGATCTCAAGGCGATCGCCGGGCTCGACCCGACGCCTGCCCCGCCCGACGCCCGCACGCTCGCCGAGCTCACGAAGGACGTCGGTAAGGACCTCCCGAAGAGCCGCGATCGCGACAGCGTCGAGGCGCTCCTCGCGCTCGCCGACACGAGCGGACCGCTCGCGCCGCTTCTGCCGCCGCCAAACTTCACGCGCAGCGCCGACGACGACGCGGCGATCCTACCGCCCGCCTCGGTGGCGCAGCCCGGCTCGCCGTTCGCGACCGCGGGGCGCGCGCTGCCCGAGACGCCCTCACCGCTGATCCCCATCAGCCCCGCGGGCACGGGGCACTCGCCGTTCGCGAGCACTGCCGTCGCGGAGGCCATCGAGCCGCCGCCGGCCGTGAAGCGATCGCCCACGCCCGCGAGGTCGCAGAAGGCCACCGGGCCCGCGCCGGCGCCGCCGCCCACGTCGTCGCGCCGCGAGAAGCTCGACGCGAGTCTCCAGGCCCGCAAGACGACGAACACGAGCTTCCGTCAGGCTCGCGCGCCGCGCACCGGGCTGGCGATGCTCGTGCTCACGCTCTTCGTGCTCGTGGCGGGCGGCATCGCGGTGTGGATGTTCAAGCCTGCGTTCTTCACCGGCAACAAGAAGCGGCCGCTCGCGAGCGCGTCGATCAGCGCGTCGGCCGCGCCGCCGCCGGCGCCGAAGTGCAAGGTGGCCCTCGTCGTCGCGGACGTGCCGGCCAACGCCGAGATCCTGCTGCGCATGGGCCCCGCCCCGCTCGACGTCGAGCGAATGCCCGTCGGCACGCGCCTCGAGTTCGTGGGCACCGCCGAGGGCTACGTGCCGCGGCGCGCGGTGATCAAGGCCGAGTCGCCCTGGGAGAGGACCAGCGAGGGCAAGTCCCGCATCGACGTGCCGATCCAGCTCGACCCCACGAAGGCGAAGCCGGGCGCGCTCGACCCGTGGCCAGCCGCCGAGCCGGGCAGCCAGGTCGGCGGCTCGGGGTCGCCGGGGACCGTCCACGTCGTGTCCAACGTGCGCGGCGCGGAGATCTGGCTGCTCGCGGGCCTCGGTCCCGAGGCGCGCATCGAGCAGCTCCGCTGCGACGGCGATATCGACGTGCTCCTCGCTGGCCCGCCCCAGCTCCGCAAGCGGCTGCACGTGTCGGAGAAGGACATCCAGGCGGCGACCCCCGATGCGCAGGGCAACCGCGTGGTCTCGGTCAGCGGCAGGTCCCCCGCTCCGTAGACTGTCGACTTCGACAGGGCAGCTCCTCTATCCTCGGCGTCATGCAAGAGGAAACCTTCGCGCTGCTCCAGGCCCTCGTCCCCGTCGCATGGGCGGACGGCGATTTCGCCGCCACCGAGAAGGAGATGCTCGACGCGCTCCTCGAGGCCTACGAGGCCTCGCCCAAGGAGAAGACCAAGCTCCAGGAGTACGCGAAGGAGAAGCGCACGCTCGACGACATCAATCTTCAGGATCTCTCGGCGGCGAGCCGGCGCGTGCTCCTCCAGCACGCGGTGCTCCTCAGCTTCGCGGACGGCGAGCAGCACGCGACGGAGTCGAAGCTGATCGGCGAGCTCGCGGTGAAGCTCAAGATCCCCGCGGACGAGGCGGAGGCCGTCATCACGGAGGCGGAAGCGCGCGCGAAGAAGAACCTCAAGCTGCTCTGACGAGCGCCTTCGCGATCGGTGCTAGGATCGGCTGCGATGCGCGTCTTGATCGTCGAGGACTCGGATTCGATCTGCCGGATGATCCAGGCGCTCGTCGCCGCGCGTGGCTTCGAGGTGCGGAGCGCGGCGACCGGTGCAAAAGGCCTCGAGGAAGCTTTCGCGTGGGCGCCGCACGTCGTGCTGCTCGATATCAACCTGCCCGGCGCCTACGACGGCCTCCAGGTGTGCGCGAAGCTCCGCGAGACCCCGTCGACCAAGGCTACGCCCGTCATCATCATCAGCGCGATGAACGACGACGAGATGAAGCGCCGCGCCGCCGCCGTCGGCGCGAACGCGTTCTACGACAAGCCGTTCAGCCCGCTCGCGCTCCTCAAGGAAATCGAGGCCTTCGCGCGAAAGAGCGAGGCCGCCATGAAGGCTGCCCTGCCCCCGAGCGAGAGCTAGCGCTCGTCGAGCTGGGGCTTCGCCCCTCGCTTCGCGAGCCTCCCCGGGCTGCGACTTGCCCGGGGCGCATCGGCTTCGGCGACCGGCGCTGCGCGCCGTGGAACGCGCCTGGCTTCGGCCCTACGGCCTGCTAGGACGCGGCGAAGGTGACGGCGACGCGCAGGCCCCCGCCGACCGTGCCGTCCGCGGTGCCGCGCGCCGGCGCGTCGGAGAGCTCGAGGCGCGCGCCGATGCACGCAGCGAGCTCCGCGGCCATGAAGATGGGCAGCCCGCTCGGGCGTCCGTACTGTCCGGCGTGGGCCTCGAGCGCGAGGAACGCGCGGCGGCCCGAGGCCGGGAGCGGCGAGCCGGCGTCGTCGACGACGAGGCGCGCGCCCGACGGGTCCTCGGAGATCGAGATCTCGACGACGCCGCCGTTCGAGGAGGCCGCGACCGCGTGCGCGACGAGCTCACGAGCGAGCGCCGCGATCGACTTGTGGCCGCCGCGCACGTAGAGCCGGCGCGCCGCGTCGGCCGCTTTCACAACGACCTTCACGCCGCTGCGCTCGCCGAAGCCGTTGCCGTCGCGCGCAGCGCCCTTCGCGATGTCCATGAGGTCGATCTCGATCGCGAGCTCCTGCGAGGGCAGGCCGCCGATGCTGCGCAGGCTCGCCACGAGCTCCTTGGTGTGGCTGAGGCGGCGGCGGAGCGTGTCGAGCTGTTCGTCGGTCACGTCGTGGCGGCGCAGCGCGCCGAGATCGCGCGTGAGCGGGCCGAGGGTGGCCTGCAGCTCCGAGGCGACGCCGGCGCAGACCTTCGTGATGGTGGCGAAGCGGTCGGCGGCGGGCGCGCCCGGCGCGGGCGGCACGGACGAGATGGTCGCGACCTCCTCTCCGCGCTCGAAGACCGCTGCGAGCTCGCGGGCGTAGACCTCGCCCTGCGCGCGCGCCTCGTCGAGCTCCTTGCGGAGCGACTCGCGCTCGCTGCGATCGCTCGAGACCTCGGCGGGCAGCGCGAGCGTCTCGTTTCCGCCTTCGAGTTCGTGACGGCCGCCGTAGCGCACCGCCATGCGGCTCAGCCATGCGCGCTCGGTGCTCGCGGTGGGCGACATCTCGGGGCCGAGCGTGGTGGAGATGCGAACGTCGTCCCCGTCGCGCCGCACGGTGACGGACGAGCCCTCGCCCGTGCCATGCCCGATCAGCACCTGGACCATGCGGCGGAAATCGGCCTCGTCGCCGTAGACCTCGGTTCCGCTACCGGGCTCGATCGAGACGCGCGCCTCGGGCGCCACCTCGACGATCAGCGACGCGAGATCGATCCGCCCGCGGCGCGGCGGCGCGTTGAGCTGCGAGCTGCTCTGCCTCTGATTGAGGTTCGAGAGCATCTTCATCACGTCGTCGAGCGCGTCGAGCGAGGCGTCGACGTGGTGCGCGACGGAGGGGGGCAGCACACGCTCCTCGGCCGGTGGCCCGGCCTCCTTGATCACGACATCGAGCGGGGGCGGAGCCTGCGTACGCAGGACCTGGACGCCGATGCGCAGGCGCTCTGCAGCGTTCTGCGCCTCCTGCGTGAGCAGCCAGCTCAGCTCCTGGCGGGTGAGGCGTCCCTTCGACATATACCCGCCAGGATAGGAGATTTCTCCTCGTTCGTCAGCCCCGCGTTCGCGTGGGCGCGGCGCGCGAGGTGCCTGCGGCCACCCACCCGCGTTCGGGTCCGAGCGCGAGCCAGGTGAGCGAGACCTTCTGGGTCCCCGCCGTGACGATCGAGGCGTCCTTCTCGGACCACGACGCCGGCGCGGGGATGGTGATGGTCTTCTGGCCCTTGAGGGCCTTCGCGCCCGCGGCGTCGAAGCGCAGCGCGGCGATGCCGACGCCGCTGAAGAGCGAGACCTGGCCGCTCGGGATGAACGACGCGATGACCGCCCGCACCTGGGGCGCGAGCTCCACCGCGCGCGCGGCGAGCTCCCGCACCTCGTCGAGCGTGGAGCAGACGACGGCCAGGGGGTTGGGCCCCGCGGTCGTCCCCTTGCCGTTGACGAGGAGCGCCGGACCTTCGACGACGTCGAGGGTCAGCGGCGCCTTCCACGGCGTCGGCGGGGTGGCGGTGAGGGAGGCGGCCTTCTTGCCCGCGTCGAGCGCGCCCTTGCGGTCGCGGACGACGAGCACGTCGTCGGTGGGGAGCGCGCGCGGGATGGTGACGCGAACCGGGCGCTTGAAGCTCCGCGGATCGCCCATCTCGCCCGTGGCGACGGCGTAGGCAAGGGTCTCGGCGGAGGCGATGGCAACGTTCTTCGGCGTCGTCGCGCTGGGCTCGAGGTCGTGCGTGCGGGCGCTCAGGCCCGCGGGGGCCGGCGGATAGAGCTCGCCCGACATGACGCGCGCGTCCGGCTCGATGAGCCGTGCGCCGGTGGCGATGAGGTCGGTGAGCGCGCCGCTGCCGGCGAGCACCTCGAGCATCTGCCGCGAGGGGATCGCGAGGAGGAACTCCACGCGCGCGGGCACGCGCTTCGACTTGAGGAGCGCCGCGGCCGCGAACAGATCGCGGAGCGTGCAGCCGGTATCGCCGCCGAGAAGGACCTGCGAGACCGGCTTGCCGTTGAGGTCGCGGACGGAGCGGACCGCGCCGGTCTCATCCATGTAGAGAGGGTCGACGGCGCCGAGGTCGACGTTGAGCACCTCGTCGCACGGGGCGCCCGCGTCGGGGACGAGCGCGCGATGCGCCTTGGAGCGGCGCTGATCGCGGAGGAACACCTCGGTGCGCTCGTCGCTGACGAAGAGCGCGCCGGCGGCGCCGAGCTGGGGCGCGAGACCGGCGAGCACCGCGCGCTCCGAGACGGAGAGGAGGCGCGCCGACGGGCCGGCGAACTCGATGACGACCGGCGCCTGGTGCGCGACCTCGATGCGCGAGACGGCCTCGCCGAGGCCGCGACGAACGAGCTCGAGCGCGACGTCCCGCGCGCAGACGAACGGCCGTGTGCGTCCGGAGAGGAGCACCTGCACGCTGCGCGGCGGACGGAGATGAATCGAGCCCTGCGCGAGCGCCATGCCGAGGAGGCCGGGCGACACGACGAGGGTGAGCATGCCGATGCCACCGACGCTCGCGAGGCGCGGATCGTCGGTGACGCACAGGCGCGCGGGGCTGGCGAAGCGCTCGAGATGCACGGGCGCGGGGAACCCGACGCCGGGGCGACCGATGACGATGCCGTGCGCGAGCACCTCGGCTGCCGCCGCTTGCATCTCGTCGCTGTAGTTCTTCGATGCGGTGCCGGTGACCGCATGGGCGTCGTAGATGATCGCCACCTCGGCGGTCGTTTTCTTCAGCCCGGCTTCTCGAGCCTCGGCTACGGCGCGCAGGGGCGCCCTCGTGAGAACGATCTGGTCGACCTTGGCCGTGATCACATCACCCGAAAGGGTCGGGTCGGCACATCGCCCGGCCAGGATCTTCTGGGCCATCGTGCGGGGAGGATCCCCTGCTCGTGCGCGCATTATGGCGCGACCTTAAACGTTCGTACCCAAAAGGGTCAAGCGGGGGTTCTACGAACGATCTACGAACGATTTCAGTTCGGGACGGCTGCGTTGTTGACGCATCGTTCGCAAGGCCTTTAAGGTTGCTTCCATGTTCAAAGAGGCGCTCCAGGAACTGGTCGAGGGGACCGAGGGCGGCCTTGCAGGGCTGCTGATGGACTCGAGCGGCATCGCCCTCGAGAGCTACGCGAAGGACGATTCGCCCTTCGACATCAACACGATCGGCATCGAATTCAGCGTCGTTATCGGCTCGATCAAGCGGGCTTCCGAGATGCTGGAGGCCGGCGCGGCCAACGAGATCGCGGTCGGGACCGACCGGCTGGTGACCATCATCCGGACCCTCGGGGACACGTATTTCCTGGCCCTGGCGATGAAGCCGGACGGAAACTTCGGAAAAGGCCGGTATTTGATGCGTACCGTGGCCCCGAAGATCATGGCGGAGCTCTGAAGTCGCCTCGCACCCGCATCCTGGTCCTGTCGGGGCCGAACCTGCAGCTCCTCGGGACGCGCGAGCCCGAGATCTACGGAAAGGACACGCTGGCGGACGTCCACCGGCGCCTGAAGACCCGGGCGGCGGAGCTGGGAGCCTCGGTGACGGCCTTCCAGTCGAACCACGAAGGTGACCTCCTCGATCGCATCGGCAAGGCCGAGGGGGCGTTCGAGGGCCTCCTGGTCAATGCCGGCGCCCTGACGCACACCTCTCTCTCTCTCTACGACGCGCTGAAGGCGGTCCCCGTCCCCTGCATCGAGGTCCACATCTCGAACCCGGAGGCGCGTGAGGCGTACCGCCGCGAGTCGAAGATGGCGGCGGCGTGCGTGGGAAAGGTCGCGGGCTTCGGGGTCGACAGCTACGTCCTGGCCCTCGAAGGCCTCGTCCGCGTGCTGGCACGGCGCGCGTCGACGCCGCGGTGACGAGCCGCGTAAGGCGATTCGCGGCGGAACGTTCTTGGGTTGGTCGCGGGACCCGACTACCTTTCGCGGCCGTCATGACGACCGTTGATGTCGACAAGTTGCGCGCTCTTCTCGAGGTCCTGAACGAGCAGAACGTCGCGGAGTTCGAGCACGAGTCGGAGGGCACGCGCCTCCGCATCGTGCGAACCCATGCTGCGCCCGCGGGCGGCTTCGCCTACGCAGCGGGCCCGCTGTCCGTCGGCGGACCGCCGATCTCGATCGGCGGCGCGCCCACGTCGTTCGCGGCGCCCGAGCCCACCGACGTCGTCGACGTCACGAGCCCGTTCGTCGGGACGTTCTATCGCGCACCGACGCCCGACACACCGTCGTTCGTCGAGGTCGGCGCGGTGGTGCGGCCCGGGCAGACGCTCTGCATCGTCGAGGCGATGAAGCTGATGAACGAGATCGAGGCCGAGGTCTCGGGCACGGTCATCGAGGTCTTCGCCCAGAACGGAAAGTCCGTCGAGTTCGGGCAGAAGCTCTTTCGCATCAAGAAGGCATGAGCACGATCCCGCCCAGCGCAGGTGAACGCGGCCCCGTGAGCGTCGGGCCGCGGTCTCTCCCCCGCCCGCTCAAGCAGCCGTTCAAGAAGATCCTCATCGCGAACCGCGGCGAGATCGCGCTGCGCGTCATCCGCGCGTGCCGCGAGCTCGGCATCGCGACCGTCGCCGTGCACTCCGAGGCCGACACGCGCGCGCTGCACGTGCGCTTCGCCGACGAGGCGGTCTGCATCGGGCCCGCGCCCGCCGCGCGCAGCTACCTCCACATCCCCGCGATCATCAGCGCTGCCGAGATCACCGGCGCTGACGCGATTCACCCCGGCTACGGCTTTCTCTCCGAGAACCCGGAGTTCGCGCGCCTCTGCGACAAGTGCGGCGTCACGTTCATCGGGCCCACGCCCGAGGCGATGCGCGCGTGGGGCGACAAAGTCACGGCGCGCGGCAACGCGAAGCGCTTCGGCCTCCCCCTCCTTCCTGGTAGCGAGGTCCTGCGCGATCCCGAGCACGCCCTCGAGGAGGCCCGGCGCATCGGCCTCCCGGTCATCATCAAGGCCTCGGGCGGCGGCGGCGGGCGCGGCATGCGCATCGTCCGCAGCGAGGGGGACGTGGCGGCGGCCTTCCGGCAGGCCACGAACGAGGCCCAGTCGGGGTTCAAGAACCCCGACGTCTACATGGAGAAATTCGTCGAGCGCCCGAAGCACATCGAGTTCCAGGTCCTCGCCGACAAGCACGGCGGCGTATGGACGCTCGGCGAGCGCGAGTGCTCGTTGCAGCGCCGTCACCAGAAGGTGATGGAAGAGGCGCCGAGCCCGGTGATGACGCCCGAGCTCCGCAACGCCATGGGCGAGGTGATCCGCAAGGCGGTGCTCGAGACCGGCTACACGTCGCTCGGCACACTCGAGTTCATCATGGACGAGGACAAGAAGCTGTTCTTCCTCGAGATGAACACGCGCGTGCAGGTCGAGCACCCGGTCACCGAGATGGTGACGGGCCTCGATCTCGTGAGCCTGCAGATCCGCGTGGCTTCGGGCGAGAAGCTCGAGCTGCCGGACACACGCATGTGGAGCTTCCGCGGCCACTCGATCGAGTGCCGCATCAACGCCGAGGATCCGCGGACGTTCGCGCCGTGGCCGGGCCTCATCACCGAGTACTTCCCGCCGGGCGGCACGGGCGTCCGTGTCGACTCGGGCGTGTACGGCGGCTGGACGGTCCCCCAGCACTACGACTCGCTGCTGGCGAAGCTGATCGTGCATGCGGGAACGCGTGAAGAGGCGATCATCCGCATGCGCCGCGCGCTCGACGAGTTCATCGTCGGCGGCATCCGCACGAACATCGAGCTCCACAAGCGTCTCCTCGAGGACGAGGAAGTGAAGGCGGGTACGATGACGACCCGCACGATCGAGCGCATGCTCGCAGCTTCGCAGGCGTAAGTCGCGGCGAGCCGAACGAAGCCGCGGGCGGGAATCGCCGCGCGGGATGGCCGGAGCGGCGGGATGCGCGAGCGGCAGTCGCTCCGCGGGCCGTGTCACGCGCGGGCGCGGGCGCGGGCGCGGGTCATGAACCTGACGCAGGTGGCGCAGGACCGGCCGCGGGTCGCTGGCGGAGGCGGCTCGCGCCGCGACGTCACCCGCTTGGCGGTGGCGGATGCGCGTTCCGAAGACTCTTCCGCCTCGATCCTGGAAACTCTCCGACCTCCGAACATTGTCCTCAACAACGATTCGTCGCTCGTCCGTCCGGCGGATACGAGACCACGACGTTGACGCGCTCGGTGCACGCGCACGCACTGCCGCGGGCGGCAGTAGCTCTCGCGCCGACGTCCACGGGCGCCGACAACGGCCGAGCCTGGCGACTCCGCCACGCCGCATCCGCCACCGATGGCGGAGTTGACCCCGAAGTCACGCGCCCGGCGGCTGCCGCCCACTGCCGATGGCGGAGGTGACCGAACGCCGCTTCGCCGTCGGCCCCGCTACCGGCCGCCGACGGCGCGACCACGAACCAGCGTGAGAGCATCGCGGTCTCGCATCGCTGCGGTGGCCGTAGCACCGCGGATCGTCCGACGACCCCGCGTGCCGCGACTCCCGCTGCGGACAGCGGCAGTGGACACGCGCGGCGCCGCCGCGGCTTCCGGAGGCGACCGCCACCCGCGTGACCGTCGCCCGCATGACCGTCGCCCGCATGACCGTCACCCGCGTGGCCGCCATCCGCGCCACCGCCAAACGCGTGACGTCTACCCGAGGTCGGTGCGGTCGCGATCGGTGCGGTCGCGATCGGTGCGGTCGCGATCGGTGCGGTCGCGATCGGTGCGGTCGCGATCGGTGCGGTCGCGATCGGTGCGATCACGGTCGGTGGCAAACGATCGGGGCCGGTGTTGGGACGGAGGCGGGCGCGCCGGAGGCGAGGCGTGCCGCGATCATCGCTGGCGATCTTCACCGAATCGAAGGGCTGTTCGACACCGGGCGCGCGCGCAAGTGGCCGAGATCACGTGCCGCCGGGCGCGACGACGCGGCCGCCGCTCTCTGTGTATCCTCTCGCCCATGCTCCACGGTCGCATGATGGACTTCCCGCTGACGCTCACCCACCTGGTGGAGCGCGCGGGGACGCAGTTTCCTCGGTCCGAGATCGTCTGCACGCAGCGCGACAAGACCCGGACGCGGCAGACCTATGCCGCGTGGGCAGGGCGCGTCGCGAAGCTCGCCAACGCCCTGAAGAACAAGCTCGGCGTGAAGGCCGGGGAGCGCGTCGCCACGCTCGCCTTCAACCACGCCCCGCACCTGGAGGCGTACTTCGCCATCCCCACCATGGGCGCGGTAATTCACACGCTCAACCTTCGGCTGCACGGCACGGAGCTCGGCTACATCGCAAAGCACGCCGAGGACGTCGTCGTCCTCGTCGACGAGGCGCTCCTGCCGCTGCTGGAGAGCTTTCGCGCCGAGGTGAAGACGCTCCGCCAGGTCGTCGTTTTCCGCAACGCGCCCCGCGAGCCCAACGAGGCTCCCCTTCCGGACGGCATGATTGACTACGAGGACCTGATCGCCGACCAGCCCGACACCATCGAATGGCCCCGCCTCGAGGAGAATTCGGCGGCGATGCTCTGCTACACCTCCGGCACCACCGGGAACCCGAAGGGTGTACTCTACAGCCATCGCTCGATCGTCCTGCATGCCCTGGTCATCATGGGACGCGAGGCGATGGGCGTGGGCAGCGACGATTGCGTCCTGCCCGTCGTGCCCATGTTCCACGCGTCGGCGTGGGGCCTCCCGTTCGCCGGGCTGACCGCGGGGAGCAAGCTCGTCTTCAACGGCGGCCACTTCGACGCCGTCACGCTGCTCGACCTCATGGCCGAGGAGAAGGTCACCTTCGCGGGCGGCGTGCCGACGATCTGGATCGGCATCCTCGCCGCCCTCGACGCCGAGCCGAAGCGCTGGGATCTCTCCGCGATCCGCGCGATGGCCATCGGCGGGTCGGCTGCGCCTCCGGCCCTGATCGAGGGCTTCTCCGCCCGTCACGGCCTCGAGGTGCTGCACGCCTGGGGCATGACCGAGACGCAGCCCGTCGGGACCATGGCGAAGGTGAAGGCCAACCTCCGCGGCGGTACGCCGGAGCAGATCCTCGGCCTCCGCGCATCGCAGGGGTACCCCCTGCCTTTCGTCGAGACTCGCCACACCGACGAGACCGGCAAGGTCCTCACGTGGGACGGTGAGACCATGGGCGAGCTCGAGGTGCGCGGCCCCTGGGTCGCGCAGTCGTATTACGGAGACGAGGGACCGGATCGCTTCACGAACGACGGCTGGTTCAAGACCGGCGACGTCGTGACCATCGACGAGAACGGCTACGTCCGCATCACCGACCGCTCGAAGGACGTCGTGAAGTCGGGCGGCGAGTGGATCAGCAGCGTGCAGCTCGAGAACGCGCTCATGAGCCACCCCGCGGTGCTCGAGGCGGCGGTCTTCGCGGCGCGCCACGCGAAGTGGGACGAGCGCCCGGTCGCGGCCGTCGTGCTCAAGCCGAACCAGCAGGCGACCGAGGCCGACCTCGCGAAGCACCTCGACGGCCGGTTCGCGAAGTACTGGATGCCCGACCGCTTCCTCTTCGTGGAGCAGATCCCGCGCACCAGCACCGGGAAGTTCCTGAAGTCGCGGCTCCGCGAACTCTACGGCGATGTCCTCCTGAAGTGAGATCCCCGGCTCAGCGCTTGAACAGCTTCTTGAAGAAGCCGCCCACGCCCTCCTCTGCGGAGGCGGCCGCTTTCGCCGTCGCCCCCGCCTTCTCCTTGCGCATGGTGTAGATGCGCACCTCGCGGGCGGCATCCAGGTTGCTCGGGTTGAGCGCGGAGGCGCGCACGAAGTCGGCGTGCGCCTTGTCCGGCTGGTCGAGCCGCTTCCGCAGCTGACCGCGGTAGAAGTACGCGCGCTCCGACGTCGACTCGCGGCCGATCAGGCGGTCGAGGTCCGCGGCGAGCTCGCCGAGGCGCGACCGGCGGCTCTCGGGCTTCACCTGCAGCCACACCAGCAGCACCTGGTACTCGACGTTCGACGGCGCGAGATGCACCGCCTTCCGCAGATGCGCTTCGGCGCCCGCCGCGTCGTGTTTCTTCAGGAGCGCCTCGGCCTTGCGGAACTCGAGCGTGGCCTCGGCGCTCGAGATGTCCCCGGGCGTCGCCGCGGCCGCCGGCTTCGCGAGGTCGTCGAGGTATTGCTTCCGCCGGGCCGGATCGCTGAGCGTCGCGCGCGCGAGCTCGAGGCGCGCAAACAGCTTGCCGAGGAGCGGCCGTGCGTCCTCGAGGCCTGCGGGAATGCGATCGGGATGCCACGTCTTCGCGGCCCCCACGAACGCCTTCGTGACGTCCTCGAGGCTCGCCGTGCGCGGGACCCCGAGGGCGACGAAGTAGTCGGCCGCCAGCAGCTTCTGCGCCGCCTCGCGCAGGCCGTTCAGCTGCTTCTCGTGTTCGGGGCTCATGGCGTCAGCACCAGCCTACCGAACGGCGAGGCTCAGTTGGGGGTGGGATGCGTCCGCGCCCAGGGATGGCCGTCCGGGCAGCCGTCCTTCGGCTCCTTGCCGAGGCCATCTTCCTTCTTGTCCGGGCACTTGTCGTCGGCGTCGGGGACGCCGTCGCCGTCGGCATCGCCTGCAGCGCCGGCGTTCGATTCGGGAGACGCCGGCGGCGGGGTCTCACCACACGCCACGGCCGCGAGCATCAGCGTGACGCCAAGCGCCACCAGGGTGTTCTTCATCATCGCTTGACCTCTGCCGCGCAGCCTCGTGCGGATGGCCGGCGAGGGCAAGAGTTTCGACGGGCCGCGCGGAAAAGCGATCCGCCGGGTCGCTCTCCGCGCAGAGCCTCCCTGCCGCCACCGGCACGATGGGCCGCGCGAGGAAGTAGACGCCAGGCAGCGCGAGGATCGCGCGCGCGAGGGCCAGGCCGAGGAACGCCGGCATCGAGCGCTCGAACGTGGCGGCCGCCGGGTTGACGCTCCGCGTGAGCCGCGCCCAGATCCGCGCATACAGCCGCAACGGCGCGACGAGGCGGCCACGCTCGACCCGGCGCGCGAGCGCGCGGATGGGCAGGGGCGGAAGCGCGGTCGCCTCGTCGGCCCACGCATGCGCGCTCTTCGAGGCCGAGAAGATCCCTAGCCAGTACCAACCCCATAGCGTGAGCGCGATCGTGAAGAGCACGCCGCCGATCGTCGGCACGAGGCGGAGCGGCAGGAAAGCGGGCACGCCAGCCCCGAACACGATGTAGCCGCGCACCCGGCGCTTCGCCTTGCGGTAGGCCCACTTCAGGTCGAAGCCGAGACCTGGCGTCCTTGGCGCGTCGTCCTCGGGCCGGATCGCCGCGAGGCGCGACGCGTGGAACGAGAGCCAGTCGTCCCAGCGGCGCGAGACGAAGACGATGAGGCCCTCGAGCACGGAGAGGAACGCGAAGAGCGCGAGGACCCACGCCCAGCGCTCGCGCGCCACCTTCCAGATCCGCTGCGCGGCGGTGGGCGGCTCGGGCGGCGCCGCGGGAACGGAGGGAGGGGCGCCATCGTCGGGCGTCACGCTCGGCACCTCGTGACCGAGCACCTTCACCCGCTGCTCGTCCTCGTCGGGGTCGATGTCCACGTCGAGGCCCGGCACGTGGACGTGCACCGGCTCGGTCTTCGCGCCGCCATCGCGATCGCCGTGGTGGTGTTGTCTCGTCGAGCGGATCACCACCCCGTGCGTGACCGGCCGCTCCGCTCGCGTGGAGATCGCGCCGTTCGCCACGCTCACGCCCGCCACCACCGCGAGCACCACCGTGCGCACCACCGTCACCCGCACGTACGGCCCGCAGAGCTGCGGATCCCGGAGCGTCGCCGCCATGAGCGTGAACGGCAGGAAGAACCCGTGAAGGAACGTGCGCTCGCTCTCGCGCGGCGGCGGCAGCGTGGCGTTGCCACGGAGCGTCGCCCGATGCACCGCCAGGGAGCGCCGCTCTCGTTCGATGACGCTCATGCGCGGGTTACGCGCGCGCGCGTGGCGCTTCGCTCTTTGCTGTGCCGGCGAGCCGCTCGACGCGCCCGTCGAGGAACCCGAAGACTGCCTGCTCACCCCAGGCGACGCGCGCCGCGCCGGTGAGGCTGACATCTTCCATCGTCGCGCCGCGCGGCCCGAGCTTCACCATGCCCGCGGTGCCGTCGGCGAAGACGCAGGCGAGGCGCCTGCCGCCGCTGTCGAAGGCCAGCGAGACGGGCGTCTCGCGCACGCGCAGCCGCGCCAGGACCTTGCCCTTCGCGGGGTCGAGCAGCGCGATGCTGCCGTCGTCAGCGCCGGAGGCCACGATGCGCCCGCGCGGATCGCACGCGAGGCACGTGACGGCGAACGCCTCGTCGTGCGGCTCGAGCCGGTGCACCACCTTGGGCTCGGTGACGTCGACCACGAACACGCGGCCGTCGAGCGCGCCAGTGCCCACCACGAGATACTTACCGGGGAGCCGCGCGAGCGCGGTGATGTCGCCGTCGGAGAGCGCGTAGCTCGTGACGTGCGTGGCGGTCGCGAGGTCGTAGACGTCGACCGACCCGACGTCGGTCCCGGCGAAGGCGTAGTCCTCGTCGGCCGCGAACGCCGAGGCCGGAGTGCGCAGCGCGAGCGGGCGCGGCGCGTCCCACGGCGGCGCGAACTTGACGATTACCCGGGTAGTGGCGGCGATCAACAGATCTCCGCGCGCCACGTGGACCGCCATGATCGACTCTCCGAGCGGACGTGCGGCGAGCTCGGCGCCGCCGCGGAGCACACGCACGTTGCCTGCGCCGTCGCCCACCGCCACCAGGTCGCCGCGCGACGCGAGTGACGTGATGGGCGCGGAGGCGCGCTTCGCGACGTCGAGCTCGGCCCGCGGGAACGCCCGGACCGCCGGCTCTTCACCACCGCTGAAGAGGGTCTTTTTCCCGAGGGCGAGCGAGGTCAGCGCGCCCTGCTCGGCCTCGAACGCGCCGCCCGGCTCGCCGGTAGCGGACGCGAAGGCGTGGATCCAGCCGGTGTCGGTCGCGCAGACCACCCATTCGCCGTCGGCGACGAGCGCGGTCACCTTGTCGCGCGCGCGCACGCGGCGGATCGTCTTCTTCGTCGCGACGTCGACCCAAACCAGCCAGTCGCCGAGCGCGAGGACGACGCGCGCGGGGATCTCGCCGCTGGGCGCGATGGTCGCGAGGCGCCAGTCGCTCGCGGGCTCGGTGGAGGCGAGGTGCAGCGTGCCGACCGTCGCGCCGTCGCGCATGGCGGTGAACGCGAGCGTTCCGTCCTCGGCGAGCGCCACGACGTGACCGGGGACGATCGCGACCGTCAGCCACGCGCCGGGCACCGACCAGCGTTGCTTGCCGGCATGCGTCCACAGCTCGAGCGAGTCGGTGCGCGCCACCGCCACGCCGTCGACCGCGACCGCGAACGCCGTCACGTCGGTCCCGCCGTCGGCGAAGACCGCGAGCTTGCCCTTCACCGGCTTCGCGTTGCTCGGCGCGAGGCTCGTCGTGCCGGGCACGCGCACGAGCCACGCATCGGCGAACGGCACGGCCTGCACGGCGCCCCTGGGGAGCGCGGTCTCCGCGGTGCGCTTGCCCGCGGCGTCGTAGCTGCCAAGCGCGCCGCTCTCTTCGACCGCCGCGACACCCTCGCCGCGCAGCGCGAGCGTCCGCGCGCCGGAGTTGCCCTTCGCCTTCAATTGCCCTCCCAGCGAAGGCTCTCGCCGGTGACGCTGGCGATCTTCTGCTGATTTTGCCCCTGCGGGTTGGAGAGGTAGAGGCCGCCGCGCGTCGAGAAGAAGGCCACCGTGCGGCCATCGGGCGAGCACGCCGGGTACGTGTTCGAGCCCTGGTCCTGCGTGAGGCGCTTCATGTTGCCGCCGCTGGGGTCGATGCTGAAGATGTCCCACGTCCCGCCGTCGCGGCCCATGAAGAGGATCTTCACGCCCTCGGGATCGTTGCACCACACGGGGGCCATGTTGTACGTGCCGCGGAAGCTGACGCGCTTGCCGTCGACGTAGATCTGCGGGTTGCCACCGGCGTTCGAGACGTACGCGAGCTGGCCGCCGGGGCCGAATGCGGGATGCGTGTTGAGGCCGCCTGCCGTGACCTTCGCGAGGCCGGTGCCGTCGGGCGCGCCGGTCCAGATGTCGCTCTGGCCGTTCTGCGAGACGACGACCGCCATCTTCGCGCCGCCGAAGGCCACGCCGAAGACCAGGCCGGGCTGCTTCATCACCGGCGTCGTGCCGGGGAGCTTGAAGAGCTGGTAGCTGCCGTCGGGCAAACCGCCGGCGTAGAAGATCCCGCCCGGGCCGACCGCGGGCGCGAGCGCGACGTTCGAGACGGCGGTCATGCGACCGAGGCCCTGGCCGTCGCTGTCGACGCCGAAGATCCCCTTCTGGCCGCGTCCCGTGGTGGCGCTGAAGACGAGCCTCGAGCCGAAGCTCGACGCGGTGCCGGTGAAGTACTTGACCACCTCGTTGTCGAACTGGTGGACGGCGCCGCGCACCGCGTTCGGAAGCACGTCGTACTCCTTCTTGAGCACGGCATCCGAGCCGCGCGAAACGACGTAGAGGCGCAGCTCGAGGTGCACCTTGTCGCCGCGCATCGCAGAGTTGCCCTTCACGACGCCCTCGGCGCCGATGGTGCGCCACGACGCGGGGTCGATGGCGAGGCCCTCCTTCTCCAGGTTCGCGGTGAAGCTCTTGGGATCGAGCACCTGGAAGAGCGACGACAGCGTGAAGTCACGACCGGCGGTCTCGGTCACCGAGCTCGAGATCGAGGGGTCCCCCGGGAGCGGGGCGACGGCGATCTTGAAGAGCGCGCGCGCGCCGCCCGAGACGACGATCTGCGTGACGCCGCCGGCGTTCGATGCCGCGGGCAACGCGCTCGCGGTCGGCGCGGCGCTCCCCGCGGGCTGCTGCGCGGACGCGGAGCCCGAGATCGAGATCCAGGCCGCCGCGGCGGTGGCCACGGCGATCGGGAGCAGACGAAAAGCAAAGCGCCTCACTTGCATCGCGAAGTATCTCCGTGGGGGTCGCCGAGGATCGCGAGCTGCACCGTTCGAGAACGGTACTGCTCGTCGAGCTCCTTCGGAGGTTGCGGAAGGGCGGTCTTGTCCTCGAGCAGCTTGAGCAGCATCGAGCGCGCCGCGTCGTCGAAGAGCGGGTTGCCGCTCGACTTCACGGGCTCCTGCCGGACGTGCCAGATCACCATGTTGCGGCCGACGCGCATCTCGAACACCACGCACAAGCGCCGTGCCTCGCCGACCGAGATGATGGTCGGCACGTGGTTGCGTTCGGCGAAGAACTGCCCGAGCTGCGCGGCGTACATGTCCCCGGCCTTGACCTTGTTGGGGTCGGTCTCCTGCCCGCCGTCGATCCCTGCCGCGTGGCCTTCTTCGATGCGCGGCTTGCCGGCATCTTCCGCGAACGGGTCGGACTTCGCGATCAGGTTCATGACGTCGGAGTCCTGGGCGAGCGGCGGCGGCGGAGCCCCGGCGTCCTTCTTTCCCGGGGTGGGATCCTCGCGAGACGCCACGACCTGCTTCCTGGGCGCGGTCTTCTGCTGCGGAACAAAGCGCTCGGGCAGCTTCTTGGGGTCGATCGGCTTGCCGAGCTTGAGCAGCGACGCCTGGATGACCGGCCGCGCCACGAGCGGCTTCTCCTCCGCCTGGAGCGCGCTCGGCCACACCGCGCGCGCCACGAACGGCCCCAGCGCGAGCAAGTGCAGCGCGATGGCCACCACGACCCCCAGGACGAGCTCGTCCGAGGTGTAGCGGGGGGTGTAGGGGACGCCGGGGAGCTTCATGGGGAAAGCGAGACGACTCTAGCGCGCGGGCGGCTCCAGCACGACCTCTCCGGCATCACTTCACGACCATCGGATCCGTGAGCATTCCGAGCTTCTCGACGCCGGCGCCGCGCGCGGCGGCCATCACGCGGAGGACGGCGCCGTACTTCACGTTCTCGTCGGCCTGGACGTAGAGCTCCTTCTCCTCCTGCAGACGAGCGTTCGTCTTCAGCTTGTCCTCGACAGCGGCCGTGATCTCGTCCTTGCCGAGATAGACGTGCTCGTCGGCGGTGATGATGACGAGCAGCTTCGCGTCGTCCATCTGCATCGGCGCGCTCTTCACCTTCGGGAGATCGACCTGCACGCCGGTGGTGAGCAGCGGCGCGGTGACCATGAAGATGACGAGGAGCACGAGCATGACGTCGATGAGCGGCGTCACGTTGATCTCGTTCATGCCCCCCATGCGGCCGCGGCGCCTCCCGCCTCCGCCTCCGCCTCCCATGCCCACGGCTAGATCCCTCCGAGCTTGGCGCGCGCGGCCACGTCCGCCGCGAACGAGTCCATGACGTCGGCGAGCTCGCCGACGCGGCGCGCGAAGAAGTTGTACGCCATGACGCTCGGGATGGCCGCGACCAGCCCGATCGCGGTGGCGATGAGCGCCTCGGCGATCTTCGGCGCGACCACCGGGAGGTTCGCGCTCTGCTGGTTCCCGATGCTGAGGAACGCGTCCATGATGCCGTACACGGTGCCGAAGAGGCCGATGAACGGCGCGGTCGAGCCGATGGTGCCGAGCAGGCTCATCCACGACTCGAGGTGCGTGACCTCCGCCGCCGACGCGCGCCGCGTGATGCTCTCGACGTGTACGCCCTGCGCATCGTCGAGGCGCTTGCCTCGCTCGCCCTTGGTGAGGCGGACCATCTCGTCGTAGCCGGTGGCGAAGATGCGCGCGAACGGCGAGCCGCGGAACGGCGCGAGGCCCTGCGCCGCGAGGCCGTCGAGCGTACCCGCTGCGTCGAAGGCCTTCATGAACTTCTCGGAGTCGCTCCGGGCGCGCGCGATGTGCAGCGCCTTCGCGAAGATGATGACCCAGCAGAGGAGCGAAAACGCCGCCAGGACCACGATCACGAGCTTCACCGGGACCGATGCATGAAGCACCAGCTGCATCGGGTCGAGCTTCGGCGGGTCCGCAGCGGGACCGGCGCCCGGCGCCATCCCGGGCGGCACTTGCAGCATGTGGAGCGAGTCCAGCAAGGCGAAGCCGATGGCGTTCATGGCCCCCTTATCATCCCGTCCCCGAGGTGGTGTCAAACCCGGACCGCTTGTATGCGGCGCGGTCCGATCGTAAGACGCGGGGGTGCCGCGCGCCCGCTTGCCCTTTGCGTTCCTAGCTTGCCTGCCCGGCGCCGCCTTCGCCGCGGGAGCGGTGCTCCTCGGCCTCGCGTGCGGCAGCACGAGCACCGAGACGCTCTTCCCGCCCATCACCGGCGTGACGGTGAAGGCCGAGAGCCTCACCAGCGGCCTCGGCTGCGGCACCGGTGCCACGCAGATCTTCAAGTACGCGGTGGTCGTCAGCACGCCGGTGCCGAACGCGGTGGACGCGCCGCCCGTCTACGCGGCGAGCAACCTCTACGACTGCTTCACGGACGGGACGTTCGTCGATCTTCCGGACATCGGGATCGCGCGTTACGACATCAAGGTCTACGCCTACAGCCGCGCGGCCTTCACCGCGGCCGGGGCCGACGTGGTCGCCACCATCGTCAACCGGATGAACGCGAACCGCGGCCACATCCTGGCCGATGCCGGCGGCGCAAACGAGCAGGCGGCCATCGCTGCCGACCTCGTGCTGCTCCGGAGCACGAACCCCACGTACTCGACGACGTGCAGCGCGTCGCAGCTCCAGCTCGTGCAGTCGCTCGCGGCCTGCAAGCCCCTCAAGCTCGGGACCTCCGGCCTCGATCCGGTCGGCACCGAGGCGGGCGCCCCGGGCGCGGCGACGGTCCTCCTCCCGCTCGCGCGTTTCGACAAGGTGGGCGCCGGCGCGGGCGTCACGTGCGACGACCAGTACGTCGCCGTCCGCACCACCGTCCGGGTCGGGAGCGGCGCAGCCTCCGAGCCGACCGACACGCGCTGCAGCGGGTTCGGGGACGCGGGGCTCACGTCCGCGACCATCACCATCTCCCCTGCCGAGGCTCCCGCCTCGTACGCGTTCACCGCCACGCTCCTCCGCGCGGACGGCATCGCCCTCGGCGCCACCACCTGCGCCGCCGAGACCAGCCCGGGCCTCACGAGCACGGCGGTCTGCCAGCCACTGCCCTAGTTCTGGGCGGCGGCAAGGCGCTCCTTGCCCGCGCTTCGCCACGAAACTAGAGTCAGGGGAGGATGAGAGAGCCCGCGGACGTCATGATGGGTGCGTTTCCGCGTCCCGGACGCGCCCTGAAGGCCGTGCTCGTTCTCGTCGGCGCGTTCGCCATCATCGGGGCGATCGTCTTCAACTGGGCGCCCGGCCCTCCGCGCGGCGTCGAGCTGCTGCACTGGGTCGACTTCAGCCCCGAGACCATCCTGGCAAGGCCGTGGATGGCCTGGACGCTCGTGACCTCGGGCGTGCTCACCGACCCGAGTCACTTCGGCCACGCGCTCTGGTCGCTGGTCGGGCTCTACTTCCTCAGCACCGACCTCGAGAAGAAGTGGGGCGGCGCGGGGCTCATCCGCTTCTTTGCGCTGAGCGTCCTGATGGGCAACCTGTTCGTCCTCGCGGTCGACCGCGCGCTGCCCACGCTCTCGCAGGTCTTCTTCCACCCCGGGCACGTCATGGGGCCGACCGCCGCCATCACCGCCACCGCCATCGCGTGGGCCAAGGAGAACGCGGACCGTCAGTTCCGCTTCATGTTCGTGCTGCCCATGAAGGGCAAGGCGCTCTACTGGATCACGATCGGCTTCGCGGTCCTGTCGCTCGTCTTCATGCAGGGCGGACCCGAGGGCGGCGCGGCGCCGTTCGGCGGCATCCTCGCGGGCTGGATCTTCGGCGGCACGCCCTCGCCCGCGCGCTCGCTCTGGTTGAAGATCAAGCTCGGGCTCCTGCGCCGGAACGGCACGAAGCTCACCGTCGAGTCGATGATGGCCGACCCCGATGCGCCGCGCTCCTCGACGCGCGGCGCGCCTCGCCGCGCGGCCAAGGGCGGCCCGGCGCAGCGGCTCGTGCAGGGCGGCGACGACGACGACGACGACCGCAAGCCGCCGAAGGACAAGCGGTATCTGAACTGATGTGGAGCCATCGCCATCTCCTCGGGATCGAGGATCTCAGCGCCACCGACATCGACGTCGTCCTCGACCGCGCCGAGCATTGGCACGCGCTCTCGCGAAAGACCGAGAAGAAGACCAGCCTGCTCAGGGGCCGCACGGTCATGAACCTCTTCTTCGAGGTGTCGACCCGCACGCGAACCTCCTTCGAGATCGCCGGCAAGCGCCTCGGCGCGGACGTCGTGAACGTGAGCCCTTCGACGTCGAGCGTCGCCAAGGGCGAGACGCTCCTCGACACCGCGAAGAACCTCGAGGCGATGCGCACCGACCTCTTCATCGTGCGCCACGCGAGCTCCGGTGCGCCCGCGTTCCTCGCGAAGCGCTTGCAGGATGCAGCCATCGTCAACGCGGGTGATGGCGCGCACGAGCACCCCACGCAGGCGCTGCTCGATGCGTTCACGATCCGCCGCCACAAGGGCAAGCTCGACGGGCTGGTGGTGGCCATCTGCGGGGACATCCTGCACTCGCGCGTCGCCCGCTCCAACGCGCTGCTGCTCGGCAAGAAGGGCGCGGAGGTGCGCCTCTGCGCGCCGAAGACGATGATGCCGCTCCACGCCGATCGCCTCGGCGACACGGTGAAGGTGGTCCCGCGCCTCGAAGCGGCCGTCGAAGGCGCGGACGTCGTGATGATGCTCCGCATCCAGACCGAGCGGCTCGCGGGCGCGATGATGTCGACGACGCGGGAGTACGCGCGCACGTTCGGCCTCAACGCCGAGATGCTCGGGCGCGCCAAGCCCGACGCCATCGTGATGCATCCGGGCCCGATCAACCGCGGCGTCGAGCTCGCGCACAGCCTCGCTGACGACAGCGGTCGCAGCGTGATCCTCGATCAGGTGGAGTCAGGCGTCGCGGTGCGCATGGCGGTGCTCGACCTGCTGCTGTCGACGACCGGCGCGCCGAGCGCCGAGGCATGACGACGCTGCGGGGGATCCCCGTGGCCCGCGGCGAGCGTCCGGCGGGGCCGCTGCGTGGCGGCCATGCGCCGCTCGGCGTGTTCGACTCGGGGCTCGGCGGCCTCACCGTGGTGCGGGCGCTGCGCGAGGCGCTGCCCCACGAGGACATCGTCTACCTCGGCGATACGGCGCGCGTGCCCTACGGCACGAAGGGCCCCGCCACGATCACGCGCTACGCGCTGACCTGCGCGAACCACCTCGTGGCGCGCGGCGTGAAGGCGATCGTGATCGCGTGCAACACGGTGAGCGCCGTCGCGCCCGAGCGGCTGCGCGTGGAGCTCGATCTCCCGGTGCTCGGCGTGATCGAGCCGGGGGCGCGCGCCGCCGCGGACGCCACGCGCCTCTTCAAGGTGGGCGTGCTCGCCACCGCGGGCACCATCGCGTCGGGCGCGTATCCGCGCGCGCTCTCCGCGTGCTCGACGCGCATCGAGACGTACGGTCAGGCCGCCCCGCTGCTCGTGCCGCTCGCCGAGGAGGGCTGGACCACCGGCGAGGTGCCGCGCCTCGCCGCGCGCCGCTACCTCGAGCCGCTGGCGCGTGCAGGCGTCGACGTCATCGTGCTGGGCTGCACGCACTATCCCCTGCTCTACGAGGTGATCCAGGAGGAGGCGAGGAGCCTGCTCGGTGACCATGTCACGATCATCGACAGCGCCCAGGCCGTGGCGCGCGAGGTCGCCTCGTTCCTGGAGAGCCGCACGCTCCTGCGCGAGGCGGCGCTGGGCCAAGGCGCGGTGAAGCTGCTGGTGACGGATCTGCCGAAGAGCTTCGACGCGACGGCGGAGAGGTTCCTGGGGAGCGAGGTGGGCGGGGCGGAGCAGGTGGATCTGTAGGGGAGAGACGAGAGGGAGATGACGGGGAACCGTCTTCAGTGAACCCGGATCATCCGCGGTGGCTTCGCCACGAAGTCGCTCGCGGCGATCGTCGCCAGCGCCGCCTGCACGGCGCTCTCCTTCGTGTCGTGCGTCAGCATCACGACGTCCACCGGCACATCGGCCGAGCCCCTGCCCTGCTGAACCATCTGCTCGATCGAGACGCCGCGCTCGCCCAGCGCGCCCGTGATGCGCGCCAGCACGCCCGGGCGATCGAACACCGAGAAGCGGAAGTAGTAGCGGCCTTCCACCCCCGCCATCGGCGCGATGGCTCTCGGCGAGAGCCGGATCGCGCGGGTGCTCTGCCCCGCCACGCCGCTCTTCTTCGCGATCGCGGCGTCGACCACGTCTGCGACGACGCTCACCGCGGTCGGGAGGTCGCCCGCGCCCCGACCGGAGAGCAAGCAAGGCCCGAGCGCGCGGCCCTCGATCGCGATCGCGTTCAGCACGCCGTTGATGTTCGCGAGCGGTGACTCCTTGGCCACCAGCGCCGGATGCACGCGCATCTCGATCGCGTCGCCGCGGTCCTTCGCGACCGCCAAGTGCTTCACCACGTAACCGAAGCGCTCCGCGAACACGTGATCGACCGGCTCCACGCCCCGGATCCCCTCGGTCGGGATGTCGGTGCCGTCGAGACGCGCGCCGAACGCGAGCATCGCGAGGACGACGAGCTTGTGCGCGGCATCGCCGCCGTCGACATCGAGCCCGGGGTCGGCCTCGGCGTAGCCCTTCTCCTGCGCTTCCTTCAGCGCGGCCTCGAAGGAGAGTCCGTCCTGGCGCATGCGCGTGAGGATGTAGTTCGAGGTCCCGTTCACGATGCCGGAGAGGCTCGCGATGGTGTCGCTCGCGAGCGCATCGCGCAGCACGCGGATGACCGGAATGCCGCCGCCGACGGCGCCCTCGAACGCGAGGTCGACGCCGCGCTTCTTCGCACGCTCGAGCAGCTCGCCGCCGTGCAGCGCGAGCAGCATCTTGTTGGCGGTCACCACCTGCTTGCCCGACTCGATGGCGCGATCGAGGTAGGCGCGCGCGGGATCGACGCCGCCCATCACCTCGACCACGACATCGATCGAAGCATCGCCGAGGATGGCCTCGGGGTCGGTGGTGAGGCGCGCCCGATCGAGCTCCGGGACACGCTCCTTGTCGGGGTCGCGCACGAGCACGCGCGTGATGTCGAGCGCGTCGCCGACGCGCGCCTCGAGGTACGCCGCGTTCGCGCGCAGCAGCTGGATGACCCCGCCCCCGACCGTCCCGCAGCCCAGCAGGCCGACCTTGATCATGCGGCGATCCTCGCCGGATCAGACGCCGGGGTCACGCACGATCGACGGGGCCGGCGCGGCTCGTCGCGCGCCTGCCGCGGCCCTGACCTGGACGAGGGGCAGTGGTCCCCTTTCGAGCGTGTGTCCGAGACCGTGCTCTTGGGCTCGGACGCGCGCGGTGCTGCGGACGGTACGAGGAGGAGCGGGGGTGGTGGATCTGGAAACTTCCTCCGCGTCGCGCCGAGGGTGCGGGACGCCCCCGGAATCGTCCCCCGCTCAGAAGCCGGGGTCACGCACGATCGACGGCTCGGCGTGCGGCGCCCGCGCCTTCGGTGCGGGCCTGGTGGCCTTCGCCGCGCCCGCGTCGTCCGTCGCGCTCGGGCGCGCATCCGAGCTCGAACCCACGCTCGCGCTCGACGGAGGGCTCGCGCTCGACGCCGCGCTCAGGCTCGACGCCGCGCTGCTACCAACCACCGAAGGCGCCCCGCTCCCGGCCGCGCTGGTGGTCGCCACGCGCCCGCGCTCCGGCCCTCCTGCGCTCCGCACCATCGCCGCCACGGTGAGCACCACCGCCGCCGCGACCACGACGCCGACGATCGCCACGCCCCGTCGCTGCCGCGGCGACGCTGCGACGATCGCCTCCTCCTCCGGCCGCTCCGCCCCGCTCACGGGCGGCACGGTCACGATCGAGTCGCCGCCGAGCGGCGGCACGATCGCCTTGGGCATGCTCCGGATCCCCGACTGCGGGCCCGAGTCCGTGATCGACGTCCGCCCCGCCGCGCGACGGAGGGCGATCCCGAGCTCGGTGGCGTCCGCGAAGCGCGCCTCGGGATCCTTCGCGAGGCAGCGCGCGACCACGTCCCAGATGGCGTCCGGCACGCCGCTCGGCCGCGGCGGCTCGAGGTTCAAGATCGCCGACACCACCGAGTGGAAGTGCTCGCTCTCGAAAGGATTCCGCCCCGCGAGCAGCATGTAGACCAGGATCCCGGCCGAGAACACGTCGCTCCGCGCGTCGATGTTGCGCGAGCCGCGCGCCTGCTCCGGGGACATGTAGCTCGGCGTGCCGAGCATGATCCCATCGAGCGTCACCGGCGCCGGGCCCGGGGTCAGTGAGCTACGGCCGACCTCGGGCGCCATCTTCGAGACGCCGAAGTCGAGCACCTTCGGGATCACGTGGCCGTCGGGATCGACCGCGAGGAACACGTTTTCCGGCTTCAGATCGCGGTGCACGACGCCCGCGCGGTGGGCATGCGCGAGCGCGGAGAGGAACGGCACCGCGAGGTCGACGGCCTCGTCGAGCGGCAGCTTCCCGCGCTTCATCAGCAGGTCGCCGAGCGTCTCGCCGTGCAGCAGCTCCATGACGATGGCGAGCGCCGCCGGCTTGCCGCTGGTGGTCGTCTCGCCGCTCGGCCCGAGCTCCACGAGATCGAAGATGCGCACGATCGCGCGGTGGCTGAGCCGCGCCGCCGCGTAGGCCTCGCGGCGGAAGCGCTCGACGGACTCGTCATCGCTCTTCTCCGGCACGAGGATCTTCACGCAGACCTCGGCGCCCGTGGCCTCGTTCGTCGCCACCCAGAGCTGCGCCATCCCCCCGAAGCCCGCGGGTCTCGTGAGGCGATACTTGCGCGCCAGCAGCGCGCCCTCCTCGAGCACGAGGGTGCGCTCGTCGGGGCCGGAGGCGGGGGGAGGCAGAGAAGAAGGCAGGCGTGCGTCCTTCGAACGAGGAAGACCCTCTGATCGTGAAGGCTCGCGAACGATCCGTCCAGCGGACGGAGCAATTCATTTTACGTCGTACGTGTGCCCACAAAGCAGAAAGGCGAGAGATTCCACGACTGCCGTGGGACCTCCCGCCTCCGCGTCATCCGTTTGGACTAGTTCGGCGTGACCACGGCCGGCTCGGCGGCCGGCTTCGGGGTGAGCTTCCCCTCGAGGGCAGCCTCGAGGACCTGGTCCATCTTCGCGCACGTGATGAACTCGAGCTCCGCCTTGATCTCGGCCGGCACCTCGTCGAGGTCGGCCTTGTTGCGCTCCGGGATGAGCACGCGCTTGATGCCTGCACGGTGCGCCGCGAGCACCTTCTCCTTGAGACCGCCGATGGGCAGCACGCGGCCGCGCAACGTGATCTCGCCGGTCATCGCTACGTCGTGCCGGACGCGAACGCCGGTGAGCATCGAGACGAGCGCGGTGAACATCGTGACGCCAGCGGACGGTCCGTCCTTCGGCATGCCGCCCGCGGGGATGTGGATGTGGATGTCGGTCTTCTCGAGGAAGTCCTTCGAGATGCCGAAGCGCTCCGCGTTCGAGCGGACGTACGAGAGGGCCGCCTGCGCGGACTCCTTCATGACGTCGCCGAGCTGGCCGGTGAGCTGCATCTTGCCCGAGCCGAACATCTTGGTGGCCTCGATGAAGAGGATCTCACCGCCGACGCTCGTCCAGGCGAGGCCGGTGGCGACGCCCGCCTCCTCGGTACGCTCCGCGACCTCGCTCGTGTAGCGAGGCGCGCCGAGGAACTCGATGACGCCCTCTTCGTCCTTCAGGACGCGAGGGGTCGTGTCGCCTTCGGCGATCTTCACCGCGACGCCGCGGATGCAGCTCGCGATCTGACGCTCGAGCGTACGTACCCCGGCCTCACGCGTGTAGTGGTCGATGATCGAGTCCACCGCGGGATCCTGGATATCGAGCATCTCCTTCGTGATGCCGTGCTCCTCGATCTGCTTGGGGATGAGGTGCTGGCGCGCGATGGCGAGCTTCTCGTTCCGCGTGTAGCCGGGGATCTCGAGGATCTCCATGCGGTCGCGGAGCGGAGGGGGGATGGGGTCGGCGACGTTCGCGGTCGCGACGAACATCACGTTCGAGAGATCGAACGGGATCTCGAGGTAGTGGTCGGCGAACGTGTTGTTCTGCTCGGGGTCGAGGACCTCGAGGAGCGCCGCCGCGGGGTCGCCGCGGAAGTCGTGGCCGATCTTGTCGACCTCGTCGAGCATGAAGACCGGGTTGATGGTCCCGACCTTCTTCATACCCTGGATGATCTGCCCGGGCAGCGCGCCGACGTACGTACGGCGGTGACCGCGGATGGCGGCTTCGTCGTGCACGCCGCCGAGCGAGATGCGGTGGAACTTGCGCCCGAGCGATCGAGCGATCGAGCGACCGAGCGACGTCTTGCCGACGCCGGGCGGGCCGATGAGACAGAGGATCGGGCCCTTCTTGTCCTTCTTCAGCTTGCGGACGGCGAGGTACTCGAGGATGCGCTTCTTGACCTTCTCGAGGCCGTAGTGATCCTCGTCGAGGACCTTGCGGACCGCGGCGATCTCGAGGTTGTCGGGCGTCTGCGCGTGCCACGGCAGGTCGAGGATCCAGTCGAGGTACGTCCGGACGACCGTGTACTCGGCAGAGCCGACCTGCATGTTGCGCAGGCGCTTCAGCTGCTTCTTTGCGACGCTCTCGGCCTCGGTGGGGAGCTGCGCCTTCGAGATGCGGTCCTCGATGCCGTCGAGATCGCCCTGGTCGCCGTCGTCCTCGCCGAGCTCCTCCTTGATGGCCTTGAGCTGCTGGCGGAGCACGTACTCGCGCTGGTTCTTCCCCATCTCCTCCTTGATCTGGGAGTTGATGCGCTCGCGCATCTTGAGGATCTCGAGCTGGCGCGTGAGGAGGCGGAGGACCTTGCGGATCCGCTCCTTCGCGTCGACCGTCTCGAGCAGCTGCGCCTTCTCCTCGACCGGTGCGTCGAGGTTCGCGGCGACGAGATCCGCGAGCGCGCCGGGCGCCTGGATCGAGTCGATGAGCGAGCCCGCCTCGCGCGGGAGCTCCGGCATCAGCTGGATGACCTGCTTCGCGATGTCGCGCAGGCTCATCGAGAGGGCCTCGGCCTCGTCGTCGTCGACGACGGCGCTCTCGAGCTTCTTGACCTTCGCCTTCAGGTACGGCGCGGTCTGCGTCACGTCCATCAGCTTGATCCGCGTGAGCCCCTGGAGGATCAGCGAGTAGTTGCCGGAGCTGTGCTTGAGCGCCTTGAGGACGCGCGCCGCGCAGCCGACCTGGTGCAGATCATCGGCCTGCGGGTCGTCGGTCGCGGGATCCTTCTGCGCGAAGATCGCGATGACGGGCGACGGAAAGTTGTCGACGTCCTCCACGAGCGCGACCGACTTCTCGCGTCCCACGTCGAACGGCGCGACCGCGCCCGGAAACAGTACGGCATTGCGGATCGGCAGGACCGGCAGCTCGTCGCCGAACTGGACCTGCTCTTCGTCCTTCTCGGTACGCGCTCCCGCAGGGCCCTTCTTCTCGGACATGTTCAGTTACCTCAATGGGAGAAGCTGACAGCTGACAGCTGGCAGTCAGAATCACGTGCTCGTCTCGTCTCGGAACTGTCGGCTGTCAGCTGTGTGAGCTGTGAGCTGTCAGCTGCCGCTATCTTCCGTCTTATCGCGTGCTTTGGGCCAAACCTAGGGCTTTTCTACACCTACAGACGTTCACTCGGCGACACGCCCGCGACCGCACGGTCCGGCTCCAGCGTGTGGATGCACAGGCCGGTGAGCACCTTCGGATGGAAGAACGTGCTTTTTTGCGGCATGACCTCGCCGGCCTCCGCGACCTCTCGCACCTGCGCCACGGGGGTCGCGTTCATGAGAAAGAGGACCTGCCCCTTGCCACTGCGCAGCTCGCGCAGCGCCATCGCCCCGTCCTGAGGATAGTAGATGTTCGTCTTCGCCGCCTGCGCCTCGGGCGTGATCCCGAGCACCGGCTCGAGCAGGCCCATGTGGAGCAGCGCGACGTCGGTGCGGCGGAGCGGCGCGGGCCGCTTGCCCAAGATCGGGTGCGACGCGAGGTCGGCATCCTTTTTCAGCGTGAAGAGCGTGGCGCGGCCGTCGCCCGAGCACGCGACGAGGCTCGGGCCTGCCTCCCGCCCCGCCTTCGCGAGCGCGTCGGTCAGGACGTCAGCGGAGGCGCCGCCGGGCAGCGGCGTGACGTCGAACAGGTCGGCGGCGTTCTTCCCGAGCTCGTTGAAGTCGAAGCTCGGCAGCGAGTGGATATGGCGGTGCGTCGGGAAGACCACGAGGTTCGGATCGTCGCCGTTGGCGAAGAACACCATGAAGTACAGATGCTCGCCGCGACCGTCCGGTGCGGCGCTGCGCGCGGTGTCGCTCTTCGCGGCCTCGGCCGCCTCCTGCGAGTAGCGGAGCGCGGTCTCGTAGCGGTGGTGCCCGTCGGCGATGAGCAGCGACGACTTCGCGACGCCCTCGACGATCGCGCGGATCGCGGCCGGGTCGGTGATCTTCGCCACCGCGTGCTGGATGCCGTCGGCGGTGGTGAACGAGGCGAGGTCGCTCGCGTTCTCGAGCGCGGCGTCGAGCTTCCGCTCGGGGTCGCGGTAGAGCATGAAGCCGGGCGACAGGTTCGTGCGCGTCGCGCGGAACAGCTTGAGGCGGTCCTCCTTGGGGCCCGAGAGCGTGCGCTCGTGCGGCAGCACGATGCCCTGATCGAGCGGCACGATCTTCACGAGGCCGAGGAACCCGCGGCGCGTGATGGTCTTGCCGCCGGGCGCGCTGCCGGGCGCGGCGAACGTCTGGTCGTAGCGGTAGAACGCGGGCACGTCGTCGCGTACGAGATCGCCCTCGCCGCGCCACGCGCTGAGCAGATCCGCGGCGTGGCCGTACTTCGCGTCCCCCTCCCCGTCCGGAAGGATCAGCTTCACGACGTTCGTGGGGTGGCGCGCGGCGAGCTCGGCGCGCTGCGCGGCGTCGATCACGTCGTACGGAGGCGCGACGACGGACGCGAGCCCGCCCGAGCCTTCGAGGCGCGCGAGGTCGTAACGGAGGGGAGTGAGCGGGGCGATCTCGGCCATGGGCCGTGCAGTCTCTCACCCCGCGCTGCGCGCGAACAGTGAGGATCACCGAGCGCGCTCAGGCGGCGAAGGATCTCCTCTCGCGTACCTCGAGCTAGCGGACGCAGCGGACGTAGAGCGGGGTCGGCGCGCTCCTGATCGCGGTCTTGCCGGTCCGGAAATCGACGGTCCAGAAGTCGCCAGGATTCAGGCCCGGCGTGCTCGTCCAGTAGGGCGTGTCGATGGGAGTCTTGGTCTCGGCGAACGCGTTCTGGTCGATGTACTTCTGCACGTTCGGCGGCTTGAACGAGCTGTCGTATTCGATGTGCGGATCCTCGTCGACGAGCGTGAGGAGCTCCTTCACGGTCGGGACGCGCCCGTTGCTGGCCGGGAAGACCGTGCCGTCGCAGTAGCCCTGCGCGATTGCTGGGGTGGGCTGCTTGATGACGCTTTTCCGGTCCCAGACGAGCGACGTTTGGCGATCGCGGATCTCGACCGCATCGGAGTCGAACTGCTCGTACTGCAGTGTGGGAGCGCTCGCAGTCGCGGGGAGGGCGATCGCAAGCACGGCGAGCACGACGACCACGGTGCGGGGGCGCATCATCTCGCCCTCACGCAGAGCACGCTGGCGACCGGATCGCCGGCGGTGGAGAGCGTATCCACGACGCCGGTTCCGAAGTCGACGGTCCAGAAGGCATCGGTGATGATCGACGGCTTCTTCGGGTCGAGGTCGACGAAGTCGCGGACGCGGTACTCCGACGACGTCCACACCCGGACGTTCTTCACACCGGTGAAGACCGGACCGATGAGGAACTGCTTGCGCGAGAAGTCGAGCAGCGTCACCAGCTCGATGCGCTTCGGCAAGCGCCATGGGCCCGTCTTCGGATCGAGGGTGTTGCACGCGAGGCGCGCGGCGTCGTAGGGGACGGCGGGGAGCGTCGCCGTGCGCCACACGAGGCCGGTCACGGTGTCCTCGACCCGGTTCGTATCGAGCGGGTGGTAGTTGATGGGATGCGGCAGGAACTCCGAGCCGCCGTCGTAGTTCGGCATCGGCCAAGCGGCCCACGACACGGGGTTCGCGCCGCGCGCGTCGGGCACGTCCCCGTCGACCTGCACGTCGGGCAGGCCCGCGTCGGGCGGCGGGCCGGCGTCACCGCACTTCCCGCCGCCGTTGCACTCCGTCTTCTCGAAGTCGCTGAGCCCGATGATCGCGTTGCACGCGACGACGAGCGGCACCACCGCCACCACCAGCGCGAGGCCCCGGAGCCGCTTGCCGTCAGAACGAGCCATGAACGCCCACCCCTCCCGGTCCGAAGTCCGGCGTGATCGCCGTGGTCGGCGTCTTCCTCGCGAGCGCGAGTGACCGCGAGGGCGGTGCCTGCGCAGTCGACTTCGGCGCCGTGAGCGTCGCGTAGAGCCCCACGAGGAGCCCCGCGCCGCCCACGACGAACGTCACCGTCGAGACGTTGCCCCACACCTTCGCGCTATCGAGCTTGTCATGCTGGTCGGTCCCGCACTGGTTGTTGGTGCACGCCTTGTCGAGATCGGACTTCCCGGAGAGCGCGACGAGCCCCGCCACCGAGCCGATGCCGAGCCCGATACCGCCCACGATGAACCCCGCGGTGGCGAGGCCGTTCGACTTTTGTGGCGGCGGTGGCCTCGTCTGCCCCGGGGGCAAGGCCGCGACCGGCTCCGCCTCCACGGGCGGCGCCTGGACCGGCAGCGTGATGTCCTTGGTCTCGCCCGGCGCGAGGTCGAACGACGAGCGCGACTCCGCGCCCTTGCCGATCTTCGCCATGAGATCGTGACGTCCCGGGTTGACCGCGCGCGCCTGGCCGACGGCCGCCGGCGGCACGACCGCGCCGTCGACGGTGACCGTCGCCTCGCGGCCCTCGGGCACGCCCGTGATGCGGACGCGGACCGTCGCCATCTTCGACTTCTGCTCCTCGGCGATGCGCTCCGCATCGCTCCGCGCGTCCTGCGAGCGTGAGGTCTCTCCGGCGAGCGGCGGGATGCGACCGACGCCCAGGCACACCTCGCGCGCCTCGACCGGCTGCACCAGCGCCGCGTGCGTCTTGCACAGCTCGACGCCGGTGATCGGCGTGTTGCCGAGCGCGTGCGCGGCCTTCAACTTCTCGAGCGCGCCCTTCAGATCGCCCATGTCGCGGAGCTGCACGCCTTGGTTGTACAGCTGCCGCGCCGACTCGATGTCGGTCGCCGAGCGCTGGGCGTGGGCGGGTGATCCGGCGATCAGGGCGGCTGTGAACGTGAAGCCGAAGAGCAGTCCGGAGCGTCTAGTAAATGTCATGTCCACTCGCGGCCGGTTTCGCCGTGACGACCGGGGCGGTCGTCGCTGGCAAGGAGGGCGCGGCCGAGGGTACAGCAGCCGGACGCGCCGAAGCAGGAGGACGGATGCGATTGCCGTGCCCGGCTCCCGGACGCGCGGTCGACGGCGCGCTCGTCGCGGCCACCGGACCGCTGTCGAACGGCGGCGGCATCACGGGCGCCGCCGCCGAGGCGGTGAGGATCACGGTCGGCGTGGTCGCGGTCGGCGTGGCGCGCGGATCCACGGCCGCCTCCGGCGCCGCGAGCGCCGTGGCCGCGCTCTTGTTGAAGAGCTTGCTGAAGCCCACGTACGCGAGCGGCGGCACGACGACGAAGATCCCGACCAGCACCAGCAGCCGCCCGCGCGAGCGGCTCTGCGTCGCCCCGCGCACCACGCCGGCATCGGTGGCGGCGCCGGCGGCGAGCGTCGGCGCGTGCCCGCTCGCCGCGCGGTTTCCTCCCGTGCTGATGCGCGGCCCGGCATCGAGCGAGCGGGGCATCTGTCCGCCGAGCGCGCGCGCGAGCTCCTCGGCGAGCTCCTTCGCCGAGCCGAAGCGCTGCGTGACGTCACGCGCGCAGGCCCGCGCAAACCACGCATCGACCGCGGGACCGAGCTCGGGAAGCACCTCCGAGGGCGCGGGCAGCGGCTCGCTGTGGATCTTGATGGCGAGCCCGCCCATCGTCTCCGCGTCGAACGGCTTCTTGCCCGTGAGCATCTCGAACGCGACGACGCCGACGCTCCACAGGTCACTGCGGTGATCGATGTTCTTGGCGCCGAGGATCTGCTCGGGGCTCATGTAGAACGGCGAGCCGATCATCGAGCCGGTCTTCGTGCCGCTGTCGACGCCGTCCGCGTTGAGCACGTCGACGCCCTTCGCGATGCCGAAGTCGAGGAGCTTCACGAACACCTCGCCGCTGCGTCCGGCATCGCACAGGTAGATGTTCCCGGGCTTGATGTCGCGATGGATGATGCCCTTCTCGTGGGCACGATCGAGCGCGCGCGCGAGCTGACCCACCACCTCGACGACGAGCTCCGGCGCCATGCGCCCCTCGTGATCGAGGTACTCCCCGAGATCACGACCGTCGAGCAGCTCCATCACGATGTAAGGGATGCCCTCGTCGGTGATGCCGTGATCGAACGTCTGCACGACGTGCGGGCTCTTCACCTGCGACGCGGCGGCGGCCTCGCGCGAGAAGCGCTCCTGCGCTTCTTTGTTCGTCTTGAGGCCGCTCGCGATGAACTTCACGACGACCTGCGTGCGCAGCGCGAGGTGGTCCGCGACCCAGACCGCGCCCATGCCGCCCTGGCCGAGCGGGCGAACCAGCTTGACGCTGGGCGTCACCATCATCCCCTCGAACGCCTCGGACACGGACAAAGGATGCGTGAGCCACCGATCTTCCGCAACTACTTTGGCCCTGGAAATGCGGGCCGCGCTCCTCCGTGCTCGCGCGCGGGCGCCACCATGACTGCCGCGTCATGGCTCTGGCACACGCTGGCAGACGATCCTGCGACAAAGCCCGTGGCCGCCGCCGGAGCGTCGCTGGCGCGCTCGATGCTACGGTCTCCGGACATGAAGTCGATGCTCAGGGCCGCCTACGGCACCACGGTGCTCGCGCTCGTCGGTTTCGGCGTCGCTTGCGGCATGTCGAGCGCCGATTCGGCGCTCGGCCGCAGCGCGAACGACCCGGGAGCGGGCTCCTCGCGCCCCGACGGCGGCGGCTTCGCGCCGAGCGCCACCGACCCGAACGCGGGCGCGGTGCCCGTCGACAACGCGGTCATCCTCGTGCACGCCGCCAAGTCCCAGGCCTTCCGCCTCTGCTTCCGCAACGAGCTCGATCGCCGCCCGCAGCCCGACTCGGACGTGATGCCCGAGGCCAACGTCGTGGGCGTCGAGGTCGGGCGCACCATTCGCCTCGGCCCGCTCCGCGGCGCACCGGGCGAGGTCTTCCTCTTCGACGAGCCGCTCATCCGCGCCGTCTACCCGCAGTTCGGCGGCGCCGGCCAGGGCCCGACCTGCGAGTCGCTGCTCTCGGCCTCCAACCCGCTCAGCAAGATCGCCGTCAGCCTCGGATCCATCGACAAGAATCTCAAGACCGGCGTGCACCTCCTCGTGGTCCGCGGCTGCCCCGGCAACGGACCGCTGCGCACGTACAGCACCGCGGAGTGCGGCGAGAAGTGGACGCCCGCGAGCGGCAACCTCGGCGTGACCGAGATCGAGCTGCGCGGCGCAAAGCCGCCCACGCCCGGCACGCTCGCGGCGCAGGTCGTCAACCTCTCGCAGCCGCTCGACAGCGCGAAGGGCGAGCGCGACGTCGTGGTGAGCTTCGGCGCCCTCGCGACCGCGAACGCGCAGCTCACCAACGTCGCGTCGAACCCGAAGCTCTTCGAGACCGCGACGCTCCCGTCGCCGACGGAGCTCCGCTACGCGTCCGACGATCCCGCGATCTACGGCTCGACGGGCTTCCGCATCTCTCTCGTCGACAAGACCGTGGGCGGCGCGCCGCCCACGGTGGTGCTGAACCAGACCCTCGAGCAGGTCCAGTCGATCTCGGCGCCGCGCGAGCTGCCATCGACGTACTTCGCGGTCGCGTCGAACTACGCGCTGCTGCTCCTCGGCGACCCTGCGCCCAAGCTGCTCGACGGCGGGCCCGACACCGACGATCGGCGCGGCCTCCACTTCCTCGCCATCCCCGTCATCGAGCCGAAGGCCGACGGCGGCGTCGATGCCGGCCCCCCCCCGCCGGCGGACGGCGGCGGCGGGTGAACGGATCCTTCAGGGCTGCTACGGTCTGAGCGTGCAGCGCGTCGCGTTCTACCTCTCGCTCAGCGCCCTCGTGGGCGGCGCCGTGGTCGCGACCGCGTCGTGCTCGAGCGCCTCGGGCGCGTCGTTCAACGGCGAGAGCGGCTTCGACTCCGGCTCCGACGCCGACCTCTCGCCGAGCCCGTTCCAGGACGCCGGCGCCGTGCCGTCGCAGCTCGAGTCGAACGGCATCGTGCTGATCCACGCCGCGTCGTTCCCCGCGTTCCGCATCTGCTTCGGCGGCGCGCTCGACGCGCGGCCCCTGCCCGACGTCGACCTCATGCCCGATTCCAACGTCGTCGGCATCGACGTGGGTACCGCGCTCCGCCTGCCGCCGCACAGCGGGCAGCTCGGGCGCGCCTTCGTGTTCCCCGAGCTCGCGATCCGCTCGCTCTATCCTGCGTTCGGCGGCGCGGGCGTCGGCCCCACGTGCGAGCAGCTGCTCGTCTCGAACAAGAGCGACGTCACCGAGGTCGGCTCCGTGACCGACGACCTCGGCTCCGGCGTGCACGCGCTCGTGCTGCGCGGCTGCCGCAACGTCACGCGCGATCCCCAGGCCTCGATCGATCGGTGCGGCGACGACTGGAAGCCGGAGTCGGGCAACCTGCAGCTCCAGGTGCTGCCGCTCGTCGCTTACCAGCGCCCCGCCTCGGTGCCGGGGCTGCCGGTCCAGATCGTCCAGCTCTCCCCTGCCCTCGCGAAGCTGGGCGGCGGACGCTCGCTCGGGATCTCGTTCGGTGAGCTCGAGCGCGAAGGCGGGGCCCGTGCCGAACCCGCCGGCGGTCATCGACTACAACCCCAGCAACCTCGCGGAGTACGCGACGAGCGGCGTGTTCGTCACCGTGGGCGGCCTGCTCGACGGCGGCTCGCCCGACGCCGGCCGGCAGACGGTGCTCGCGCAGTCGCTCCAGGAGATCCAGCAGCGCAGCGCCTCGCGCTCGCTCCCGTCGGACTGGTTCGCAGTCGCGTCGAGCTACGTCGTCCTGAGCGTCGGCGATCCCAAGCCGGTCCTCGCGGACGGCGGACCCGACGACGACCCGCGCCGCGCGCTGCACCTGCTCGCGATCCCGCTCGCGGCGGTCGATGCCGGCGCGTCCGTCGGTGACGCAGGAACGCCCGGTCGCTGACGCCGCGCGACTACCCGCGCTCGATGGCGCGGTGGCCGATGTCACGGCGGTGGTGCTCGCCCCGCCAGTGGATGGCATCGACCGCGCGGTACGCCGCCGCGCGCGCCTCGGCAAACGAGCCCGCGTGGGCCCCGACGGTGAGCACGCGGCCGCCCGCGGTGACGGTCGCGCCGTCCGCGCCGAGCGTGGTGCCCGCGTGGAAGACGAACGTGCCCTCGGGCACCGGCGCGTCGAGGCCCTCGATGCGATCCCCCGCGGTGGGCTTCGCGGGATAGTGCTCCGCAGCCATGACCACCGCGAGCGCGGCGCCGCGCTTCGTGCCCGCTTGCACGCCCTCCAGCGAGCCGCGCGCCGAGCCCTCGAGGAGCGCGAGCCAGTCGCCGTCGAGCATGGGGACGAGCACGGTGGTCTCGGGATCGCCGAAGCGCACGTTGAACTCGAGGACCCGCGGCACGCCGTCCTCGATCATCAGCCCGACGAAGAGCACCCCGCGGAACGGGTGGCCCTCCGCGGCCATGCCGCGCAGCGTCGGCCCGACCACCGCGCGCATCACCTCGTCGTGCACGGCCGCGGTCACGACGGGCGCCGGCGCGTAGGCGCCCATGCCGCCGGTGTTCGGACCGCGGTCCCCGTCGAACACGCGCTTGTGATCCTGCGCGGGGACGAGCGCGATCCCGCGCGTGCCGTCGCACACGACGTGGAAGCTCGCCTCCTCGCCAGCGAGGAGCTCCTCGATCACCAGGACGGCCCCCGCGTCGCCGAAGACCCGCGCCACCATCATGTCGTCGATGGCGCGCAGCGCCTCGTCGACGTCGGCCGCGACCACCACGCCCTTGCCCGCGCAGAGCCCGTCGGCCTTGACCACCAGCGGGCGCCCCGCCGCGCGGACGTGCGCCTTCGCCTGCTCCGCGTCGTCGAAGACCGCGAAGGCCGCGGTGGGAATGGCGTGACGCCCGAGGAACTCCTTCATGAACGCCTTCGAGCCCTCGAGGCGAGCCGCCGCGCGCGAAGGGCCGAACGCTGCGATCCCCTGCTCTTCGAGGGCATCGACGAGGCCGAGCGTGAGCGGCGCCTCCGGCCCGATGACCACGAGATCGACGTGCTCGCGCTTTGCCAGAGCTACGAGCGCGGGCACGTCGGTGGCGGAGACCGCGACGTTGCGACCCACGCGCGCCGTCCCGCCGTTGCCGGGCGCGATCACGAGCTCGTGATCGCGCAGCGCGGTGGCGAGCGCATGCTCGCGCGCGCCGGCCCCGACGATGAGCACGCGGCGCGGCGGAGAGCTCAACATCGGCGTCACAGCTACCAGCGCTGCTCGCAAAGGGCCATCGGTTCGTCCCGCGTCTCGTCTCTCGCTCTCGGCGGACTGTCAGGTGTCAGCTGTTGGCTGTAAGCTTCTTTCCTTGGCCGAGAACTCACGACCGCCCGTCGCCATCCGCATCGTGCGCCCGTTCGAGACGGAGGACGCGCTGCTCGAGCACGAGCTCGAGACGATCGGCAAGACGAGCGTCGTGCTCATCGGCGCGCATCCGCGGCCGACCGGCGTCATCCTGCGCTTCGAGGTGACGCTCGCGACCGGCGCGACGGTCCTGCGCGGCGAGGGCCGTGTGCTCGCGCACAAGGAGAACGCGTTCCGCGGGCAGTCGGGGCTCACGCTGCGCTTCACGCGGCTCGATCCAAAGTCGAAGGCCATCGTCGATCGCGCGACGACGATGCGCGAGGCTCGCTCGACCGACGGCGGCACGCCGTCGCGGCCGGCGCCGCGCCCCGAGTCGCCGATCGCCGACGCGCTGAGCCAGGCGACGCCCGCGCCCGCGGCGGCCGTCGCGAATGTCTCCGGCGCGTCGACGATGACCATCGCCGAGCAAGAAGCGCAGGTCACGCGCGAGCGCGCGGCCGCCCGCGAGAAGGCGAACGCTGCGGCGCGCGAGAACGCGAAGCGCACGGGCCGCGGGCTCACGCCGCCGCCGCCCGCGCCGGAGAATCACGCGCGCGCGCCGCGTGCAGAGCCGCCACGCCAGGCCGTCGATCTGCGCGCGACCGCGACGAACGAGCTCGACCTGCCGGACGAGTCGCGCCCCGACGAGCCTGCGACGGCAGTCCCCGGCGAGGTGGTCGAGACAGTTACCAGGGCACGCCCCGCGCCCGCGCCCGCATCGCAGGAATCGACCGCGCGCACCGCCGAAGGGCCGCCGAACCGCGACGATCTCCTCGCGCGCCTTCGGGATCGCGCCGGCAAGCTGCCGCGCGAGCGGGTCGACGAGATCCTCACCCCGCGCGCTCGCTAGCGCGCCGAGCAAGGGGCGCCGAAGGCCGGAGCTCAGCTCGCCCACACCGGCTTCTTGCTGCCCACATACCCGCCGCGGCGCGCCGTTCTTCTGCGCGCGGCCCGGAGTCGCCAGGATACTCTTCGGCAGGGATGGATCCGGCTCAGCTCCAACCCGGGTCTCGTCTCGACCGGTACGAGTTGCTCTGCCCGCTGGCGTACGGCGGCATGGCCTCGGTCTGGCTGGCGCGCTTCGGCGGCCGGCGCGGCTTCGAACGCCTCGTCGTCGTGAAGATGATCCTCCCGCAGTACGCGTCGGAGCCGCGCTTTCAGGAGATGTTCGTCGACGAGGCGCGCATCGCCTCGCGCATCGAGCACGGCAACGTCGCGCGCATCCTCGACGTCGGCGAGCAGGACGAGAACACGACGTACATCGTCATGGAGTGGGTCGACGGCGACTCGCTTTCCAAGGTGCTGCGCGCCGTCGAGCAGAAGAAGCAGCGCGTCCCCGCCGGGGTCGCGCTGCGGATCTGCGCCGACGCCGCGGCCGGGCTCCACGCGGCGCACGTCCTGACCGAGCGCGACGGGACGCCCCTCGGTGTCGTCCATCGCGACGTCTCCCCGCAGAACGTCCTCGTGTCGAACGCCGGCGCCACGCTCATCATCGACTTCGGCGTCGCGAAGGCGCGCGACCGCGTCTCGCAGGACACCAGCGCCGGCCAGCTGAAGGGCAAGATCCGCTACATGGCGCCGGAGCAGGCGCTGGGCCGCGAGCTCGACCACCGAGCCGACGTCTGGGCGCTCGGCGCGATCCTCTACGAGCTCTTCGCCGGCGTCTCGCCGTACGACGGGCCGAACGAGGTGGCGACGCTCCACAAGCTCACCAGCGGCGCGCCCCCCGCGCCGCTGCCCGGGCACGTCCCCGACGCGGTGCGTGCCGTGGTCGAACGCGCGCTCGCCTATGATCCCGAGAATCGCTATGTGACGTGCCTCGAGCTGAACCTCGCGCTCGAGTCCGCGATGATCGAGATCGGCGAGCCCACGTCGGTCGCGGTGGTTGCACACTACACGGGTCAGCTGCTCGCCGACCGCAAGCTCGCCCGCAAGCGTGCCGTCGACACCGCCCTCGCCGCGGCGCACGGTCGTGACGCGTCGGGCCGCCCCAGCATGCCGGTCTCGATCGGCACGCCGGCCGCGAGCGAGCCGCGTGAGCTGACAGCCCACGTCGAGAGCAACGCCCGCTTCCGGGCGCCGCCGACGTACTCGCCCGAGCTCCCTTCGGCGCCGAGCAGCATGGCGTCGCGCTCGTCCGCGCCGCCGCACGGCTCGCTCGCGCCCAGCGTCCACGGGTCGAATTCGTTCGCGCCTCCCGGGTCCGGCTCGCACGCGCCGATGGGGTACGGCGAGTCGCCGAGCGCCACGAGCTCGGCGACGCTCGGCTCGGCAGCCATGGAGTACCTGCCCGAGGCCGGAGGCGATCCGTTCGGCCACGACCGCAAGCGGCGCTACCTGACCGCGGGCGTGCTCGCGGTCTCGGTGGTGGCCGGGCTCATCGGCGCGATCCTGATCGTCACGACGGCGATGCGGCGTGACGCGGGGCGGAGCAGCGGCGCGGCGCCGACCGAGGCCACCGAGCCACCGGCGCCGGCCACCGCGGCCGAGCCGCCGTTGGCCGTCGTGACCGCGCTTGCTGCGCCGGTCGCCACGACGACGCCGGTGCCGGCCGCGCCGGCGGCGTCTAGCGCGCCGCCGCCTGCGACGGCGACGACCCCGCCACCGCCCCCGGCCGCCATCGCCCGACGCCGAGCCCGGTCGTCCCGGCGGCGCGTCCACGCCCTGCGGCGCCGCCCGCGCCTCCCCCGCCGCCGGCGGCCGGCACGAAGCCGGACCGAGGGTTCTGAATCGCATGCTGCCTCGCCCGCTCGTTCTCGGCGCGCTGCTCGCAGGCGCGCTGGTCACGATCGCGCCGCGCGCCTCGGCCGACCCCAGCCTCTCGGATCGCGAGACCGCGCGCAGCCTCATGGACGACGGCGACGCGAAGCGTGAGAAGAACGACTTGAAGGCCGCGCTGAAGAGCTACGAGGCTGCAGATGCCATCATGCACGTGCCGACCACCGGCCTCGAGGTCGCGCGCGCGCAGGCGCAGCTCGGGCTCCTTCTCGAAGCACGCGAGACGCTCGCGCGCGTGATGCGGCTGCCCCCGAAGCCCGGCGAGCCCGCGCCGCTCACCGCCGCGCGCCGGACCGCGGAGCAGCTGAACGGCGAGCTCGCGACGCGCCTGCCGTCGATCACGGTGGTGGTGGCGAACGCCGACCCCACGCAGCCCGCGCAGATCGTCGTCGACGGCGATCCGGTCCCGACGGCGGCGGCGCAGGCGCCGCGCAAGGTGAACCCGGGACGGCACGCCATCGTCGTCCGGGCGGGCTCGACCGAGCGCAAGCAGGACGTGACGGTCGCCGAGCGTGAGACGCGCACGGTGACGATCGATGTCAAGCAGCCGCCGTCGCCGCCGACCCACCCGAGCAGCACCGAACGGCCGCGCGAGCCGTCGGCTTCCGCGCTGCCCAAGGCGCTCATCATCGGGGGCTTCGCGGTGGGCGCGATCGGCATCGGCGTCGGCAGCGTGACCGGCCTCATGAGCTTCTCGAAGGTCTCGGACGTGAAGACCGATTGCGTCGACAACACGTGCAAGCCGAGCCGCGAGGCCGACATCGAGGCGGCGCGGTCACTCGGCACGATCTCGACGATCGCGTTCGTCGCGGGCGGCGTCGGCGTCGCTGCGGGCGTGGTGGGCATCGTGCTCTCGGGCAAGCAGCCCAAGGAATCCCCGCCCGGCACGAGCGCGAGGCTCAAGGTCGTCCCGGACGTCGGCCCCGCGTGGCTGGGCGCCCACGGCACGTTCTGATCGCGCGCCGGAATCACGGGAGCCCCTGAGCCCCCGTGTCTCGTCGGGTCGCTACGCGAACGAAGCGCGGAAGGCGGAGGCGAAGTCCTTCGCCAGCTGCCCGTCGATCGCGCCGCCCGGGATGCCGCCCACGCGGAGGGCGCTGCCCACCACCACGCCGTTCGCCGACGCGGCGAGCGCGCTCAGCGTCGCGAGCGTCGCGCCGCTTGCCACCAGCACCGGCTTGCCCGACGCGCGCTGCACCGCCGCGAGCTTCTCGAGGTCGACGCCCTTGCCCGTCCCCTCCCCGGTCACGAGCACGACGTCCGCCATCCCGCGCTTCGTGAGGTCCTCGACTTCTTGCACCAGCGGCCGCGTCGCGCCGAGCGGCGCCGAGTGCTTCACGTCGACATCGGCCCAGACCGCGATCTTCTCGGCGCCGAGCGCCCGCCGCAGCCGCAGCGTGGTCGCGGCCTCACCCTGCACGATCCCCTGGTCGGTGACGCGCGCCCCGGTGTGGACGTTGATCCGCACGAACGCCGCCCCGGTGCAGACCGCGACCGCGAGCGCCGCCTCCGCATCGTTGCGCAGGACATTGATCCCCAGCGGCACGCCGGGCGCCGCGGCGCTGACCGCGACCGCGCAGGCCGTCATCGCCGCCACCGTGATCGCAGGCACGCGCGTCGCGAAGAACGGCGTGTCGCCGAAGTTCTCCACGATGATCGCGTCGTAGCCGGCCTCGGCGAGCACGCGCGCATCCGCTGCCGCGCTCGCCGCACACGCCGCGGCGTCGAGCTCCGAACGCGGGCTACCCGGCAGAGCGGGCAGATGAATCACACCGACGAGCATCCCCATGCGCGGGGACTCTACTTGAAGTTGAAGCCGCTCGTCCCGGTCGCAGCGCCGCCCGGGCTGCTGCTCCCACCGCCGAAGATCGGGGTCACGCTCGCGCCCGCCGGCTGCGGATCTGGTCGCGCCAGGGTGCCGCCGATCTTGAGGCCGTAGTAGCCGTCGGGCGTCTTGGACTTGGCCATGCGCGGGTCGATCTCGAGCATCGGCTTGTCCTTCGAGCCCGGTGCCCCGAAGAGCATCTTGGTCTTGTCGTTCTTGTTGCGGTAAGCGTCGTTGATCTTGAACTTGAGGTTCACCTCGAGGTGCGCGTCGGTCGCGACCTCGCGGAGCTGGACGCGCCCGTCGCCGTTCACGTCGACGTCGCCGCCGGAGGCGCCGATCTTCGTGATCTTGAGGATGCCGTCCTTCGCGTCGCCGTTGACCGCGAACGCGCCGATCTTGAGGCGCGGCAGCGTGAAGGGCCCGAGCGGCGTCTTGACCGTGAGCTCCTTGGCGTTGCCCGCAAACAGGTCGCGGATCTCGAGGTTCACGTTGCCCACGGCCTTCGAGGCCTTGCCTTCCGGGAGCTGGAGCTTGAGGTTGCCGAACAGCTTGCCCTCGAGCGGAAAGCCGACGTTCGCCGCGATGGCGTCGATCCGGCTCATGTCGACGCCATCGAACGTGACATCGACGTTGCGCTCCTTGCCGCTGTCCTCGAACGTGCCCTTGATGGTGCCGTCGAACGCGTCGATGCGGAAGCTCACGTCCTTGTTGCCCACCAGCAGACCGAGCAGCGAGATGCGGGCGCGGACCTCGTCGATCTTGATCTCGGTGGGGCCCTTCGTGGGATCGGCCGAGGGCGAGACGAGCTTCACGCCCTTGGCCTTGACGCCGGTGAGCCATGACGAATCGAGCTCCTCGATCTGGAGCTCCTGCGGGCTCGGCGAGCTCCGTTGCCCGGCGTTGAACGTCGTGACGATGCGCTCCTTGAGCTTCTCGTAGGGGAACGTCCACGAGAGGAACACGACGAGCGACAACAGATAGAAGAGCGGGTAGCCGACCTTGGGCGCGATCCGCTTCAGCTTCTCCTTGGTGGCGTCCGTCATGGCTTGCTCGGGGAGGCCGGCGAAGGCGCAGGGGTGAGCTCGGTGCGGTCGTACGCGGAGACGCCGATCTCGACGTCGTAAGAGTCGGGCTCGCCCGCGCGCTTGCGGATGTTGAGGCGCGAGACGGCGACCGGGTAGCTGCTCTTCTCGATCGCCTCGAGGAACTTCGCGATCGGTCCCATCCCCGACTTCTTCAGGTGGATGACGGTATTTCGTTCGAGGTACCGCTTGCCGTGCGGCACGTCCGGCCGGTCGACGGAGTCGGTGACCTGGAGCTTCTGCGCGCTCGCGGTCTGCTCGAGAAAGCCCGCGAGCTGCGGAGCCTTCTTCCCGTAGCGCTGCGCAATGGAGTCCTTGCGCTCGGCGCGCTCGCGGATCTGCGCGCGCGCGCCGTTCACGGCGTTGAGCGCGGTGCGGAGCTCGTCGTTCTCGTTGCGGCGGCCCGACACGAGCGTCTGGAGGCCGATGGGAATGGCGAGGAGCATCATCACGCCCAGCACCAGCACGGCGACGGTGGCGATGCGCTGCTCGCGCGGGTTCAGACCCCAGCGCTCGAAGATCGGGAGGACCATGTTACTTCCCCGTCCCTGCCGGCGCGGCCGACGACGATGCAGCGGTGCTGGTGGTGGGCTTCTTGGCGCCGCCCTTCGTGTCCTCGGGACACTTGATGTCGAACTCGAGCACGTAGACCTGCGAGGTCCCGCCGACCTCCGCGGTGGTGCGCGTGATCTTCGGGTCGGCGAAGCAGCGCTCCGCAGCCACGGAGGCCTTGATGGCCTGCGCGTCGGGGATGCTGCCGACCACGCCGTTCACGACGACGTGGCCCTTCTGGATGTCGAGCTCGCGGATGTCATGGGTCATCGACGGCGGGATGAGCTCGGACAGCTTCACCATCACGTCGAACGAGTCGGCGTGGGGGAGCGGGTCCTCGTCGGTGGTCGCGGTCTGCGCGGCGAGCAGCTCGTTGGCGCGGGCCGCCTCGCGCGTCTCGTCGTTCAGGACGTCCTTCGTGACGATCGCCAGCGCGTTCTCGAGCACCACCTTCTCCTTTCCCTTCGCGTAGAGCTGCGCCCACGCGGAGAAGAGGAAGCTCACGAGGATGACCGCGGCGAGGCCCGCGATGAGCGGCACCTTCTCCTTCACCCAGGCAAAGCCGCGCTCGAAGGCGAGCGGCCCCTTGCGCAGGTTGAGGCCGATGGGACGGGGCCCGAGGCCGACCGCGAGGCCGATGGCCTTCGCGAAGCGCGCCATCACCGCGATGTGATCGGCGGCGATGCCCGGCGCATCGAGGGTGGGCGTGGGGAGCACCTCGACCGGGAGCTCGAGCGCGCTAGAGAGGAACGCGAGCGCGCCGGAGACGTAGGCGCCGCCGCCGGCGAGGAAGAGGCGGACCGGCGCCTCTCCGCCCTGCGAGCGATGCGCGGCGATGGTGGTGCGGAGCTCGCGCGCGAGCTTGGCCGCGGTGCCGGGCAGGCCCTTGGTCCCGAGCGCGACGGTGCGCGCGAAGATCGGCTCGCCCATCTTGAGGATGATGACGTCGCTCGAGACGGTGCCGAGATCGACGATGCCGATCACGCCCTCGCCGATCGCCGGCACGTACGGCAGGAGGTTCGCGATGGGGAACGCCCCGAGACCGACACGCTCCGGCTCGGCGCCGAGCGCACCCTTCACGAGATCGATCCGCGCCACGACGTCGGAGGTCTTCGCGACGCCCACGAGCACCGCGAGCTCCTCGCCCTTCGTGTCGCGGAGGCCCGGCAGCACGCGGTAGTCGAACACCGACTCCTCGATGTCGAACGGGAGCTTCGACTCCAGCTCGAACGGCAGGACCTCGGAGACGGACTTCGCCGCGCTCGCCGGAAGCCCGACCACCTTCACGGTGCTGCGCTGCCCTTCGAGGGAGATGGCGAGCGCGTCGCCGAGCCCGCGGTCGCCGGTGGCGAGCTTCGCGGCCTGCTGGATGGCCTCGGAGACTCCCCCCGCCTGCGCGACCTCGACGCTCGCGAGCCCCACCAGCTGCACCTTGCGGTACGCGGTGCGGAGCGCAGCGACCTTCACGGCCGTGGTCCCGATGTCGATTCCCAGAAGCGTGCTCATGTGATGTTCACCATCATTCCATCCGGAAGTAGACGACGGTCCCGCCCGTGCTCGGTTGATTCGCAGCCGCGATCGCGTCGGCGCTGTTCGGTGCGGAGGTCCCCGCCGTCGTGGTCGCGGGCGTGGTGGGCGTGCCACCCGGCGTGAGGGGCGAGGTGCCCGGCGCGGCCGGCGTGCTCAGGTTCGGTGCGTTGCGGAAGTCGACCACCGCGTGCACGCGCACGCGCGTCTCGCGGCGGTAGCCCTTCTTCACGCCCACTGCGTAGATCGAGAACATCTTGCTCTCGGTGGTGATGCTCTTCTGGAACTCGGCCTGCGACTTGAAGACGACCGGCTTCATGCCGATGCCCGCGAGCAGCGGGCCCAGCTGGCCCTTCCCCGAGAGCGCCTGCACGAAGTCACGCGTGTTGCCGAACATCGGAGCGCCCATGGTGATTCCGCGCGCCATGGTCACGCCGGTGAGAAAGAGCGCGGCCTGATCGGGCAGCGTGCAGATCTCCGCGGCGGGCGCGCCAGCGCACACGACGCCGAGGAGCGTCTGCGCGTTCGCGGTGTTCACGTTGACCATGCCCTGACCCCACACCGTGACCACGCGCTTCTTCGGGTTCGTGGGATCGGGGTCGATGAACGTGGACCAGAAGTCCTCGCTCACGCCGCGCACCATGTGCAGCTCCTCGAGCGAGTCGTAGGGCGCGTTCTTGCGCTGGTAGGGCCTCGGCAGTAGCCGGTACCACGCATCCTCGACGCCCGCGTTCTGCGCCGCCGAGAGCTGGCTGAGATCGCAGTTGAACGCTTGCTCGTCGACGTCGGCCCAATCGATGAGCGCCTGGCAGACGGCGACGCGATCGTGGAACTGCCCGCTCCCGTCCTTCTGCTCGAAGATCGTCGAGTACTGAGGCGGGCCGATCAGCGACATGATCTCCTGCGCCAGACGGATGTGCGCGATGTCGTTCGCAGCGCCGAGGTTGACGTTGATCTTCGAGTCCTCGTCGACGATGACGAGCTCGTACTTCCCGCCCTGCATGCCCAGATTCTTGCTCTGGGACATGTCGAGACCGACGGTGGCGGCGAAGTCCTTGCTGGACTCCTGGTCGTTGAAGGCCCCGAGCAGACGGTCCGAAAACTCCCAGACCGGGAGCTGCGGCGGCGTCCGCTTCATCAGCTGGAACATCGGCGCGATGGCCTTGCGCATCGTGGGCTCGGTGGCGATGAGCAGCCGCGAGAGGTTCACCGCGCTGCGCGCCATGTACTCGGCCTGGAGCGAGTCGCGCTCGGCGCTGGCGGCGGCGAGCTCGGCGCTCGTCTCGTCCTGGAACTCCGCGAGCATGACGGTGAGGATCGCGATCGCCCCCATCACCATGACGAGCGCGATCCCGCGCTCCTGCTTGCGCTTCTTCGCGCGCCGGCGCACGCGCAGGCTCCTGGCCGAGGCGGCGCTCATCGCGGGATCCCGAAGCTCAGGGGCTGCTGCATCGGGAGCATGAACTTCGTGATGAAGCGGAACGGCGGGCTGTTCTTCACCGGCTTCAGGACGAGCGTCACCTTGACCTCGACGGGCAGCCGATTGAGCTGCCCGGTGAGCTGCGTGGTGTCCCAGGTCTCCAGCCACTGGCCGGAGATGGGATCGAGGAAGCGCATGTCGAACAGCTCGATGTCCTCCGCGAGCACGTTCACCACGCCGCCCTTCTTGGGGTCGAAGTCCGGGTTCGCCTGCTCACGGCGAACGAGGTCCATCTTGTCCTCCTTGTCGGGATCCTTGACGACGAAGTAGCCGATCTCCGCCTGGTCCGACTCCTTCGACTCCTTCTCCAGGCGGCGGTGGGCGAACGAGACGAAGTCGAGGCGATCGAAGGCCTGGCCGTTCGTGGCGATGAACACCGTCTGCCGGGTGATCAGCGCCTGGCTCGCGGGGTTGTGCATCGAGAGGAACGCGCTCGAGACCTCGCGCGTGATGCGATCCATCGCGTCGCGGCCCTGGCGCGCGCGGTCCACGCGCAGCGCCTCGCCCTTGCGACCGCGCGACATCGAGTCGAACGCTCCGTAGATGAGGAGCGAGATCATCGCCAGGACGCCGAGCGAGACGAGCACCTCGAGCAGCGTCATGCCGCGGGCGAGCGCGCGGCGCTTCCGGCGGGCAATCATCGCGTACCCCCGCTCGCGCCGGTGCCGGTGCGCGGCGTGGTGCCCGCGCCGCCCGAAGATCCCGAGGAGCCGGCGGCCCCGCTGGGATCGCCGAAGTCCATCATGCCGCCGTCGGGGAGGAGCGCGCTGCCGGCGAAGCCGCCGCGCTGCGGGTTGGTGATGTACTGGACGAGCGGAAGCTCGCGGGCGTTCGTGCCCTCCTTCCACTTCACGGTCACGCTGATGCGGCGGATGCTCGCCTCGAACATCGGCTTGATCGCGGGGTACAGGATGCCCATCACCATCGAGAGCAGGCCCTGGGCACCTGCGCCGCCGGCGCCCATCTGCGAGGTGAGCGCGGAGCCGATCCCGGCGAGGCCGGCGTCGACATCGAGGCTGAGCCCGGCGCCGCTGCCCGCGGGATTCACGAGGCCCGGGAGACCCGCGGTGCCCGCGGGATCGGAGCCGGGGCCGACGAGCGCTCCGCCGTCACCGAGCGAGTTGCCGCTGTTGAAGTTCGGCATCTCGACCTTCTCGATGCGCGTGTCGCACGTGAAGACGCCGTTCTTCTCCTCGTCGCAGCACGGCATGCCGGGATCGATCGCGTCGAGCTCGGGGTAACCGAGCTTGAGCATCTTCTCCTCGATCTCGCTCATCTTGCAGCGCCCGAGCGTCACCGCCTGACCCATGTTGGCCGACGCGCGATTGGATGCGGCCAGCCCCCCTTGCGCCGAGAGGATCACGGTGAGCACCAGCCCGAGGATCGCGATGGCGACCATCACCTCGAGCAACGAGAACCCGCGCCGGGAATTCAGGCGGAGGCTCGGAGCATCGGAAAGGTTCGACGCAGGTCGCCCCGAGCTGCCGGGCACGCCACGACCGGCCGGGTCGCGATTGGAAAACGCTCCGGGCCTCCGAGCCTCCTGCACATCTCGTCTCGTCGCGGGGGGGCTCAAAAGGCACCCGGGTCTTCGCGATCGGACGATTCCTTGTCGTCGATCGGCTTGGGGACGACCACGGCGCCGTCCTTCACCGTCACCTTCGCGGTGAGCGGCGCGACGAGGAGCGAGATCGCGTCCTTGTCGTCGTTCGCCTCGCCGATCTTGAGCTGGATCGAGGCGCGCTCGGTCTGCCCGCCGGGCCAGAAGTAGAGGTACGCGCGGCCTTCCTTGCGCGGCTGATCGTCGTGCGCGGTCTGCACCTCGCGGAACTTGATGCCGCGCTCGAGCTGCTTGTGGCCCTTGCCCGGCGAGCTCGCGGCGAGGCCCATCGCATCGATCTCGCGGAACGCGGTGCGCGGCGCGGTCGGGCCCTTGACGATGCGGCTCCCCTCCTCGATGGCGAGCTTCTCCGCGCCGGTCGCGGCGGCGGCGCCGCCGGTGCCGGTCAGGTCCTTCGACTGGACGAGCATGGGCTGGTCGCCCTCCTCGAGCCAGATCTCGTTCTCCGTGAAGTCCATCACCAGGCGCACACTCTTCGAAGTGGCGCTCGCGCGCGAGAACCCGACGCGGATCGCGCCGACGATCATCGTCGACGAGTGCCGCAGCCGCGAGCTCCCGAGCTGCCCGGACCCGATCACCGTAGCGCCCATGATGAGCGCCACGATGGCCATGACGATGAGCACCTCGATGAGCGTGAGCCCCCGCTCAGCGATGCGCCGCACCCCGCCCCGGCGAGAGTTCACACGGAGACTCGGGGCAACGGAGCGTTTCGAAGTCCGGCTGTCGCTCTGCAGCGAGCCCCTTCGAAAACGCTCCGAGCCTCCGAGGCTCCGTATGAAATCGCTGGTCTTCATGGGGTACTGCGCGCGAGCGCTACTGCGTCTTCGCCGGGGTGAGGTCAGGGATCTTGATGTCGTCGGCGGTGCCTTCCTTCTTGTCCGGACCAAGGCTAAGCACCGTGACGTCCTCGTCACCGCAGATGATCTTGTACGGGCTGTCCCACGGGTCGGTGATCTTCGACGACTTGCTCAGCTCGTTCTTGTCGCGCAGCAGCTCGACGGTCGGACAGCCTTCGCCCGTGTGATCGACGCGGTACTTCTCGGCCGCCGGATGGATGGTCCGCGCGTCGATCTGCGCCTGCTTCTTCTGCGCCTCCTGGTACTTCGGCACGGCGACGACCGCGACGCCGCCGGCGATGAGCCCGACGATCGCGAGCACGATCAGGATCTCGATGAGCGTGACGCCGCGCTTGGCAAGGGCCGCGCGCCTCGCCCGTGAGAGCCACGTCCTGCTCAGACCGCTGCTGCTGCTGCTGTTCGTCTTCATGACCACAGATCTCCTTGTTTTCACTCGACCCGGTCGAGCCCGAAGGGCTCACCGTCTGGTCCATCGCTCGCAAGATCGAAGCCGCGCGGGTCGCGCCTACCGGGACAGGTCATTCGGAGAGGCCGACCCCACGCGTCGATCGGGATCTCTGCAGCGTAACCACCCGTGACGAGGTCCCCGAGCTCCTTGGGGCAGGCGCTGCCGTGGTCTGCGCGGAAGGCGGAGATCGCGGCGTGCGCGGTCGTGATCGTAGCGCGGGTGGCGCGAACGCCGGCGGCCCGCTCCTCACGCGACCGGATCAGCACGAAGGCGAAAAGCCCAACGACTCCTGCGACCACGAGACGCACCCGGGCTCGCCCCAGGATGCCGAAGACGCCGCGTCTCCGCTCCCACGGGAAGAACACCTTCGATGCGCGCGGGCGGAGGGCCATCGTCGTCATCCTTCAGTTCACGAAGTCGTTCATCTGGATGAGGGGCATGAGGATGGAGAAGGCGATGAAGCCGACGCCGCCCCCCATGAACACGATGATGAGCGGCTCGAGGAGGCTCGTCATCGCCTGGACGCGCGTCTCGACCTGCGAGTCGTAGGCGCGCGCGACGTTCTCGAGCATCTGCTCGAGCTGACCCGACTTCTCGCCGACCGCGATCATGTGGACCACGATGGGCGGGAACTCCTTGCTCTTCTTGAGCGGCGCGGCGATCGACTCGCCTTCGCGGATCGACAGCGCGGCGTCCTCCACGATCTTCGAGAGCTTCGCGTTGTCGAGGACGTGGCGGACGATCTCCATCGCCCGCAGGAGCGGCACGCCGCTCTTGAGCAGCGTGGAGAGGGTGCGCGAGAAGCGCGACACCGCGAGCATGCGGAAGACCGGCCCGAAGAGCGGGAGCTTCAGCTTCGTACCGTCGAACCAGAGCTGCCCCGCGGCTGTTCCCAGGAACTGCACGAACTTCGAGAGCACGCCGCCGGCGATGAGCCCGATCACGAGGCCGATGCCGTAGTGGAGCATCGACGCCACGACGAAGAAGAAGAGCACCAGCGCGGCGCCCACGATCGCGGCGAGCACGGTGAAGAGCGTCTTCTTCGCGCCGGGCGCGATGGCCTTGCGGATGAAGACGAACGCCAGCATCGACGTGATGAAGCCCAGCATCTCGTTCGAGGACAGGGCGCTCGAGACGAAGATGAGGAGCGCGGTGTACCAGGGCAGCGCGCGATCGAGCGTGGCGTAGATGTTCGTCACCTTGGGGACGACGACGATCATCATCATCGTCATGAGCAACACGCCCATACCCAGCATGAGGATCGGGTACGCGAGCGCGGCGGTGACCTTGCCGCGGAGGCGCGCGGCGCCCTCCATGAAGTCGGCGAGGCGCTCGAGGACCTGCTCGAGGGTGCCCGAGGCCTCGCCGGCCGCGACCATGTTCACGTAAATGGGCGGAAAGATGTTGCCGTGCGGCTCGATCGACTTCGCGAGGCTGGTGCCCTCGTTGAGGTCGTCGCGCACGTTCGCGAGGACCTTCTTCAGCTCGTCCTTCTCGACCTGCTCGGTGAGCGCGCTCACCGATTCGACGAGCGGGATGCCGGCGCCGACGAGCGTGGCCAGCTGGCGCGTCATCATCGCGACGTCGCTCGTCGACACGCGGTTGAAGAACGCGCCGAGGTTGATGGCGCGGCTCCCCTTCTTCTTGTCCTTCTCCTCGTTCGCCTCCGTGAGGAGAATGCCCTCGCGCTTCAGCGCGGTGCGCAGGACCTTCGGGTTGTCGGCGTCGCGGACGCCGTGCACGTGCTTGCCGGTGGCAACGAGGAGCCCGCGATAGACGAAGACCGCCATGGGCTAGACCCTCACGTTGCGGACGCTGGGACGATCCGGCTCGATCTCCATGTCGTCTTGGGTGGCGAGAAGGACCTCTTCGACGCTCGTCATCCCGGAGAGGACCTTGCGCGCGCCGTCGTCGCGGAGGCCGTCCATGCCCTGCTCCATCGCCGCACGCTTGATGGTCTGCGCGTCGGCGCCCTTGAGGACGAGCGGTCCCACCGCGTCGTCCATCATCAACAGCTCGTAGATGCCGCGGCGACCCATGAAGCCGGTCGACGCGCACTTGTCACAGCCCTTGGGGCGGAAGATCGTGACGTACGGGCCGGGGTACGTGTCGAGCACGTCGTCGGCGAGGTTCATGGCGCGCGGGTAATAGCGCGAGCCGGGGATCACCTTGCGCTTGCGGCGCCCGGCGCAGCGCTCGGGCGTGATGCCGAGCTCCTCGAGATCGTTCGGCGAGGCCTCGTAGGCCTCCTTGCAGTGCGGGCACAGCATGCGCACGAGGCGCTGGGCGAGCACGCCGACCACCGAGGAGCGGAGAAGGAACGGCTCGACGCCCATGTCGATCATGCGCGTGAAGGCGCCGGGCGCGTCGTTCGTGTGGATGGTGGAGAGCACGAGGTGACCCGTGAGAGAAGCGTTGATGGCGATCTCGACCGTCTCCTTGTCGCGGATCTCGCCGACCATGACGACGTCCGGATCCTGGCGGAGGAAGGCGCGGAGCGCGCTCGCGAACGTCAGCCCGATCTTGGCGTTGACGTGCACCTGATGGATCTGGGGGAGCTCGTACTCGACCGGGTCTTCGGCGGTGAGGATGTTGATGTTGGGCTTGTTTATGCGGTTGAGGCACGCGTAGAGCGTGGTGGTCTTCCCGGAGCCGGTGGGACCGGTGACGAGGATGATGCCGTCCGGCTTGTGGATGAGCGCATCCATCAAGTGGTAGTCGCGCGGGCTGAAGCCGAGGTCGGGCAGGTCGAGGAGGACGCTCGACTTGTTGAGGAGACGCATCACGATCCGCTCGTAGGCGCGGCTCGTGGGGATGGTGCTGACGCGGATGTCGAAGCCCTTGCCGGCGATCTTCTTCGTGATGCGCCCGTCCTGCGGAAGACGCTTCTCGGCGATGTTCAGCGAAGCCTCGATCTTGATCCGGCCGACGATGGAGTTCATGAACGCTCGGGGGGCGCGGCGAGCAACGTAGAGCTCGCCGTCGATCCGGTAGCGGACGATGACCTCCTTCTCTTCCGGCTCGATGTGGATATCGCTCGCGCGCTCCTTCATCGCTTGCAGGAAGAGAGAGTTGACCCAGCGGATGACCGGCGCCTCGTCGTCGGAGTCGAGGATGTCGCCGCCGTCGACCTCGTGCTCGTCGATCTGACCGCCGTCGTTCTCGAGCACGCCGCCGCCGGCCTCGCGCTCGTACACGCGGTTGATGGCGTCGGTGATCTTCTCGCTGGAGGCGACGCTCACCTCGACGCCCTTGCCGAAGAGGATCCGCATCTCGTCGAGCGCGACGGTGTCGAACGGATCGCCGATGAGCGCGTAGACCGCCGCGTCGTCCTCGGAGACGACGAGGATCTTGTGGTTCTTCGCGAACGAGATGGGCAAGCGCGTCGCGAGCTCGGTGGAGATGCGCTCGACGTCGGGCCGGTCGACGTACGGCAGCTCCGCCTCCGCGGCGAGCGCCTGCGCGATCGACGCGTCGTCGAGGACGTTGCCGTTCACCAGCAGGTCGGTGAGGTCGATCCCCTTCTCGCGCTGGATCGCATACATCGCCTCGAGGCGATCGAGCGGGATGCCTGCGCGTCGATGAAGGATCTCACCCAGGAATCGCTGCTCCATGATCGCTCTTACTTCTCGATCTTCTCGATGTTGCGGACCGCGGGGTTCACGTTGATCGGGGGCGTCGCGCCGCCAGGCGCGGTGGTGCCTCCGGTGCCGCCCGCGGGGCGCGTGGTGCCCTGGGGCATCTCGAGCGGGCGCTGCGGATCGTGCGTCTTCAGCTCGCGCGGCTTGGTGATCTCATCGAGGCGCTTGCGCTCGTCCAGCCCGAAGTAGGACTGGCGGATGTCCTCGACGAGGCCGTTCATGCGTGACCAGTCCTTCGGCGGCTTGTAGTCCGAGGAGTCGGAAAAGACGAAGTAGCGGTCGAGGTACTCTTGGCGCTCCTGCATCTTGCGTTCGAATACGGTGCGGAGGTCCTGCTGGTTCCGGATGATGTACGGCGTCATCACGAGGATGAGGTTCCGCTTCTCGACGGTGTCCTTGCGCTTGCGGAAGAGCGCGCCGAGCACCGGGATGTCGCCGAGGACGGGGACCTTCTCCTCGGCGCGCGACGTGACGTTGCGGATGAGGCCGCCGATCACGACCGTCTGCTGGTCCTGGACGACGAGCTTCGTGGTCGCGGTGCGCTTGCTGATCGGGATGGCGCCAAGCGTTCCGCCGAGGGGCGCGCCCTGCTCGCTGATCTCCTCGCTCACGTCGAGGCGGACCTCGTTCGAGTCGTTGAGGTGCGGCTTGATCTTGATCTTGGTGCCGACGTCCTGGCGGGGCGAGCCGACCGAGCCGAAGCCGCCGAGCCCACCGAGCGCTCCGAGCGCTCCGGCCGCGCCCGCGGCACCGGGGAACGAGCTGACCGCGTTCGTCTGGAGGGGGATGTTGTCGCCGACGTTGATCTCGGCGTCCTCGTTGTCGAGCGCGAGGATATGAGGCGTGGAGAGCAGGTCGGAGTCGCCGGTCTGCGCGAGCGCCTGGATGAACGTTCCGAACGCGGGCACCGAGATGCCGGTGCCGAGGAAGTTCTGCGAGCCCGAGATGCCTGGGCCGCGCACGCCGAGCGCGAAGCCCTGGAGCGCGTCGGGGTCGGTGGGCACCGGCGGGATGGTGTTCGTGATCTTGTTACCGCCGAACACGAGCGAGTCGTTCGCGTTGTCCGTGTCGAACGGCGCGCCACCGTGGAAGCTCACGCCGAGCGAGTTCGAGCGCTTCAGCTGGAGGTCCATGATGACCGCCTCGATGAACACCTGGCGCCGCGGCTGATCGAGGCGGTCGATGACGGAGCGCAGCGACGCGTAGTCGCGCAGCGACGACGTGACGACGATCGAGTTCGTGGCCTTGTCGGCCGAGACCTTCACGCCGCCCTCGAAGATGCCGGTCGCCTGCGCCGCGGGCTGCGCCTGCGCCTGGCCGCGGCCGCCGCCGCCCTGGGGCGCCGCGGAGTTCGAGCCGGTGATGATGTCGGTGAGCGTCTTGGTGAGCTCGGTCGCGTCCGCGTGCTGGAGCGGCAGGACGTGGATCTCGCCCTCGCCGGTCTGCGGCACGTCGATGCGCTTGATCAGCTCGAGGATACGCAGGTACGCGCGCTCCGTGGCGACGATGACGAGGGAGTTCGAGCGATCGTCGGAGACGATCTTCGCGACGTGGAGATCGCCGATCGAGGGCGCGACCGAGGTGGAGCCGCCGCCGGGCTTCGGCGAGGAGGGCGCGCCGCCGGCGCTGCCGCTCTTCACGTCGAACAGCTCGTTGATGCGCTTCTCGACGTCGCTCGCGGACGCGTAGTGCACGGGCTCGATGAAGATCTGGTCGCCGCTCGAGCCGACGTCGATCTCCTCGAGGATCTGCATCATCCGCCGGATGTTCGTCCCGGTGTCGGTGAGGATGATCATGTTCGAGGGGCCGTAGACGGTGATGTCGGCCTCCTTGGACTTGAACTTGCCGAGCACGTTCGCCGCGTCGTCGGCGCTGATGTGGCCGAGGCGGTGCATGCGCGTGACGAAGCGATCCTCGGCGGGCGAGCTCTGCGAGGCGCCGTAGATCGGCGTGCCCTGGTTCGCGACCTGGTTGGTCTCGACGATCTTGAGGAAGCGGCCGTGCGGGACGACGGTGAGGCCGTTCGTCTCGAGGATGGAGAGGAACGCCTGGTAAGCCTCGGAGACGGTGACCTTCTGCGGCGAGTAGACCGTCGCCTTGATGTTCTTGACCTTGCCGCCGAAGATGAAGCGCTTGCCGGTGAGCTGCGCGATGACGCGCACGAGCTCGGCAAGGTCCGCGTCCTCGAGGGAGAAGGCGACGCGGTAGTTCGGGCTGCGCGGCTCGAACTCGAGCGCGTTCTCGAACTGCCCGAGCGACGTGGTGTCGGAGGGCGCCTTGGTGCCTGGCGCCTGCGGGCCCTTGCCGAGCGCGCCTGCGGCCGGAACACCGCCGGTCGCGCCGGGCGCGGGCGTCGCCGTTCCCGCGGGCGCGGGCGCGGGCGTCGCGGGGGTCGCGGGGGTCGCGGGGGTCGCGGGGGGCGCCGGGATCCCGACGGTCGCGGCCCCGGCAGCGGTGCCCGCGTTCACGCGGTCCTTCAGACGCGGCTGCGCATGCACGAGCCCCACCGTCAGAGGAACAGCGCCGATCGTCAGCAGAAGGATATGCCTGGTCTTCATCGTGCTCGGAAAGGACAAGTGAGTGCTGCGGTACGGCGGAGAGCAGAGAGCGAGCGAGACGGGGGAGGTCAGATCGAGAGAGGCTTCTTCACGGCCGGCGTGTCCGTGGCCTGCGCGGCGCCGCCGGCGTTGAGCGCGCGGCTGGTGACGGCGACGGCGACGACACTGAGGACGCCCACGAAGATCACGCAGGCGGCGACGAGGACGCCGACCGTGCGGAGCGTGCGGGTCGTCAGCGTGGAGTTCTTTGCTTCGGTGTTGCTCATGGTGCTCCTGTCCTTCGGCCGATCACTTGATGTTGTAGTCGAGGTTATGTTCTGGCCCTTGCGGTTCACCTGCACGACCAGCTTGTCCGCCGTGCGGAGGCGCGCATAGGCCTCGAGCGCCTTCTCGGGGCTCGCCATGTCGAAGCCGTTGATCGTCTGGAGGCGATCACCGTTCTCCATGCCCAGCGTGCCGAGAAGCGTCTCGGGACGGATGCCGAACATGCGGATGCCGACGACCTTGCCGTTCTCCTGCTCGGGGACGATGCGCGCCTGGCGCATCAGCTCCGACTGGTTCTCGAGGATCTTGTCGACGACGCCGCGGTCGATGTTGAACTCCGTCGCCGAGACGCGCTGGATGCCCTTTGCGAGCGCGGGGTCGAGGCCGGGCGCGCCGCCCTTGGGCGCGGAGGCCGCGGGCGCGGCGACGGGCGCGGCGGCGACCGGGATGTCGGCCGGCTTGAAGAGCTGCGCCTGGCAGAGCGAGCCGCTGTTCTGGAACCACACGCGGTCCCACCCGACGAAGTGGATCGTCTTGCCGCCGATCTCGCCGCCGCGACGACGGAGCACGGACTTCGGCTCACCGCCGGCGGTGACCGCGGCGAAGGACCAGTCCGGATCGCTCGAGGCCGCGATGACGAGGACCTTCACGCCCTCGCACTGGGGCGCGTTGAAGGGGTCGCTCGTGTCGAGCGTGGCGTTCGAGGCGACGTTCGTGTCGTCGACGGGCGGCGGCTTCAGCGAGCCGGTGACGTGATCGAACGGGTTGCGGTTGAGGATCGGCTCGGCAGAGACGTTGCGCGCCGAGGCGTTGCTCATGGGGACCGTCTTCGCGACGGGCGGCGGCGCCGCGAGCGTCTTGTCGTCGGGCGTGAGGCTGATGCCGACGAGCTGCGTGACGGCCTGCGCGTTGAGCAACGCCGCGGTCGCGACGAGCGGCAAGACGACGAGCCAGAAGTTCTTGCGGAGGAGCTGATCGACGGCCATGACGGGGGATCCACGCGGGGCTGTTGCGAGGCGCATGCCACCAAGAAAACCGCGGTTAATCCAGGCTTATTTGCGCTGTGGAGAACGATGCGTTCGCCACGTTGGCGAGGAGCGAGACGCGGACGGACGCCCTCTGCCAAAGTGACAACGGGAATGAGCTGACAGCCAACAGCTGACAGCTGAGCGCGAGACGAGTCTCTCTCGAAGCCGTCCGCTGTCAGCTTCCGTCGGCGGGGGGGTCGGCGCCTTCGACGCCGTCCAGCTTGCGGTAGATGGTGCGCGTCGAGATGCCCAGCAGCTGTGCGGCCAGGCTCTTGTCGCCCTTCGTGTGCTTCAAGGTCTCCTTGATGACGCGCAGCTCGATCTCCGACAGCGGCGTGCCCACCGGGAAGTCCAGCGAGCGCGGCGCCGTGTCCGACGACTTCACGATCGCCTCCGGCAGATCGTTCTCGCTCAGCGTGTCGCCGCGCGACAGCACCACGGCGCGCTCGATCACGTTCTCCAGCTCGCGCACGTTGCCCGGCCACGCGTAGTCGAGCATCCGCTCGAGCGCGGCGCGCGCCACGATGAGCCGCGCCTTGCCGTTCTTCTTCGCATACAGGCCGACGAAGTGATCGACCAGCAGCGGCACGTCCTCGCGGCGCGCGCGTAGCGGCGGCGCGGTGACCGCGATGACGTTGAGCCGGTAGTAGAGATCTTCACGGAAGCGCCCCGCCTGCACCTCGGCGATCAGATCGCGATTCGTCGCGGCGACGATGCGGACGTCCGCCTTGATGGTGTTGCCGCCGAGCGGTTCGTACTCGCCCTCCTGGAGGACGCGCAGCAGCTTCACCTGCACCTGCGGCGAGAGCTCGCCGATCTCGTCGAGGAAGAGCGTGCCGGCCGTGGCCTTCGCGAAGCGGCCGTCCTTCTTCGTCACCGCGCCGGTGAACGCGCCGCGCTCGTGACCGAACAGCTCGCTCTCGAGGATCGTCTCGGGGATGGCGGCGCAGTTGACGGCGACGAACGGCCCCTTCGCGCGCGCGCTCTTGTCGTGGATGTACCGGGCGAGGAGCTCCTTGCCGGTGCCGCTCTCGCCGAGCACGAGCACGGTAGCCATGCTCGGGGCCGCCTGCGTCGCGACCTCGATCACGCGGCGCCAGGCCGCCGAGCTGCCGACGATCTCGCGCTTCGTGAGCGCCTTGATCTCGTCCTTCAACGAGCGGTTTTCCTCGAGCAGGCGTCCGCGCTCGGCCGCCTTGCGGACGCTCTTCACGATGGTCATGCGCTTGAGCGGCTTCTCGACGAAGTCGTACGCGCCCTCGCGCATCGCGCTGACCGCCGCTTCGACCGACCCGTAGGCCGTCATGAGCACCACCTCGACCTCCGGCTGCACCTGCTTGATCGCGCGCAGCAGCTCGAGGCCGGTCGTGCCGGGCATCATGAGGTCGGTGAGCACCACCTGCACGCGGTGGTTCCTCACCTGCTCGAGCGCGTGCTTCGCGTCGTTCGCGACGAGCACGCGCATGCTTTCCTTCAGGAAGATCTTCTCGAGCGACTCGACGTTCGAGCGCTCGTCGTCGACGACGAGGACGGTGATCCCCTCGTCCGTCGCCCGGCCGCCTTCAGACGTCTTGTCACCGACCGCTGACGAATCGTCAATCACAGCGTCCATGTTGTCACCGGCGGACAACCCGTCAAGGACCTCTGCCATTCCGTCGAAGCGCGTGACACTACGGCAAGCTGGTAAACGTCCGTAAGAACGTGCGAATCAGCGCAAGAGCCTCGAGAGTGCCTTGAACTCTTCCGTTCCGGCGCGCTCCAGGAGGTCGAAGATCACCGTCTCGGTGGCGGTCACGGCCGCTCCCGCGCGTTGGCAGAGCTCGAGGCCGAGGCGCCGGTTCTCCTCGGTGCGGGAGGCCACCGCGTCCGCCACCACGTGCGTCGCGTACCCGCGCTTCACCAGCTCGCGCGCGGTCTGGAAGACGCAAACGTGGCTCTCCATCCCGACCACCACCACGCTCTTCGCGCCCGCGTCGGCCAGCGCGCGCGCGATCGCCAGATCCGAGCATGCGTCGAACGTGAGCTTGGGCAGCGGCGTCACGTTAAGCGTCGCGAGGCGCGCGGCGAGCGGCGCAATCGTGGGCCCCAGCCCCTTCGGGTACTGCTCGCTGGCGAGCACGCAGACGCCCAGCTTGGCGGCCGCCTCCAGGAGGAGCGCCGCGTTCTTCACGAGCGTCGCGAGCGTCGCCTCCGGCATGGCCGTCGCGAGCTTCTCCTGCACGTCGACGACGAGCAGCACCGTCGACAAGGGCAGCAGTCTCTCCATGATCAGTCCAGTCCGCTCGCGAGCCGCGAGATGCGCATGCGGGGCCGGAACGACTTCACGAGCGCGCCGAGATCGTTCTTCGGATCGAAGCGCAGCACCGCACGCCCGACCTCGACGCCCGCCTCGTCGAAGAGGCTTGCGGGGAGGATGGTGAGCGAGTCGACGGCGTCGTGCACGAAGAAGTCTCGCTGACCGCGGAGCCGGTAGGTGCGCCCGTCGTCGCCCTCGAAGGTGAGGTCGTAGGGGATGCGCTTCTCGTCGAAGAGCTTCATGGCGAGCGAGCCCGCGAGCTCGACGCCGCCTGCCTCGCGCGTGGCGAGGCCCTCGGCATGGATGCGCCCCTTCGCCTCGACCCGGCGCTCGCGGAGGAAGCGGCGTAGCCCGTTCACCCCGAGGCGCAGCGAGAGGCGCATCGCGTGATCGCGCAACGGGTCGTCGAGCCGGTAGTAGCTGCCGGAGAAGGACTCGGCGAGCTGGAAGCCGAGGCCCATCAAGCCACCTGCCCGGACGTGGATACGCGATGCGGCATTGCGGTCGGAAGCGTGCGCGCGCGGGGCCGCCCGCGTCAAGTCGCCCTTGCAGCCGCGCGCGGGACGGTGGAATGGTCCCGCCATGACCCACGCCAAGTCCCCCCAGACCTCCTCGGCCCTCGCGTCCCGCACGTCGCCCCGGCTTCTCCTCGCGACGCTGCTCGGCGCGACGCTCGCCGCGACCGTCTACGCATGCGGCGGCGGTAACGACAACCTTCCCCCGCCCCCGCCGCCGCCCCCGCCGCCGGCCTCGGCGTCCGCGGCCCCGCTCGCGACGACGCCGCTCAATTCGACGGCACCGAGCAAGGCGCCCGCGCCGCCGATCACGCTGACGCCGGGCGCCGCGAGCCCCGATCCCGCCGCGCCGCTCCCGACCGTGAAGCTCTCCGCGCCCGCGAAGGACCAGGTCATCGACGCCGCGAAGGCCGGCGACTTCGCCGTCAAGCTGGACGTGAAGAACTGGCAGACCGCGAAGGGCTCGAGCCACGTCCACCTCATTCTCGACAACAAGCCTTACAAGGCGATCTACGACACGAAGGAGCCCGTGAAGCTCAGCGAGCTCGCCGCCGGCGAGGCGCTCGCCGAGGGCCTGCACGTCCTCGTCGCGTTCCCGAGCCGCGCGAACCACGAGTCGGTGAAGACCAAGGACGCGCTCACCGTGGTGCCGTTCTGGGTCGGCAAGAAGAACGCGACCACCGTCGACCCGACCAAGAAGCCGATGCTCATCTTCAGCCGCCCGAAGGGTGACTACAACGGCGAGATGGCGAACCACGTCCTCGTCGACTTCCAGGTCGCGAACGTGACCCTCGCGGAGGGCAAGGAGCACGTGCGCGTGACCGTCAGCGGCCTCGGCATCGACAAGCCGATCGAGGGCAGCGTCGAGAAGTTCGGTACGCCGCTATATCTCGACAACCTCCAGAACGGCACCTACACGTTGAAGGTCGAGCTGCTCGACGGCACGAACAAGCTGATCGAGGGCCCCTGGAACGCGACGACGCGCACCATCAAGGTCGACCACGACGCGCCGATGGACATGTCGATGGCGATGCCGTCGGCCGACGCGGGCGCGCCCGAGGGCGGCGCCGCCAAGCCGGCCGCGGCCGCGAAGGACGCGGGCGCGCCGAAGAAGTGAGCCACCAATGAGGGCACCTCTCTCGCGTGAAGACGTCGTGCGCCTCGATCGGGCGCACGTCTGGCATCCGTACACGCCCGTCGACACGTGGGAGAAGGCGACGCCCATCGTGGTGGCGCGCGCCGAGGGCTCGTCGTTCTACGACGCCGACGGCACGCGCTACCTCGACGCGAACTCCTCGTGGTGGGTGGCCTCGCTCGGCCATGGTCACCCGCGCCTCGTGAAGGCCTTGCGCGAGCAGGTCGAGACGCTCGTGCACTGCCCGCTTGCCGGGATCGCGCACGAGCCGTCCTCGGCGCTCGCCGCCGAGCTCGTGAAGGTGGCGCCGAAGGGGCTCAACCGCGTGTTCTACACCGACGACGGCTCGACCGCGGTCGAGGTCGCGGTGAAGCTCGCCCTCCAGACGTGGCAGAACCGCGGCGCGCCGCGCAAGACGCGCTTCGTCGCGCTCGACGGCGCGTACCACGGCGACACGGTCGGCGCGTCGAGCCTGGGCAGCGTGGAGCTCTTCCGGCGTCCCTACGCGAGCGTGCTGTTCGAGTGCGTCCACGCGCCCTTCCCCGAGCCGCAGGCGTACGCGCGCGCCTTCGAGGCCATCGAGGACCTCGTGACGCGCGAGCACGACACCATCGCCGCGGTGGTGGTCGAGCCGCTCGTGCAGGGCGCAGCGGGCATGCGCATGTACGATCCTGCGTACCTGGGCGCGCTCCGCGAGCTCACCACGAGGCACGACGTGCTGCTGGTGGTCGACGAGGTGTTCGCCGGCTACGGCCGCACCGGCACCATGTTCGCGTGCGAACAGGCAGGCATCTCGCCCGACGTGATGTGCATCGGCAAGGCGTTCTCCACGATGTTCCCGATGGCAGCGACGCTCGTGACCGACGCCATCTACGACTCCTTCCGCGGCAGCACCGAGCGCGCGCTCTGGTACGGCCACACGTTCTGCGGCAACCCGCTCGGTGCCACGCTCGCGCGCGAGGTGCTCGCGATCTACGAGGACGAGCAGGTGGTGGCGCAGGCGAAAGCGAAGGCGCCGCGCATCGCCGCCGCGTTCGAGCGCCTGCGCGAGCTGCCGGGCGTGGCGCGCGTGCGCAGCCTCGGCATGATCGGCGCGGCCGATCTCGAGGCCGCCGGCGGCTATCTGGGCCAGGTCGGCTGGCAGATCTACGAGGAGGCGCGGAAGCGCGGCGCGTACCTGCGACCGCTGGGCAACACCATCTACGTGTGCCCGCCGCTCGTGATCAGCGACCGCGATCTCGACGATCTGCTCGGCATCGTCGAGGAGAGCGCGCGCGCCGTGCTCGCGTGATCAGTTCGCGACCACCACGCTGCTCTTGTACATCCCCATCCCACACTGGAACGTGAGCGTCTGCTCCTTGTCGGTGGGAACGTTGATCGAGACGGCCTGCCCCTTCGGCAGCGCCTTCTTGATGTCGAGCTGAGGGAACACCACCTCGGTCGCGCAGGTCTCGTCGGTGGTGCGGGTGAAGACGAGCGTGGCGGGCGCGCCCTTCTTGAGCTTGACGGAGCTCGGCTTGAAGCCGTCGCTGTCGACGGTGATGGCGGTCGTGCCGCCCGATGCCGGCGCGACGGCCGAGGTCACCGCCGCCGAGGCCGCAGCCTCAGGCCTGGTCTCCGCTTTCTTTTCGCAGGCCGTAGCCACGAGGGAGAGGGTCGCGACACCGAAGACGAGAAGTAGACGCATTCCTTCTTGGTATCGCGATGTACCCTCACGCGCCATGACGACGAAGCTCACGCTCAAGGGCCAGGACGGAACCGAGATCAACGGCGAGCTCGCGGAGCCCGCGGGCACGGGGAAGGCGCCGGCGCTGGTGCTCATCCAGGAGTACTGGGGCATCAACGACCACATCCGCTCGCTCGCCGATCGCCTCGCGCAGGAAGGCTTCCTCGTGATCGCGCCGGACCTCTATCACGGCAAGCTCGCGAAGGACGCGGCCGAGGCCGGCGCGCTCATGACGGCGCTCGACACCTCCGCGGCGGTGAAGGAGATCGGCGCGACGGCCGAGTTCCTCAAGGCGCACGCGCGCGGCAACGGCAAGGTCGGCGTCATCGGCTTCTGCATGGGCGGCGCGCTGGCGCTCGCCTCGGCGTGCCATCTCGACGGCCTCTCGGCGGTGGTGCCTTTCTACGGCCTGCCGCCCGAGGAGAAGGTCGACTACGCGAAGGTCAGCGCGCCGATCCTGATGCACGTGGCCAAGCGCGACGCCTCGGTCACGGTGGAGAAGGCCGAGGCCGTGAAGAAAAAGCTGGAGGCCGCGGGCAAATCGATCACGCTCGAGATCTACGAGGCCGACCACGCCTTCGTGAACGACACGCGTCCGGAGGTCTACGACGAGAAGAACGCGAAGCTCGCGTGGTCGCGCTCGGTGGAGTTCCTAAAGAAGAACCTCGTAGTCTAGTGGGGATGTGACTTGCCCGGCGCCTCTACGGACGTCCAGGCGTCATCCGACGGTGAGGCGCAGCTTCGCGAGCGTCGCAGCGACCGGCGCGTCCTCCCAGATGATCTGGTGCAGCGCCTCGAGGAGCGGGAGATCGCCGATGGCGTTCTCCTGCGCCCAGGTCCACGCGGTGGCGATGGCGGGGTAGCCCTCGGTGAGGTTACCGGCCGCGAGCATCTCGGCCGCGACCTGCTTTGCCGGCTTGCCCTTCCCTACCCCCTCGCCGAACGCGCGGTTGCGACCGGCCGCGGCGGTGACGTGGAGATCACCGACGCCCGGCGCGCCGAACACCGTCTCGGCGCGCCCGCCACCCCCGCGCACCAGCTTCGCCATCTCGAGGATGCCCTGCGAGAAGCACGCGGCGCGCGCGTTGTGGCAGTCGGCGCCGACGAGCCCGTCCCATAGCCCGAGCCCGGTCGCGTAGGCGTTCTTCATCGCGGAGCAGATCTCGGCGCCCGCGATGTCGTCGGTGGTATCGATGCGCATGTGCGCGGCGCTCATGGCGTCGCGACAGAAGCGCGCGTCGGCGTCGCTGCCGGCGAAGCACATCAGCGTGAGCACGCCGCGCGCGATCTCGAAGGCCTTCGCGGGGCCCGAGGCATGCACGAAGCGGACGGGACGTCCGAGCGTCTCGGCGACGACGCGGTCGATGCGGTCCATCTTCCCCGAAGCGGCCTTCAAGAAACCCTTGGAGACGCTCAGCACCGGGACGTCGGGGAGGTCGTCCTTCGCGCGCGTCATGACCGGCACCGCGCCCTCCGAGCTGACGCCGTGGACGACGAGCTCGGCGCCCTCCAGGGCGCGCTGGAGCTCGCCGGAGCGCAGCGGCACGATCCGCGGATCGAGCTTCATCTTGAGGCGCGGGTGATCCTGCTTCTGCTCCACCGCCTCGATCAGCGTGTCGTCGAGCCAGGTCCCCCAGAGGCGCACGTCGTGTCCGCAGGTCGCCGCCACCTGCGCCATCGCGCTGCCCATGTAGCCCGCCCCGAGTACCGTCACGCGCATGAGGCGCGTCTAGCATGCTCAGGGCGGGTTGGCGCGCCCGCTGTTCTTCGCGCCCGTCAGCACGAGATCCACGAAGGCGGTCGCGGTCGCCATGTCGACCGCCTCGCCACGACGCAGCACGCGCGTCATCACCGGGGTGAAGATGGCGTCGAGGATGAGCGCGGCGTCCGCCGCGGGCGGGAGCTCACCGCGCTCCTGCGCTCGCACGATGAGCTTCGTGCGCTGGGCCAGCACGCTGTCGCGGAGGTTGCGGCTGATGCGCTCCACGTCGGGGTCGTTGCCCTCGGTGATGATGAGGCGCGTGAGCGCTCGCCCGTCGGCGGTCGCCACGAACGTGAGCGACCGGTGGAGGACCGCGATGAGGTCCTCGCGGATCGAGCCGGTGTCGGGCAGCGGCTCGTGATGCCCGGCGACGACGCTCACGGCAGCGGCCACGAGATCGGCCTTGGTCGGCCAACGCCGGTACACGGTCGTCTTGTTGACGCCGGCTCGCTCGGCGACGTCCTCGACGCGTAGCGCTACGTAACCGGTGCGGCCGAGCTCGCTTATCGCGGCGCGGAGCACGTCACGGACGACACGCTCGCTACGACCGCCGACGCGAGCGCCGACGGTGCGGCGCGCAGCGCCTGCGAGCGGAGGCGAAGAGGCGGCGACGGACATGAAAGACAGAATGGCAACACCACGTTGCCATTTCAAGCCCGTCGACGTGCCCTTGTTGCAACAGTGTCCTCATCCGCGCTCGCGCGATACGTCGGCGCGCGCGAACCGCGGCGCCGCCGCGCAGTCGTCGCTCAGGACGTGGGCGCCGCAACGGCGATCTACAAGCTCACGCGTCAGCTCGGCGGCAGCATCGGAGTGACGCTGCTCGCGACGTCGCTCGGTGATCGCCAGGCGTTCCACCGGTCCGTCCTCGTCGACCACGTCTCGACGACCGATCGTCCGTCCAGCAGCGCCTGCGCGCGCTCATCTCGGGCTTCGCCCAGAAGGCCGCGGACTTTGCGCTCGCGAAGCAGCGCGCCCTCATGATGCTGGACAGATCGATCAACGCGCAGGCCTCGGTCGTCCACTTGGTCCACGCCTTCGTCAGGCTGAACCCCGTGATGTAGCTCGCGGCGGCGGGGCTGAGCGCGACGTTGCCGGTGACCTTCGACGGAGATGCTGGCGCCATCGCCTCGCGGAAGGTAGCGGTGATGCCGCCGACCACGCTGATGGAACCGGTTTCGGCCGGTTCGCGGCTGCGCCTTGCGCCTCACACGCGGCGGTCGCGCCCGAGCATGAAAAAAGCCGGAAAGACCCTGGGTCCTTCCGGCTTCTCGTCTGTCGGGGCGAGAGGATTTGAACCTCCGACTCCCTGGTCCCGAACCAGGTGCGCTACCAGGCTGCGCTACGCCCCGCGAAGGCAGCTTATATGCGTCGGCAGGGCCCTGGCCGTCAACGTGAATTGCGAGAAAACGCCGTTCCAGCTTCCCTGCAATCATCCAACAATGCAGGACTCCTACCTATTTTGGGGGATGGATCGCTAGGGTCCCTTCAATCCCAGCGGAACTCTGTCAAGCTACACTGTAATGACGTCCTGGCGGATCGCCGCCTGAGCTTCTTTCCCGACGGAGACGAACGACATGACCGCAGACGTGCAGCAGAACGCAGACGCCAAGCCGATGCAGCCCGAGACGCTGCTGCCTGCCGTGAAGATCCTCATCGTCGACGACGATCGGGCCATCTGCGACTACATGCAGACGCTGCTCGAGCGTGACGGCTACGGCGTCAAGACGATGAGCGACCCGACGACCATCGACGACGAGGTCAAGAACGG
>JAYTHX010000317.1:0-12608 GCA_043732195.1 Polyangiaceae bacterium
CAGGGCGCGCTGTAGCGCTCGCAGCCCTCGGTTTCACCGTCCTCGACGAGCTCTTGAATGCGTCCGAGCTGCGCCTTCGAGTTGATGGCGCCGACGTCGGTGTTCTTGTCGAGGGGATCGCCCATCCGCAGCGTGGCCATGCGATCGCGGAGCTTGCGCACGATGATGTCGTGCACGCTCTCCTCGACAAGAAGCCGCGAGCCGGCGCAGCAGACGTGACCCTGGTTGAAGTAGATGCCGTTGACGATGCCGTCGACCGCCTGATCGATGGGTGCGTCGGCGAAGACCACGTTCGCGGCCTTGCCGCCGAGCTCCAGGGTGAGGCGCTTCGTCGTGCCGGCGATGGCGCGCTGGATCTTCTTGCCGACGCCCGTCGAGCCGGTGAAGGCGATCTTGTTCACGTCGGGGTGGTTCACGAGCGCGAAGCCCGTCTCCCCCGCCCCGGTCACGATGTTGACGACGCCCGGCGGCAGCTCCGCCTCTTCGATGATCTTCGCGAGGAGCAGCGCGGTGAGCGGCGTGGTCTCGGCCGGCTTCAGCACCACGGTGTTGCCGCACGCGAGCGCGGGCGCGAGCTTCCAGGCCGCCATGAGCAGCGGGAAGTTCCAGGGGATGATCTGTCCGGCGACGCCGAGCGAGCGATAGCGCCGTCCCTGGAAGGCGTAGTCGAGCTTGTCGGCCCAGCCCGCGTGGTAGAAGAAGTGCGCTGCGGCGAGCGGGACGTCGACGTCGCGCGACTCCTTGATCGGCTTGCCACCGTTCATCGACTCGACGATGGCGAGCTCGCGGGCCTTCTCCTGGATGGCGCGGGCGATGCGGAAGATGTACTTCGCGCGGTCGGCGCCGCGCATCTTCGACCAGTACTTGTCGTAGGCCTCGCGCGCGGCCTTCACCGCGTCGTCCACGTCCTGCGCGTTCGCCTCGGCCACCTCGGCGAGGACCTGCTCGGTGCTGGGGCTGATGGTGGGGAAGAACTTCCCGCTGCGGGGCGTGACCCAGCGCCCGCCGATGAACAGGCCGTACTTCGGGTCGATGCGGACGTGGTCCGGGGCCTCGGGCGCGGGCGCGTAGTCCCACGCCATGCCGAAATCGAGAGCCGCGGTCGGCTTGTTGCTCGGTCGCTCGAGTCGTGAGGTGTCGCTGCTGTCACTCTTCGTGATCGTCATCTTCGCCTTCCCTCAGTCCTTCGAGAAGTCGTCGCCAGCCTGGTAGTTGCCCGTGCGCTCCTTCTCGAGCTGCATCAGGACGTCGTTGAGGAGCGCGCTCGCGCCGAAGCGGAAGAGGTCCGGCGTGAGCCAGGCATCTCCGAGCGTCTCCTTCAGGAGCACCAGATAGTGCAGCGCTTGCTTCGACGTGCGGACGCCGCCCGCGGGCTTCATGCCGATGCGCCGGCCGGTCGCGTAGTAGTGGTCGCGGATCGTCTCGAGCATGAGGAGCGTGACCGGCGGCGTGGCCGCTGGCTGGATCTTGCCGGTCGACGTCTTGATGAAGTCGCCGCCGGCCGCGATGCCGATCTCGCTGGCCTTACGGATCATGTCGTACGAGCCGAGCTCGCCGGTCTCGAGGATCACCTTGAGGTGCGCGGCGCCGCACGCCTCCTTGGTGGCGGCGATCTCGTCGTAGACCTTCGCGTAGTCGCCGATGAGCATCGCGCCACGGTCGATGACCATGTCGATCTCGTCGGCGCCGAAGTCGACGGCGCGGCGCACGTCGTCGAGCTTGATGTCGAGCGGTGATTGCCCGCTCGGGAACGCGGTGGCGACGCTCGCCACCTTCACCGTGGAGCCGGCGAGCGCCTCCTTCGCGGTGGCGACGTGGTTTGGATACACGCAGATCGCCGCGCACGGTCCGATCGAGGGATCGATGTCGAGCGGGCGCATCGCCTTCTGACAGAGCTGGCGCACCTTGCCGGCGGTGTCCTTCCCCTCGAGCGTCGTCAGGTCCATCATCGCGATGGCGAGCTTGAGGCCCGCCACCTTGGTGGCCTTCTTGATCGACCGCTTCGCGAACGAAGCGGCGCGCTCCTCGAGCGCCACTGCGTCGACCGCGGGTGGTGCAAAAAGCGCGTACATCGAACCGCCGCTCGGGCGCTGCCCCACGCCGGTCTTGAAGAGGCTTCCCGTATTTCCGTTTTGTGCGGCGGAGCCGCCGTTTTCGTGAGAGCTCACGCGTGAAAGGCTATCACGGCGTCACTTCCACTTGATGCTGCAACCGAACGCCGTCGTGTCGGTCGCGGGCGGCTCCGTTCCGGCGAGCAACGCATCGAGCGCGTTCTTCAGGTCGTGCGACGTGATCCGCGAGACGTCGCGGTGGTTATCGTCGATGCGGCCGTGGTAGCGGAGCTTCTTCGCCTCGTCGAAGACGTAGACCTCGGGCGTGAAGCGAGCGCCGAGCGCCCGGACGAGCGCCTGCGAGTCGTCCCGCACGTACGCGAACGGAAAGGCGCGCTCCCGTGCGCGTGCCTTCATCGGCGAGAGCCCGTCGTCCGGATAGCGCGTTGCGTCGTTGGCATTCACGGCGACGAAGTCGACGCCGCGCGCGCCGTACTCGTTGGCGAGTGCGACCATTCGCGGCTCGTAGGCGATCACGTACGGGCAGTGGTTGCACGAGACGAAGAGGACGAAGAGCTTGCCTTTCAGCTCCGCGAGCGTGTGGTTCCGGTCGTCGGTACCGGGCAGATCGAAGGCGGGGCAGGGCGCGTGCAGCTCGAGAGCCATGGCGCGGCAGCATACAGCTGACAGCCGACAGCCGACAGCTCACAGTCCGGCGCTACGGGTCCCGCGCGTCTTCTTCTCGCCTTGGGACAATCGGCGGTGGGCTGTCCGAGGTCGGCTTCTTCCGGAGCTGTTCCCTGGCGACGAAGTCGCGCGACGCGAAGAGCGCGCAGTCGCAGTAGCCCTGCCGTGCGATGTCCGCGTGGTGGGGCGTGCACGGGCAGACCATCGCGGAGCCCTTCGCCTTCGAGTCCTCGACGTCGGCGCACGGGCAGTACATGCGGCCGTGCGCGGTCAGGTTGTCGGCGAGGCCCTGGACGACGTTCTCCACCACCTCGGGCTCGGGATAGAGGCCGTACTTGCCCTTCGACGCGTAGGTCCCGACGAACTTTCGCACCCGGGCGAGGGCCGCCGCTCTTCTGTCGTCGTCCACCACCCCGCTAGGGTATCGGAAGAATCTGACAGCTGACAGCTGGCGAGAGGACAAACGCACGACTCCCGCGACCCGCCTTACGGCAGGTCCGGGAACCGGTAGAAGCTCACAGCTGAAGACAGCTGGCAGTCGCGAGACGAGGCGAGACCGAAGACTGGCACGCGCGCGCAGCTGCAGCCGAGCTCTCGCTCCGACTGTCAGCTGTGAGCTTTGAGCCGTGAGCTTCTCCCGCTACGGCTTCGGCGGCGCTGCGTCCAGCTTCGCCCTCTTCCGACGGCGACGGGCTGCTTCCGCCTGCTTCTTCCGGCGCTTGACGCTCGGCTTCATGTAGTGGCGGCGCATCTTCAGCTCACGAAGCACACCTTCGGATGCCAGCTTGCGCTTGAGCATCTTGATGGCGCGCTCGATTCCGCGGTCACTGACGACCACTTCGAGCGGCTTGCACTGTACGGCTTCACTCGGCATCTAACCTGGCTCCGTAAACGAACGAATAGCGAAAGGGGACGCAGCGATACCACGGCATTTCCGGCCTCGCTAGCGATTTGTAGCTGATACCCTCGCACGGGCGCTCTCCATGCTCGAACCTGGTGACCTCGTCGGACCGTACGAGATCCGCGGCTTTCTCGGCCAGGGCGGCATGGGACAGGTTTACAAGGCGTTCGACCCGCGGCTCGAGCGGACCGTCGCCCTGAAGGTGATCGTGGTCCCCGCGAGCGGCGATCCCTCCTCCGCGAGCGAGCGCACCGACACCGATCGCATGGTCGGCGAGTTCTCGGCGCGGCTTCTTCGCGAGGCCCGCGCCGTCGCGTCGCTCAGCCACCCGAACGTGGTCGGCATCTACGACGTCGGCGAGTCGCAGGGGCGCCTCTATCTCGCGATGGAGTACGTGGTCGGCGCCACCTTGCGCAGCCTCGCGGGCGATCCCGAGATGCCGCTCGCGCGCCGGCTGCGCTGGCTGGTCGACGTCGCGCGCGCGCTCGAGGTCGCCCACCGCGCGGGCCTCGTCCACCGCGACGTGAAGCCCGAAAACGTCATGATCCGCGAGGACGGCGTGGTGAAGGTCCTCGACTTCGGAATCGCGCGCCGCACGATGGCGGGCGCAGGCGAGGATCAGCAGCGCCTCGACACCGTCACCGGCGGCGGTGCCATCACCGGCACGCCCGTCTACATGTCGCCCGAGCAGATCAAGGGGCGCGACGTCGACGCGCGCAGCGATCAGTTCGCGTGGGGCGTCATGGCCTACGAGATCCTCAGCGGCGACCGACCCTGGCCCGACACGGGCGACGTCCTCGCGCTCGTCGCCAAGGTGCTCACCGACCCGCCGCCGCCGCTCCGCGCGCAGGTCCCCGACCTGCCGCAGGCCGTCGAGGACACCATCCTCCGCGCCCTCGCGAAGGAGCCGGCGGCGCGCTTCGCATCCATGGCCGACGTCGCCGACGTGCTCGAGCCGTTCGCGCTCCAGACCACCGGCGGCGACCGCGACCGCGTGCGCATCACGCCGCGCATCTCCGATCACGCGCACCACGACCCGAGCGCGTTCGCGGCAACGACGCGCGTGCCCACGAGCGTCTCGACCTCCGTCGGCGACGTGGCCGCGCAGGCCGAGGTCACAGCGCGGAAGAAGCTCGAGCCGCTGGCCCGCCGCAAGCTCGGTCAGCTCGCGCTGCCCATCGCGCTCCTGGTGGCGCTCGTCGCGCTCGTCGTGATCGTGAAGCGCAAGACCATCACCCCGCCGGGCCCGCTCCCCGCGACGCGCCCGCTCTCGCTCGTGCCCGAGGCCGAGGTCTCCTACAAGGAGGCGATGCAGCTCTGGCGCGACGGCGCCGCGGCCCGCGCCCGCGCGGCGCTGCGCAGGGCCATCGAGCTCGATCCCGCGTTCGCGGCCGCGCATCTCGAGCTCGCGATCCAGACCGTGCAGGACGATCCGCCGGGCGCGCAAGCGTCGTTCCAGAGCGCGTTCGAGCACCGTCAGATGCTCCTCCCGCGGGACACGGCGATGCTCGAGGCGTGCGAGCCCTACGTGCGCGCGCGTCCCGATCTCGACGAGTGGGAGACCCGCCTCACCGCCGCGGTCTTCCAGTTTCCTCGCGACCCCGAGCTCCAGTTCTTCCTGGGGCGCGCGCGTGATCGCCAGGGGGCCGACGAGGCGGCGAAGACCGCCTACGAGGCGGCGATCCGGCTCGACCCCGGCTTCGTCCCCGCGATCGCGGCGCTCGCAAATGCCGAGCACAACCTCGGACACAACGCCGAAGCGCTGGCCGCCACGGAGCGCTGCATCAAGCAATCACCCGTGGCGACGACGTGCATCGAGACTCGATATCACCTGTTCATCGAACGAGGAGAATGCCACCGCGCCCGCGAGGAGGCCGCGCAATGGCGGACCCTCGAGCCGACGTCGGCCTCGGCGCTCGGAGCGCTCGCGCGCGCGCTCTACGCCGACGGTGCCCCGCGCCCCAGCATCGACGAGACGCTCTCCCGCGCCTGGGCGCTGCAGCCCGTCGCGAAGCGCGCCTCGAGCGAGCAATGGGACCGGATGTATCTGGCGATCGTGGACGGAGATCTCCAGAAAGCCGACGACCTTGCGCGCGACTACGAAGCCCAGCTCCCCTCCTCGGCCGACCAGTACGATCACGCGCAGCCCTCGCGCGTGCGCGTCAACGTCCTCTACGAGAGTGACAAGCTCGATGCCGCGGTGAAGGCCGCACACGGCTTCCTCGACCGCATGGACGCATGGGCGCCGTATCCCTTCTCCAGCGATCCCAGCATCGTGTTCTACGAGCCGCTGTTCCGCGCCGGCGAGATCAAGAAGCCCGAGCTCGAGCGCCAGCGCAGCCGCTGGATCGAGCGGGAGAAGCAGCGCCTCGCAGGCGGCGACCGCAGCCCGCGCGCCGCCTGGGCGATGTGGGCCACGCTTTACGGCGGGTTCGCCGAGACGAAAGAGGAGGCCGCAGAGGCCATCGCCCAGATGCCGAAGCTGCCGCTACCAGTCGGCTCACGCCGCTCGGTCGGGCTCGATTTCGCCATCGGCAAGGTCTACGCGCTCGGCAACCAGCCGCAGCGGGCGCTGCCTTCCCTGCTCCGGGTCACGAACACGTGCTCGTCGTTCGAGGACGCGAGCCTCGTGGCCCGCGCGCGCTACTTCCTCGGGCTCGCCCACGAGGCGAACAACGACGTGGCAGACGCGCGCGCGGCCTACGAGAAGATCCTGGCGGCGTGGCCCAAGGACACCCCGTCCCGCACGGTGCGGTGGACGAAGCAGCGCCTCGACGCGCTCAAGTGAGCCTGCGGAAGCAGCTGACAGCCGACAGCTGCTCTCTCAGCGCTTCTTCTTCGCGGCGGCCGGCTTGCGGCCGCGGCGCTTCGGGGCGGCCGCGCCGCCGCCACTGCCGCCGGCGTAGTACGTCGTCGCGCGCTTCTGACCGCTCTTCGTGATCCGGCCCGACGAGATCGCCTCGGCGAGGGGACGCGGCAGCTCCTTCGCTTCGACACCGAGGGTCTCGCGGATCTGCTCGGCGCGGAGGCCCTCTCCGGCCTTCTGCAGCGCGCCGACGATCAGCTCGATCATGCGCGAGATGTCGCCGGCGCTGCGGCGACCCAGGCGGCCGCCACGGCCCCGACGGCTACGCGGCGCACCGCCATCGGCCTCGACAGCAGCCGCGGCTGCGGCCGCGCGGGGGCGACCCGGGCCACGGCGGACCGCGCCTCCGCCGGCGCCGGAGCTGGAGCCGGCGACGTTGACGAGCTCGTCGATCGAGGCGCTGCGGAGGGCCTCGAGAACACTGGAGGCGAACTGCGAAGCGAGGGTTTCGATCGTGCTGCGAAGATTGCTCATGAGAGAAGGCATTACGGCAATCCGTATTCGGCTGGCAATCAAATTCCTGATATGCAAAGCGCAGCTCGCACGGCCGACCTTTGCAGAAACGAAAGGCGGGGGCCCCGGTGGCGGCCTGCAACCGCGGCGTTGTTTCTCATCCGCTAGCCGTCTGCCCGGCACGCGGCCGGGCCCCGCGCTTCACTGGCATTTCCGGTCCGCGCTCTGTGCCGAAGGAGGGACTCGAACCCTCACGTACTTTCGTACGGCGGATTTTGAATCCGCTGCGTCTACCATTCCGCCACTTCGGCCAAGTGGCCGATCTGCTAGCAGAACCGGGGCGAGGTCGGTACTTTTGTCGTATGCTCCCCTGTCATGACCCTGGGGCGACGGCACCTGCTCACCGGCATTTCCTGCTTCGCCCTGCTACCGGCGGTCGCCGCCTGCCGTGACAAAGGCAAGGTGAGCGCCGAGGAGGGGCGCGCCAACGTGAAGCTCCTCGCGGACCTCGCGGACAAGGACGTCGCCGAGATCGAGCGCGGCCTGCCCGAGGGCGCGAAGAAGATGGCGGCCCAGCTCGCGAAGGAGAAAGATCCCGACCCACGGCAGAGCTCGGCGCAGGTCCGCTCGGCCCTGCTCAAGATGCGCCAGCAGGTGCCGGATCTCGGGGTCGCCAAGTCGACGTTCTTCGCGTTCACGGACGAGAAGGGCATCGCGATTCGCAATGATCTCGAGCAGGACACGATGGCCGGTAAGGACATCGTCTCCGCGTATCCCGATTTCAAGAAGGCGCTCGCCGGCGAGGCCTACGTCGCGACGCAGGGAGCCTTCCCCGGGACCCCGAACCCCGCCGGCCCCGACAAGGAGTGGGTGGCGGCGGTTCCCGTGAAGCGCGAGGACCGCAGCCTCATCGGCCTGCTCGTCACGGGCTGGACCTACCGCCGCTTCGCGTACCACCTCCAGGAGGTGCTGAAGCGCGATATCCAGGACCGGCTGATGCGCGAAGGCGAGAAGGGCAAGATGCCCGTCCTCTACGTCTTCCTGTTCGACAAGGACGCGGTCTACGGCGCGCGCGGCACCCCGCCGGGCAACGAGAAGGTCCTGCAGAGCGTGAACCTCGTGCAGAAGACCGCGGCCGGCGCCGCCGACGCGCCGCTCACGATCGAGGACCGCGCCTTCGGCTGGGCTGCTGCACGCGTCCCGAAGCTCGGCGCCGACGTCGGCATCGTCGTCCTCCGCAGCGAGATCTAGTCGCCCTTCTTCGCCCGCTCGGGCTCACGTGAGGGCTCGGGCTCGCTCTCCGGCGCCTGCTCGGGCTCGCTGGCCGGCGCGGGCTCCGTCGCATCGTCCGGCGCCGGAGCCCGCGGGCCGACGCCCGCGGCCGGCGGCCTCGATCCCGCGCGCCCCAGCCGGTGCAGCGCCACGATCCCCACCACCCACGCCCCGAGCACGATCGCCCCGCCGGCGGTCCGCTCCACCGACCCCGCGATCGCCAGCCCGCCGGTCACCCCCACCGCCGCGAGGACCATCGGGAGCTTTGCGCGATCGAACGTCGCCTCGCCGCCGTCGTCCTTCGCGTCGTGTTCCTGCGCGCTCACGCCCACGTTCGTAGCATAGAGGTGATAGAAGAGAGCAGATGCCGCGGTTCGCTGCGCTCGACCTCGGCTCCAATGCCCTGCGTCTCCGCATCGTCGAGGCGCACGCCGCGGCGCTCGGACGCGAGCAGCTAGACCTCATTCCGGAGGCGTCCTCGTCGTTCCGCGAGGTCCTCAGCCTCCGCGCTCCAGTACGGCTCGGCAGCGAGGTGTTCGTCACCGGACGCCTCGCGGCCGCGTCGATCGGGCAAGCCTGCGCAGCGCTGCGCGACTTCCGCACCGCGATGGACGCAGCGAAGGTCGACGTCTACCGCGCCACCGCCACCAGCGCGGTGCGCGAGGCCGCGAACGGCGCGACCCTCGTGGAGCGCGCGCGCCGCGAGGCCGGCATCGAGCTCGAGGTGATCGAGGGCGTCGAGGAGGCGCGCCTCATCCAGCTGGCGGTGGTGCGCAGGCTCGGGCTCTCCGACAAGCGCGCGCTCCTCGTGGACGTCGGCGGCGGCTCGACCGAGCTCACGTACCTCGACAAGGGGCGCAACGCGTTCGCCATGTCGCTGCCCGTCGGCACGGTGCGCCTCCTCGAGACCTACCTGCGGGGCGCGAAGACCGTCGACCGCAAGACCCAGAAGTTGCTCTTCGAGGGCGTCGACCGCGCGCTCGCCGAGGCTGCGCCGCAGCTCGGCAAGATCCCGTTCGAGCTGGTGGTGGGCACCGGTGGCAGCGTCGATACGCTGTTCGAGCTCTGTCCGCTGAAGGGCGGCTTCGGGGGGTACGCACGCGCCGTCGACGTCACGGGCGCGCGCAGCCTCCTGAACAAGCTGTTCGGCATGACCATCGAACAACGCCGCGACACCTACGGGCTCCGGCCCGACCGCGCCGACACCATCGTCCCCGCGACGTCGATCTTCGTTCGCGCCGCCGAGACCTTCAAGGCGACGGCGATCGTGGCGCCGGGCGTCGGCCTCAAGGAAGGCATCCTCGAGGAGCTCGTCGACAAGCACTTCGACCGCTGGGACAAGGAGTCGGAGACGCGCACCGTGGTCGACGCATGCGTACGCCTCGGCCGGCGCTACGGCTTCGATCAGGCGCACGGCGAGCTCGTGGCTTCGTTCGCGATCTCGCTCTTCGACGACATGACCGAGGCGCACCGCCTCGGGGAGCGCGAGCGACTCATCCTGCGCGCCGCCGCCGTGCTGCACGACATCGGCGACTACGTCCGTTACGACGGTCACCACAAGCACTCGTTTTACCTGATCGCGCACTCCGACATCATGGGCCTCACGCCCGACGAGCGCGGGCTCGTCGCGAACATCGCGCGCTACCACCGCAAGAGCCCGCCCGACCCCTCGCATCCGAATTTCCGCGATCTCGACAAGGACGCGCGGGCCAAGGTCCGCAGCCTCGCCGCCGTCCTCCGCATCGCCGACGCGCTCGACCGCGAGCACCTCGGCAAGGTCAAGAGCGTGCGCGCCGAGATGGAGATCGGCAGGCGCCGCCTCACGCTCCACCTCGTCGGCGACGAGGATCGCGAGCTCGAAGAATGGACCGTCCGCGCGAAGTCCGAGATGCTGCGCGACGTCTTCGCGCTCGACGTTGTCATCGCGCCCGGCGGTGCAGCGGCGTCGCGCCCTGTCCCGAAGTGATGCTAGGCTGCGCGGGCTCGATGGGCCTCCGTTCGTCAACCGCCAGCGCGCTCGCGCGGCTCGCTCCCGGTCTGCTCGCCCCCGTGCTGGCGTCGATCGCGCTCCTCGCCGGGTGCGCGGGCCACGCGGTGCCCGACCCGAAGTCCGCTGCCGACGAGTACGCGTCCGCCGCCGCGCGCGGCGACGCCGACGCGATCTACGAGATGATGACGATGTCCGCGCAGAAGTCGCGCTCGCGCGACGACGTACGGCGGCTCGTGAAGGAGCAGCGCGGCGAGCTCTCCGAGCAGGCGAAGCTCGTCACCGCGCGCGACGCACGCGTCGAGGCCACGGCGCGCCTCCGCTACGAGGACGGCGAGGAGGCGCAGCTGGAGCTGCGAGACGGCCGTTTCTGGATCACCTCGTCGGGCGCGCTGCCCGGCGGCTCGCGCACGCCGGAACAGGCGCTCGACCAGCTGCGGAGGGTCCTCGCGCGCCGCAGCTATGCAGGCCTCATGCGGGTGCTCACGCCGACGACGCGCGCGGCCATCGAGCAGGATCTCCGCTCGCTCGTGACCGGCCTCGAGCGCCCCGAGACCCTGCACGTCCAGGTGACCGGGGACGCGGCGGTGGTCACCGTCCAGGGCGGCCATACCGTGAAGCTCAAGCGAGATGGCGGGGTCTGGCGCGTCGACGACTTCGATTGACGCACGCGCGCCGGCGGCCGCCCCCGATCCGCACGCTTCTTTGCTCCCGCTAGTTGGCCTACAGTCAGTGCGAGCATGCTTCGCCGGGCCTCGTTACTCGCGCTCTTCATCGCCGCCGCGTCCGCGCTGATCCTCGCGTTGCCCCGACCCGCGCGCGCCTTCGGGGACGTGGGCGCCTTCGATCCGCGCGTGTTGCTCGTGGGCGGCGTGACCGGGGCCGCGCGGCCGAGCTCCCCCGCGCGCTGGTCGTGGGAGCTCGTGCAGCGGACGAGCGCGCCCGGGCGCCTCAAGCCCACCCAGGTCCGCGCCGACGACCCCGCGGTGGTCGATGCGCCGTTTCTCTACCTCAGTGGCGACAGCGGTCTCACTGCGTTCACGGCCCAGGAGATCGCCGGGCTCCGGAAGTTCTTCGCGCTCGGCGGCGTGCTCCTCGTCGACGATGCCGCCGTGTCCGACGACGGCGCGCCCAGCGCGTTCGGGCGCAGCGCACGCGAGCAGATCGCGCGCGTCCTGCCTGACACGAGCCCCATCGCGCTCGGCCCGGATCACGTCATCTTCAAGACGTTCTACCTCCTGCGACGCGCCGAGGGCCGCGTCGCCGGCACGAAGACGCTCGACGCCATCGTGCGCGGCGGCCAGGTCGCGGTGATCTTCTCGTCGCACGACCTGGGCGGCGCGATGGCGCGCGGCATCACCGGCGCCTGGGAGAACCCCGTGGTGCCCGGCGGCGACGTGCAGCGCGAGCGCGCGATCCGCCTCGCCGTGAACATCGCGATGTACACGCTTTGTTCGAACTACAAGGACGACCAGGTCCACGCGCCGTTCCTCATGCGCCGGCGCGCGCTCCCGGTCGGACCGTAGAGCGCGCGCCGCATGCACACGCGTCTCGCAGTGAACGGCGATCTTCCGCTCTGGGCGGCGGTCGCGGCGTGTGCCCTCGCGCTGGCCAGCCTCGGCGTCCTCCTGTTCTGGGAGCTGCGGCGGCGCGAGCGCGGTGGCCCGAGCATCGTGGTCACCGGCGTCGTGGCGGTCGCGGCGCTCCTGCTCGCGGTGGCGCGCCCGGTGCGCATCGCAGCGCGCGAGAGCGTGATCGGCGCGAAGGTGATCGTCCTCGCCGACGTCTCGCGCTCGATGGCGCTGCCGCAGAACGGCAAGAGCCCTCGCTCCGACGTGCGTGATGCCGCGGTGGGCGAGATCGCGAAGAAGTCGAAGGAGGCGCGGCTCAACGTGCTCGCCTTCGGTGACGGCGTGCCGGTGCCGTTTGCTGCCAAGCCGGGGGAGCCGCCGTCGGTGCAGTCGACGCTCTCGCGCAGCGATCTCACGTCTGCGCTGCGCGCCCTGGCGGCGTCCGCGGAGGAGCGGCCGCAGGCGATCGTGGTCGTCTCCGACGGCCGGCTCGACGACCCCGGTGAGGACGCGCCGCTCGAGCAGCTCCAGGCCCTGGGGCGCGACCTCAAGGTGCCGATCCACACCGTGGCCACCACGCCCGCGGCCCCGGCCGATGCGAGCGTGCGGCGGGTGTCGGCGGCCGGCGCTGCCGTCGCGCACGTACCGTTGCCCCTCAAGGTCGAGGTCGGCTGCAGCGGCGGCCTCTCGTGCGACGAGCTCACGGTCACGGCGCGTGAGCTCCGCGAGGACGGACCGCCAGCGCTGCTCGCGACCGGCCTCTCGCACCTCAAGGACGGCAAGGGCACGGTGGATCTCGCGGTCACGCTCGATCGCGCGG
>JAYTHX010000318.1:0-31019 GCA_043732195.1 Polyangiaceae bacterium
GGGAAGAAGCTCTCGTTGGGCTGGATCTTGACCGCGGTCTGCGGCGCGCTCCTCGGGCTCATCTTCTACGGCGTCAACGACCTCGACGAGCGCAAGCGCCGGAATCGAGAGATCGAGGCGGACGTCTTCGAGTCGGGCGACTGACGAGCGCAGGGTGTGCGGGCGCGCGCAGTCGCTGCGCGCGCCGTGGCGCGACCGATGAGGTCATCTGTCCGGCGAGTGAGCTGGCGCGATAAGTGAGTGCCGAGCGAGATGAACGCGAAACGCGATCGGCTCGCCGGCCTCCATCCTGGTGTGCTCGAGGTGGTTCGCCAGACGGGCACAACGGGAGCCAGCCCGGCACCTCAAGCTGACGGAGGGGTTGACCTACTACCCGCTCAAGATGAACGAGTTCAGCGACCTCCTGCGACGTTCGATGGCCGGCATCGAAAGAGAGACAGCCGCCCTCCTCATTGCCTTGGCCCCGACGGTGGGCATGGCCGACGAGGTCTTGGGAGGCGTCGTCTCGCTCCTCGACGTCGCGCTCTCGGCGTCGCGCTCTCGGCGGCGACATCTCGCCGCGATTTGCAGCAAACGCTATCAAGCGCCGACGACGCAGCCTAATGTCGAGGGGTATCACCGTGCGGCCGGCGTGCGCGTTGCAATTGGCGGCACTGCGCACCCTCGCGCTGCGCTTCGCCGCGCCGCGAACCTTCTGCGCATCGGAGTGGATTTGCGATTTGCATGCACCTGATTGCATGTCACTCATGTCTGGAATCGAAACGGCGGCGCCCCGCTTCCTTCGATAGAGCGCACCATGGCACATTTCGATCGCGCGTCGCCCCGAGAGCCCCTGGAGATCGGGCTCGACCGTCTCCGCTCGAGCACCGACCAGGCGCTCTCCCCGGTCGCCCGTCTGCGGCGGCTCGCTGCGCTGGAGCGAGGCGATCTCCTCGTCGTCGTCGTCTACGCCGTGGGGATCGGCGTCGTCTCGCTCGCGGTCCCCATCGCCGCGCAGACGCTCTTCAACACCGTCGCGTTCACTGCGCTCCTCCAGCCGATCGTGGTGCTCGGCCTGCTGGTGTTCCTCGGCCTCGCGATCGCCGGCCTGCTCCGCGCGTTCCAGTTCGTGGTCGTCGAGACCCTCCAGCAGCGGCTCTTCGTGCGGGCGACGCACGATACCGCGAAGCGCATCCTCGACGCCGACGTCGAGGCCTTCGCACAGCACAGTCCGCGCGAGACGATCAACCGCTTCTTCGACGTGGCGATCGTGCAGAAGGCGGCCTCGGGCCTCCTCCTCGACGGGCTCTCGGTGGTCCTCCAGAGCGCTGTCTCGCTCGTGTTGCTCGCCTTCTACCACCCGGTGCTCTTCGCGTTCGACGTGGTGCTCATCGTCTTGATCGCGTTCGTCGTCTTCGGCCTCGGGCGGAACGGCGTGGCGACCGCGGTGAAGGAGAGCAAGACGAAATACGCGACGGCCGCCTGGCTCGAGGAGATGGCGGGGGCGTCCCGGATGCTCAAGCCCGAGCCCTCTCGAGCGTTCGCCTTTTCCAGGGCAGACGAGCTCGCGACCGCGTACGTCGGGGCACGCAGCAAGCACTTCAACGTGCTCATTCGCCAGACCGTGGCGCTCTACCTGCTGCAGGCTTTAGCGACGGCCGCTCTCCTCGGGCTCGGCGGCGCGCTCGTCGTCGCCGGTCAGCTCACGCTGGGCCAGCTCGTGGCCGCAGAGCTCATCGTCACCGGCGTGCTCACGAGCGTCGCCAAGTTCGGCAAGTACCTCGAGAGCTACTACGACCTCGCGGCCTCGATCGACAAGCTGGGCGTCATCATCGACCTCTCTGGAGAGCGGCCGGGAGGCGTCGCTGGGCCGCAGCACGATGGTCCGGCACACCTCGTCGTCGAGGGGGTGACCTATGCCTACGGCAACGAGGCCGTGCTGCGCGGCGTCTCCTTCGAGGTGCCGCCGGGCGCGAAGATCGCCGTGCTGGGCGGCGACGCCAGCGGGAAGAGCACGCTCGTCGAGGTGCTGTACGGGCTGCGCAGCGCGGATCGCGGCCGCTTCGTGCTCGACGGGGTCGACAGCCGCGCGCTCTCCCTGACCGACCTGCGCCGGACCGTCGCGCTCGTCGCGCTGCCCGAGCTCGTCGACACCACCGTCGCCGAGAACATCGCCTTCGGTAGAGAAGCGGTCGACGTCGGCGCCGTCGCCGAGGCCCTCGAGATCGTCGACCTCAGCGACGAGATCGCAGCGCTGCCCGAGGGCGTCATGACGCGGCTCGGCGCATCGGGATGCCGTCTGACCTCCACCCAGGCGACGCGCCTGGCGCTGGCCCGCGCGGTCGCAGGTGCGCCGAGGTTGTTGATCATCGACGGCACCCTGGACGGCCTCGGTCCCGACACGGCGCTCCAGGTGCTCCGGCGGATCGCGAGCGCGCGCCCGTCGACCTCCGTGCTCCTGTTCACGAGCCGCCCGGAGCTGGCCGCCGCGGTCGGACCGTACCTGCTGCTCGAACGAGGACGGATCGCCGGCAGCGAGGTGGCGTCGTGAACGTCGGGCCGCCGTCCACGGCGATGGACCTGGTGCGGCCGTCGCGCGCGAGCCGCGTGCTGGCGCGGCTGATCGCGGGGGCTCTCGTGCTCGTGATCGTCGTCCTCTACATCACTCCCTGGCAGCAGTCCGCGCTGGGCTCGGGACGGGTCGTCGCCTACGCCCCCGAGGAGCGCCGCCAGAACCTGGAGGCCCCCATCGAGGGGCGAGTCCTGCGATGGTACGTGCGCGAAGGATCGATCGTGAAGAAGGGGGACGCGATCGTCGACCTCTCCGACAACGATCCCGACATCCTCGCGCGCCTGCGCACCGAACGTGACGCCGTGGCCGCTCGGCGCGACGCCGCGCTGGCGCGTGCGCGCTCGATGGAGGCACGCATCGGCTCCGTCGACGACTCGCGGCAGAGCGGCATCTCGGCGGCCGAGTCGCGGATCAAGATGGCAGCGCAGCGGGTAGAGGCGGCCGTGCAGGCCCTGTCGCTCGCGGAGGCCACGCTCGCGATCGCGACCGCGAACGTCGACCGCCAGACGCCCCTCGCCGAGAAGGGCCTCACCTCGAAGCGTCAGCTCGAGCTGACCCAGCTCGAGGAGACCCGCGCGCGCACCGACGTGCAGCGGGCCAAGGTCGCGCTGGCGGCAGCGCGGACCGAGCAGGCGGCGATCGCCTCGGACCGGCAGAAGATCGGCAACGACGGCGCAGCCTCCGTGAACGACGCGCGCGCCTCGCAGTCCGCAGCGCAGGCCGAGGTCGCCAGCGCCAGCGCCGAGCTGGCCCGCATCGAGGGTCGCCTCGCGCGACAGTCGGCGCAGTCGGTGATCGCGCCGCGCGACGGCACAGTCTTCCGCATCGTCGCGAACGGCCACGCCGGCGAGGTGGTCAAGCCTGGTGACGTGCTCGCCGTGCTCGTGCCGGACACCACGGAGCGCGCCGTCGAGATCTGGGTCTCCGGAAACGACATGCCGCTCGTCCAGCCAGGTGCGCAAGCGCGCCTTCAGTTCGAGGGTTGGCCGGCGCTCCAGTTCAGCGGATGGCCCTCGGTCGCCGTCGGCACGTTCGCGGGCCGCGTCTCGTTCGTGGACTCCAGCGACAACGGGGCCGGCCTGTTTCGCGTCGTCGTGGTCCCCGATCAGGGCACGGTCTGGCCCGCGCCCGTGTACCTGCGCCAGGGCGTGCGCACGCAGGGCTGGGTGCAGCTCGGACGCGTGCGTCTCGGCTACGAGCTGTGGCGGCAGTTCAACGGCTTCCCTCCCTCGCTGCCGAAGGAGCCCTCGCAGGCGAAGGACCCCACGCAGGCGAAGGCGCCGCCGCCGCCGGGGGCCGACAAATGAGCGCGCGCCCGGCGACGCTGCTCGTGCTCGCGCTCGCGTGCCTCCGCAGCGTGACGGCCCAGGCTCAAGGCGCCCGTACCGACGGCGCCGAGCTCGCGCTCGACGAGGTGACGGCCGCGGCCGAGCGCGCGTACCCGCTCCTCAAGGCCGCGGAGCAAGAGCGCGCCATCGCCGCCGCCGATCTGCTCGCTGCCGAGGGCGGCTTCGACGCCACGTGGAAGACGCGAGCGACCGTCATTCCCGTCGGCTACTACGACTCGGTGAGGATCGACTCGGCGTTCGAGCGGCCGACGTCGCTGTGGGGCATCACGCCGTTCGTCGGCTACAAGCTGGGCAGCGGCCGCTTCGCGGTCTACGACGGACGCCTCGAGACGCTCGAGTATGGCGAGGCCCGGGTCGGCGTCAACGCACCGATCTGGCGCAACGGTCCCATCGATCGCCGGCGCGCCACGCTCGCGCGCGCCGAGATCGGGACCGAGGTCGCGCGGCTCTCCGTCGCCGAGCAACGCATCCAGGTCCGGCGCGCAGCGGCGCAGCGCTACTGGGCGTGGGTCGCCGCCGGACGCAAGGTCGACGTCGCGGAGCGGCTGCTGCGGAACGTGGAGCGGCGCGATGAAGCCGTCGCCGCGCGGGTGGAGCGCGGGGACCTCCCGGCGATCGAGCGCACGGACAACGCACGCGCCGTCGAGCAACGACGGGCCCAGCTCTCCCAGGCCGAACGCGGCCTCGAGCAGGCAGCGATCGAGCTCTCGCTCTTCTTCCGCGACGCGGAAGGGCGAGCGACGCCCCCACCCCGCGCGCGGCTGCCGCGGTCGTTGCCGGAGCCCGGACCGACGACCGCGCGCGCCGGCGCGGACGACCTCTCGGTCGCCATGGCGACGCGGCCCGAGGCACGCCGCATCGCGCTCCAGCTCCGCCAGAACAGCATCGAGATGCGGTGGGGCAGGAATCAGCTCGCGCCCGGGCTCGATCTCCAGCTCGTGGGCTCGCAGGACTTCGGAGCGGACAATCCGCGGCGGCCGGACCTCAGCAAGCCCATCTTCGAGATCTCGCTCCTCCTCGACGTCCCGATCCAGACCCGCGCGATCCGCGGCAAGCTCGACGCAGCGACCGCGCTCGCCTCGCGTCTCCAGTACCAGGCGACCTTCGCGAAGGACCGCGTCGAGGCCGACGTTCGCGACGCGCAGTCCGCCATCCTCCGCGCCGCCGAGCGGGTCGAGGCGGCTCGCCGTGAGGTGCGGCTCGCCGAGGAGCTCGAGGAGGCCGAGCGCACCCGCTACGCACAAGGCGACAGCCAGCTGCTGATCGTCAACCTCCGGGAACAGCAGACCGCGGAGGCCGAGCTCCGCGCGATCGATGCGCGGCTCGACCACCAGCGCGCCATCGCCGATCTGCGCGCCGCGCGCGGGGAGTGAGGAAGCAACACGCATGGTGAAACGGCCTTCGACCCCGGATCCGCGTCCACCGGATCACGCGTGGACCTTCCTCACCAACCATGCGCACGTGCTGCTATCCATCGCCCGCGATCGGGAGATCCGCCTCCGCGATCTCGCGACCGCGGTCGGTATCACGGAGCGGGCCGCGCACCGGATCGTGGTCGAGCTGGAGGACGGCGGGTACATCTCGCGCGAGCGAAGCGGCCGGCGGAATCACTACCAGCTCCATCCAGAGGTCGCGCTCCGGCATCCGGTCGAGCGCCACCGCACCGCTGCGGCGCTGATCGCGCTGCTCCGCAGCGAGCGACGGAAGGGTTGACCCACGCGAAACCGCTCGAAGGCGGCGCGCGTCCCGCGTACTCTGACCCAGGGCCCTCATGACGTCGCCGGAGAACGAGACGCCCCCGCACGATGGCGTGGAACGCATCGGGACGGTGATCTCCGGGCGCTATCTCATTCGCGAGCTGCTCGGCGAGGGAGGCATGGGGTCGGTGTACCTCGCCGAGCACACGCACATGAAGAAGCGGGTGGCGCTGAAGCTCCTCCACCCGGAGATGAGCGACAACGCCGAGGTGCAGTCGCGTTTCGAGCAGGAGGCCATGGCGTCGGCGCACATCGAGCACCCGAACGTCGCCGCGGCGACCGACTTCGGCCGCACCGCGGACGGCGCGTACTTCCTGGTGCTGGAGTACGTCGAGGGTACGAGCCTCCGCGACGCGCTCGAGCCCGGTCCGCTGAGCGTCGCGCGGGCCCTGCGCATCGCCCGGCAGATGGCGCTCGCCCTGGAGCGCGCGCACGAGTCGGGCATCGTGCATCGCGATCTCAAGCCCGAGAACGTGATGCTGGTGGAGCGCGAGGACGAGCCGGACTTCGTGAAGGTGCTCGATTTCGGCATCGCGAAGGTGCTCGAGCTGGGCGCGGCGTCGGCGTCGAGCGACGTCGCGAAGCGCAACGTCGGGCAGCCGCTCACGCGCCTCGGGACCATCCTCGGCACGCCCGAGTACATGGCGCCCGAGCAGGCGCTCGGCGAGGCCGTGACGCCCGCCGCGGATCTCTACGGCCTCGGCGTGATGCTGTACGAGATGCTCACCGGAAAGCATCCGTTCGATCCGCCCGATCGCACGGCGATGCTCTCGTTCCACATCGTCGCGCCGGTACCGCTCATGCAGGATCGTGCGCCCGCGCAGGACGTGCCCGCGACCGTCGAGGCGGTGGTGCGCTGTCTCCTCGAGAAGGATTCGAAGAAGCGCTACGCGAACGCGCGGGCGCTCATCGACGCCATCGACAGCGCCGCCAAGACGAGCGGCATCGAGCTGAGCGGGACCGCGAGCGCCGGCGCGCCGTCACCGCCGCCGCCCAGCGAACGGAGGCCGTGGTCGCCTCCCGATGCGTTTGCGCAGACCTACGTAGGCACGCCCGCGCCCGGGACCTCGCCGGACCGGGCGGTCTTTCCACCCTCGCAGCGATCGCTCGAGGAGGGCGCTCGCCCCAGCGTGACCGACACGCTGCGCCGGCAACCGCGGCGGGTGCTCATCGCGGTGGCGGCTGCGCTCCCCATCGGGTTCATCCTCGTGGTCGTGGTGGTCCTGCTCGTCACGCGGCGTCACGGTCCGATCGTGCTGACGGCCGACGGCAGCACCAGCGGCCCCGTGGCGCGCGCGAAGGTGGCCACCGCCGACGAGGTGAAGGCCGCCGTCGCGCTCGGTCCCGAGGCGCTCGAGACGCTCGCGAAGGGGTACCCCGAGGACGCGTCGCTCCTGCCGCGCCTCGCCGTCGCGTACCAGGCGCAGGGCCGCCCCGCGGACGCGCTGAAGATCGTCCGAGCGCTGCTCGCCGCGAATCCCAGCGCCGCGAACGACGAAGAGGTGCTGCAGCTGGTCGTGACGAACGCCGCGAAGGGCAAGGGCGACGACGACGACGAGGCCTTCGCGCTCCTCGAAGGACCGCTCGGCGAGCACGGCGTGGATGCGCTGGTCGAGCTCAGCACCGCGAAGGCCGCCTCGCGGCAGATCGCGGAGCGCCTGCACGCGCGCGCGCTTCGCAGCCTCGCCAAGCCCGAGGTCCGCGCGCACGCCACGGCGGCGGTCGCGGTCCTCCTCGATCTCCGCGCCGCGCAGACGTGCGCCGCCAAGAAGAACCTCCTGGGGCGCGTCAAGGAGGCCGGTGACGCCCGCCTGAGCCCGGCCCTGAAGGCCATGAAGAACACGCGCGGCTGCGGTTTTCTCGGGCGCACCGACTGCTTTCCCTGCCTGCGGCGCGAGCCCCTGCTCGACGAAGCGATCGACGCCGTCGAGGCGCGGCCCGCGCCGAAGTAGTTTTCGTAGTACGTTTGACGATGCGCGAATGCTGACCCACAGGGTCACGAACGCCATCGCGAGCGCGAAGACCCGCAGGCCGAGCCGCCTGCGCATCCTCCGCGCCTGCGACGTCACGCTCGACGACCGCGCGGTCTCGAGCCGCCACGTGAGCATCGCGCCGTGCGATGCCGGCTTCGACGTGAACGACCTCGGCTCGCGCAACGGCACCTGGCTCGACGGCGCGAAGATCAAGCAGGCCGTGGTCCCGCCGGGGAGCACGCTGCGCCTCGGCACCACGCTCGTGCAGATGCTGCCGGCCGAGGAGGGCGTCGACATCCCGCCCAGCACCGCGACGTCGTTCGGCGCGATGCTCGGCTCCAGCGAGACGATGCGCCGCGTGTTCGCGGTGCTCGAGCGCGCGAGCAAGTCGGACGCGCCCGTGCTCCTGCTCGGTGAGAGCGGCACCGGCAAGGAGCTGGCGGCGCGCGCCGTCCATGACGCCAGCCCGCGCAAGGATGGACCGTTCGTGGTGTTCGACTGCGGCGCAGCGAGCGAGGCGCTCGTGGAGAGCACGCTCTTCGGCCACACGCGCGGCGCGTTCACCGTCGCCCACGCTGACCATCCCGGCGCCTTCGCGCTGGCGCACGGCGGCACGCTGTTCCTCGACGAGATCGGCGATCTGCCGCTCGCCATGCAGCCCAAGCTGCTGCGCATGCTGGAGCGCGGCGAGGTCACGCCGCTCGGCGCGCGCAAGAGCGAGTCCTACGACGTGCGCTTCGTCGCCGCGACGCACCGTGATCTGCCCGCCGACGACGCGAAGGACGCGCTGCTCGCGAACTTCGATCACGAATACTGCACCGATCTGCTGCGGCGCGCCGTGGGCAACCTCTCCCAGGCCGCACGCCTCGCGGGCCTCGAGCGCAAGTACCTCTACAAGGTGCTGGAGCGCGCCGGGCTGTCACCGCAGCGCGCGCTGGCCGACGACGACTGACTGCTGACCACGCTCAGCGCGAGCGCGAGCGCGAGCGCGAGCGCGAGCGCGTGGAAGAGGCGAAGCCCGGAGGCGGTCGGTTCTTCATCGCCGCCGGCCCCTTCGTCTACGGAGTCATCCGATTGATGCGCGGCCTCGACGCCCGCAAGGCAGCTCGCTGACGCCTCCGTCCACCGGTTTTTTCGGGCCGCTCGTCTCCAGCCACCGCTCGACCGCCGAGACGGCCTCGGCGAGAGCTCCAAGCGGCGGTGATCACGCGTCTTCGCGGAGATCGACCGGTCCGTCGAGCCGGGGCCGCTGCATGGCACCGAGCGCGGCAAGGCGCGCCCCGGGCGGGGCCAGGGCGCGGGCGGCGGCGGGATCGTCGCTGCCGACCGTGACCACACCCTTTGCCAGCGGGGCCAGCAGCGCGGCGCACGCGGCAAGGGAGATGCAGCCCGCCACGTGCAGGTGGCGATACGACGGAGGAAGGACGAGGGGCGCCCCCGGCGGCGCGATGCCGATCGCGTGCTGGCTGCCGACGAGCGCGCGGCACGCATACGTCATCGTCGCAATGTAACGTTCCGCGGCCGCGCGCTCCTCCGCGGGGAGGCTCCCGCGTGGGACGAACCCCGCCTGCCGCTCGAGCTCGGCATGCAACGCATCACCGAACGCCAAGGCGCGCGCGGCGGCACCGTGCACGAACGCGATGCGCGGGCTGAGGCAGCCGCGCTGGTCGAAGACGACGATGTCCTCGGCGAGCGCGCGGGCCGCCGCCGCGAGCTCGGCGCCCTCGGAGACCCACGCGACACCCAACCCGCTTCCGTGGCCGCGGACACGTACGCGCGCTCGGGCGCGGACGTCGGCGATCGTGTCATCACGCCCGTACACGTGGATCTCGCCGTCCTCGACCGCGGCGACCTCGAGCGCGTCGTCGAGGCGGAGCCCGCGGTCGCCTGCGGCCACTGCCGCCGCCACGAGGGCCTGCGCGAAGGCGGGGTCGCGACGCGAGGGTCGCACGACCACGTCGCTCGACGCTGCCCTGGCCATGGCGAGCGCCCGCAGCGCGCCCACGAACACGTTCGCGGAGAGCACTACCGACACGCGCGAGACCTCGCCCGCGCGCTCCACGAGGCGGGTCAGCTCCTCGTCTGTCGCGTCGAGCTCGAGATGACGGCGCAGCGCGAGCTCCACCCCCTCGGTCGAGAGCCCCGTCGACGCGACGATGGCGGGCACCAGCGTGGCGCGGTCGTCTGCGGCGGTGCGCGCGGCATGCTGCAGGCGGCGGACGTCGGCGATGCGTTCGGCCACCGAGCGATTCATCGCCCGAGGAGCTCATCGATGGCGATCGAGCAGCCGCGCGGCACCGCACCGGGCGCGCGCCCCAGCAGCTCGAAGCCCCCCCCGACACGCCGGACCTGGTCCTGCGTGAGCACGGCCACCGCGCTGTCGACGTTCATGAGGTCGATGATCTTCGCGATGCCCACCGCGCCGTCGAGAACGGGCGCGAGCGTCTCGGGGTCGACGGGCACGACGCGCGCCCACGGCGGCTCGGCATAGCGACCGAGCGGCGCCGCCGGTTCGAACAATGTCTGCTCGTAGAACTGGCTCGAGAGCTCGGTCATGCCGTACTCGGCCACGATCGCGCGGCGATCGAGTCCGAACGCGCGCGCGAGGTCGCTGCGCAGTACGTCGGCCGGCACCTCGCGGCTTCGCCCCTTGTAGCCGCCGGTCTGCATGACGCGGCTGCCGGCCGGGAGGCGGAACGTGTCCTGGCCGAGCCCGTCGATGAAGTGCACGAACGCGAACGAAGTCCCCAGCACGAGCATCGGCTGATTTTGCGCGAGAGCGTTCGCGACGCGCTCGTCGAAGGTCGCGAGGTCGAGCACGCCGTCGGCGTCGATGAGGAAGGTCTCGTCGGGCGGCGCCGGGACGCCGAGCTCCTGCACGAAGCTCGCGCACATGTGCACGAGCGACGAGTCCGCGGCCTCGGCGGGAGACGGCCCGAGCACGATAACGGGCACGCGCGCCGTGAGATCACGCGCCAGCCAGTGGCGACCGAACGCCAGGGCTGCAGCCTCGTAGGTCGTGACATCGCGGAAGAAGTGCTCGCCGCGCGCGCCCACGGTCGTGCCGCTGGTGCGAAACGTCTTGGTCGTCTCCTCCCGCGCGAACGTGGAGACCCTCGTGAGCTTGAAGGCATCGGTGGGCACGGGCGGGATCGCGTCGGCGCTCGTCATCGCAGCGAGGTCGACCCCGCGCGCGCGACAGAGGCGCGCGAAGCCCTCGCTGTGCGCTGCCTGGTACCGCGCGAGATCACCCGCGAGCGCGTCGAACGACTCAGGCGGCTCAGCACCGGCCACGAACGCTCCGGCGAACGCCCTGGACCGCGCGTGAAGCGCTGCGCTCGAGAGCTCGATCGGCATGGGCGGTCAGCGTATCACTGCGACGAGCTCGCGCCCGAAGGCGGACAGCAGCTCGGGCGCGATGGTGAGCGCGGGCGAGAGCGTCAGGACGTCACCGCGGGTCCCGCCGGTGAGCACGATCCAGCCGCGGGCGAGGAGCGCACGGGCGACCGCGAGGGCGTGGGCCGCGTCGCGCAGCTGCACGCCGACCATCAGGCCGCGACCGCGGACGGGAGCCACGGCGGCGAGCTCGTCGAGCCAGCGCGCGCCGACCTCGGCCGCGCGCGTCGCGAGCCCACCGCGCACCGCAGCGAGCGTGGCGAGCGCGGCCGCACAGGCGGGCGGCGAGCCGAAGTGAGTGCCCGTGTGGATGGTCGAGCCGCCGTGCGCGCCCCACGCCTCCATCACGCGCGCTCGGCCGACGCACGCGGAGATGGGCGTCCCGCCGCCCAGGCCTTTCGCGAGGCACACGAGATCGGGAACGACCCCGCTTTGCTCGCACGCGAGCATGGATCCAGAACGCCCGAGGCCCGTCCACACCTCGTCGAGCACGAGCAGCGCGCCTGCGTCGTCCGCGAGCGACCTCAGCGCCGGCAGGAAAGAGACGGGGGGCACGACGCAGCCGCCGCGCCCGAGCAGCGGCTCGACGAGGATGGCGCCGATGGTCCCGCTCTTCAGCGCGGCGCGGACGGCCGCGAGGCTCGTCTCGAGGACGGCGAGGGCACCCCGGGGATCGTCGCTCGCGGGGTACGGCGCGAACGTCACGGGCACGCCGAGCTGCGCCGCGAACGGCTCGCGAAAGCTCGCGCTCAGCCCGCACGCCGCGAGCGGCCCGTACGAGAGCCCGTGGTACGCGCCCTCGAACGCGACGACGCCGGGCTTGCCGGTGCTCAGCGCCGCGGTCTTCAGGGCGCAGGTCACGGCGTCGGCCCCGGAGAGCCCGAGCATCACGCGCGCGCCAGGCTCCGGGAAGAGCGCGGCGATGGCCTCGCAGGCCTGCACCTTCGTCTCCGACGCATAGACGTCCCCGAGCGCCAGCGAGAGCGTGTCCGTCGCGGCGCGTGCGGCGTCGGACGCCGCGTTCGGCGCATAGCCGAGCACGAGCGCCCCGAAGCCCGCGGTGAGATCGACGTAGCGATTGCCGTCCACGTCCCACACGTTCGACCCTGCGCCGCGCGCGTAGACGATCGACGACTGCTCTGCGCCGGAGGTGGAGGCGCGCGCATCACGCCGCGCCTCGAAGGCCGGCGACTCCACCGCCGCGAGGCGCGCCGCAAGCGCACGCGAGCGCGGCCCGGGCGGCGGAATCTTCAGCTCCGGAAGCTCGCTGCTCACGCGACCCTGCTCCGCGACGTGGACCGCGAGGTCAGCCCACGACCTTGTTCCGGCCGCCGCGCTTCGCTTCATAGAGCTTGGCGTCGGCGGCGCGGATGAGATCGAGGCTCGTCTTGTCGGTGTCGGAGAGCATGGCGACGCCGATCGAGACGGTGACGGGAATGGTGTCGCCCTGGAACACGAAGCGGCTGCTCTCGATCTTCTCGCGGAGGCCGTCTGCGAGCGCCCTTGCGCCGTCGAGGCCCGTCTCGGGGAGTATCAGCGAGAACTCCTCGCCTCCGTACCGCGCGAACACCTCGTCCCGACGGATGCGCCCCTGCACGATGCGCGCGAGCTCCTTCAGCACGAAGTCGCCTGCGAGGTGACCGTGGTGGTCGTTGATCTTCTTGAAGTGATCGATGTCGAACATGATGAAGGAGAGCTCGCGCGCGTGACGACGCGCGCGGATGATCTCCTTCTCGAGGGCCTCCAGCAGGTAGCGCTTCACGTGCGCCTGCGTGAGACCGTCGATGATCGTCATCCGGTAGATTTCTTCGTGGTACTGCGCCTCGACGTCGGCGCCGGAGAGGTACTTGAAGATGGTCGGGCCGACCTTGATGCGGTCACCGTTCGCCAGGCCGAACTCGCGGCTGATCTGCTCGTCGTTGACGTAGGTGCCGTTGGTCGACCCGTCGTCGACCGCCCACCACACCGGTCCGCGCTGCTCGAGATGCGCGTGGCGGCGCGAGACGCTGTCGCCCTCGAGGACGATGTGATTCTCGGCGCCGCGGCCGAGCCGCACCGGCGTGAAGTCGAGCACGAACCGCTTACCGAGGAGCGTGGGCTCCTTCGTGTAGATCACAACGATGCAATCGTTGTTGCGCGGCTTCTCGTCCTCGCCGGTCTCGCCGGCAGGCTTCTGGACGATCGTGGTTACGCGTGTCTTCTCGTCCAGCTCGCTCACGTGATCGTCCGGCCCGGAAGGGCGCTCCTGAGCGGACCCGCCCGGTGTTTCGAGAGTAGGGCTTCCGCAAGCAGGGGGTCAAGGCCGCCCCGTGTATGGCATTTTCCCGCCCCTCGCGTCGACCCGCTGCGCGAGGGCACTCTCGACCTCGCCCGGCAGCTCGCACAGGCCTTCGATCACGGTGATCGCGCGCTTTCCGACCACCGGCGCCAGGTGGAGTGCACACTTGTCGGTGGCCAGCCAGCGATCGACATTTGCGCGCGCGAGGTGGCGGGCCAGGGCCGCCGTCACGGGCCCGTGGTCGGCCGCGCGAACGATCACCGCGGGGCTCACGCCGGCGCGCCGGAGCGCTGCTTCGAGCCGCGCCGGACGACCGATGGCGGTGAAGAGACCCACGCGCTCCTTCAGGAGCGCGTCGAGCGTGCGCTCGGAGAGGTGCGGGGCAGCGTCGACCGGGACCACGAGGTCGGTGTGCGCGAGCAGCGCGGCCCGGGGCGCGCGAAGATCACCGGCCGGCGGCAGCGCCCCGGCGCCCCACGGCGCGTCGGCGTCGACCGCCAGGAGCGCGAGCGACGCGCGGACCGGCGCGAGCTGGAGCGGGCCGTCGAGGACCACGACGTCGGCGAGCGTCGCCGCGTGATCGATCGCCTCCTGCCGCGTCCTCGCCACGATCACCGGGCACGACGCGCCGAGGATGCGCGCGGCGAGGAGCGCCTCGTCGCCGACGTCGACGATCGCATCGTCGACGTGCACGACGCGCGCGCGCGCTGGCCGCGCCCGGTAGGCATGCCCGATCAGCGCCACGCGTGCGCCGCGCTCCACGAGCAGGCGCGTCACCGCGAGCGCCACGCGCGTCTTGCCCGAGCCGCCGAGCGTCGCGCCGCCCACCGTGATCACCGTGAGGCCGCGCGGGACGTCGAGCGGCCGCGACAGCGCGCGCGCCGCGAAGCCTGCCGACAGCCTGCCGAGAGCCGCCGGCCACACGCCGGCGAGCGCGCCCGTCTCGAGCCAGCCTGCCACCATCACGCGCGCGCGGGAGGCGACGATCACGCGGGCAACGCTACACAACCGTCAGGCTCGGGCGTACAATGAAAGGCGTGATTAAGACCGCGCATGGAAGCGCCGCGCTCGCGCTCGATCCGTGGGCGCTCGCCGAGCGTCAGCTGACGCTCGATCGCGGGCGCACGAAGCGCTTCCCCGACCTGTTCGCGCGGAAGCTGGTGCGGATGAGCAGCTCTCCCCTCGCCTACCTGCGCGGCGCCGCGCCCATCTTCTACGAGATCCTCGCCGCGCGGCCCGACCTCGCGGAGGGCCCCGAAGGCGAAGGCTGGCTCGTCGGCGACATGCATCTCGAGAACGTCGGCGCGTACCGTACCGACCCGCTCGGCGCCTCCGAGCCGACCTCGAGTCGCGAGACCGCGGGATCGAAGAAGCACCGCGAAGTGCGCTTCGATCTCAACGATTTCGACGACGCGGTCATCGGTCCCTGGCGCCTCGACGTGCTCCGCCTCACGACGAGCCTCCTGCTCGGCGGGCGCGAGCTCGGCGCGAGCGGTCGCACCGCCCTCGACCTGTGCGACTGCCTCCTCGAGGCATGGGCGCGGAGCGCGTTCGATGGCGCGCCGCTGCCCGCGCAGCCCGCGCCGGTGCTGGCGCTGTGCGAGCAGGTCCGCGATCGATCGAAGTCCGCGCTGCTCGACGCGCGAACGGCGGTCACGGGCGGCAAGCGTCACTTCGTCCGTGGGCCACGCTACGCGGATCTCGCCGCCGAGGTGATCGACGGCGTGCCGGCCGCGTTCCAGGGTTACATCGACGCGCTGCCCGACGAGGACCGTCCGCACAAGGGCTCGCTCGAGATCCTCGACTGCGCGCTGCGCATCGCCGGTACGGGTAGCCTCGGCAGCCTGCGCGTCGCGGTACTCGCGAAGGGCAAGGGCGGCACGGACGGCGGCTGGATCTTCGACCTCAAGGAGCAGGGCGAGCCATCGGCCGCGACCATCCTCGGTCCATCCGGGCTGGTCCCCGCCGAGCGCGTCGCCACCGCCTCCAAGACCGCGATCGAGCGCCCGATGCGCATGATCGGCTGCACGGTGCTGCGGGCCTCGGGCGGGACGAGCAAGCTTTCCATGTTCGTGCGCAAGCTCTCTCCTCAGGAGGACAAGCTGAACCTGCGGCGCCTGCGCGGCGAAGATCTGCCCGCGCTCGCGACGTACCTCGGCGCGCTCCTCGGCGCAGCGCACGCCCGCGCCGCAACGAAGGTGCCGAAGCGCTGGGCGGCCTCCGACCTCGCCACCGTGCGCACGCACGCCATCACGCTCGCGGGCATCCACGAAGCGATCTACCTCGCGCTCTGCGAGCGCATGCGCACGCTGCTCCCGAAGACGTAGAGGTACACGGCGCGTTCGATTCGCATACCCTCGGGCCATGGACTACGTGCACCTCGGTCGCACCGGGCTCAAGGTCAGTCGCCTCTGCCTCGGGACCATGAACTTCGGCCCGCAGACCTCCGAGGCCGACTCCTTCGCGATCATGGATCGCGCGCTGGAGGAAGGAATCAACTTCTTCGACACCGCGAATCGCACCATCGAGCTCGAGGTGATCCCGGCGTGCAAGCACTACGGGCTCGGCCTCATCCCCTGGAGCCCGCTCGAGGGCGGCGTCTTCGGCGGCGTGCTGAAGAAGCAGGCCGACGGACGGCGCTCCAGCGACCTCGCGCAGAAGGCGATCGCGAAGCACGGCGACGCCATCGTCAAGTACGAGGCGCTCTGCGATCGCATCGGCACGCCCCCGGGAGACGTGGCGCTCGCCTGGCTCCTCGCGAACCCGGTGGTCACTGCGCCGATCGTCGGACCGCGCACGATGGAGCAGCTCGAGAGCGCGCTGCGCGCCCGCGCCGTCAACATGGATGATGCGGTCATCAAGGAGCTGGACGGGCTCTTTCCCGGCCCCGGCGGCGCCGCTCCCGAAGCGTATGCGTGGTAGTCGGGGGCGATTGCGCTACCGTTCTGTCGTGCGCTTTGCCTTGGTCGCCGCTCTGACCATGGGTACCTCGGCGCTGCTCGCCTGCACCTCGGGAGAAGCGCACGCGAACGGCCGCTTCCCGGAGACGGGCGCGCTGTTCTTCGCGCCGAACGACCCGAATTTCGTGCTGCTGCGCACCACGTTCGGCGAGGTCGTCTCGCGCGACCGCGGCAAGACCTGGGACTGGATCTGCGAGCGATCGGTGGGGCTCGCGGGCGTCGAGGACCCGATGTACGCGATCACCCCCGACGGAACGCTCATCAGCTCGACGTTCCAGGGGCTCGCCATCTCCAGCGACCGAGGCTGCAACTTCCGCTTCGTGGGCGGCGACCTGAAGGAGCTCGTCTTCATCGATCTCACGTCGCGCCCGAGCACGCCCGGCACCGTGGTGGCGATGGCGAGCTCGTACGCCGGCACCGACGACGCGATGACGACCTACTTCAAGTCGTCGCTCTTCGAGACGAAGGACGAGGGCAGGACCTTCGGCGTCATCACTCCGAGCTTCGACCCCTCGCTGCTCGCGGAGACCGTCGACGTCACGGAGAGCGATCCCGATCGCATCTACGTCACCGCGGCGCGCAACCCGGGGACGATGGTGAAGGCCTCGTTCCTCACGTCCAGGAATCACGGCAAGACGTTCGAGGAGGCCAACTTCCCGCTCCTCGACGACGAGCGCGCGGTGTTCATCGCCGGCGTCGACCCGACGAACGCCGATCGCGTCTACGTGCGCACCTCCAACGCCACCGACACGCCTTCACGCCTCCTCGTGAGCGACGACGCGGGCAAGACCTTCAAGGTGATCTTGACCGGCAACGGTGCGCTCGCCGGGTTCGCCCTATCGCCCGACGGCAAGCGCGTGTGGGCCGGCGGCCCGAAGGACGGCTTGCGCGTCGCGAGCACGAGCGACTTCCTCTGGCAGAAGCGCTCGGACATCGAGATCGGCTGCCTCAAGCTCGCGAACGACGGCCTGTGGGCGTGCTCCACGGAGAAGAGCGGCTTCGTCGCCGGCCTCTCCACCGACGACGGCGCGACGTTCCAGCCGAAGCTCCACTTCTGCGACATCCGCGGTCCGCTCGAATGCGCCGAGGGCTCGACGACGCGCACCTCGTGCGCGCTGGGTGACCAGAACGGCAATCCCCCGCCGTGGCCGGCGCAGCGCGCAGTCCTCGGCTGCGGCGGCCCGACGTTGCCCGATGCCGACGCCGGCCCTGCGAACGACGCCGGCCCGCCGCCCGGGATCGGCGACGACGGCGGCTGCGCGGTCCGCGCCCCCACCGCGAGCCCCTTCGCCGCGCTCCTCAGCGCGGTCGCCGCGACGATCGCCCTCGTGCGCCGCCGCCGCCGCTGAGACAGTCACAGGAGCCTCGGAGGCGAGACGAGAGAAAGAGAATCCCGAAATCGCGGAAGCGAGAACCGGAGCTAGACCTCGAATTCGGCCTTTTCCAGGATCTCGCGGACGCGCCACAGGAACGAGTTGGCGGCCACGCCGTCGACGATGCGGTGGTCGTAGCTGAGCGCGATGTACATCACGGGGTGGATCGCGATCTGGTCCTCGTGGTCCGGGCCCTCGACGACGACCGCGCGCTTCTTGATCTCGCCCATGCGCAGGATGCCGACGTTCGGCTGGTTGATGATCGCGCCGCCGAACAGATTCCCCTTCAGGCCCGGGTTCGTGACCGAGAACGTTGCGCCCGAGAGATCGTCGACGGTGATCTTGCCAGTGCGCGCGCGGGTCGCCACGTCGTCGATGCTGCGGACGATGCCGCGCACGCCGAGCTCGTCGGCGCGGCGGACCACCGGGACCACGAGGCCGTCCGGCGAGTCGACGGCGACGCCGATGTTCACGTCCTTGAAGATCACGAACGAGTCGTCCAGGACGCGCGCGTTGATGGTGGGGTTCTCGCGGATGGCCCGCGCCGCCGCCACCACGAGGAAGGCGAGCATCGTGAGGCTCATGCCCTCCTTCTTGTAGCGATCCTTGTTCGCCTCGCGGAGGCGCGAGGCGCGGAAGAGATCACACTCCGCGACCGTGACGACGTGCGGCGAAGCGAACTTCGAGTACGTCATGTGGTCGGCAGTGATGCGCCGGCGACGCGTGAACGGGACCACCTGATCGCCTGGCTTCGGGCGGTAGACCGGCACCTTGAACGAGCCGAAGCCGGACCCCGGGATGGGCGGTACGAAGCCTCCGCCCTGGTTGATCATCTGCGCGAGGCCACCGCTGCTCGGCGCGGGGGGCGCCGTGGCGACGCGCGGTTGCTCGCGCTGCGCGGCCAGGGACGCCGCCGAAGGAGGCGGCTCGGTGCGAGGCGGCACTTCGACGCCAGCGCGGATGACGTCCTCGCGGGTGATGCGACCGTGATCGCCGGAGCCGCGCACGCTCTGGATATCGACCCCCTGCTCGAGCGCCGCGCGGCGCGCGTTCGGGGACGCGAGCGGGCCCAGCGCGCCCTGCGACGACGACGGCGCCACGGGCTCGCGGCCCTTCGTGCTCGGGTTCTGCGAGACCGCGATCGGCGCGGCGGGCTCTGCGGCCTTCGCCGGCGCAGCGAACGTGCCCGCCTCGATCTGGCAGATCGAGGCGCCGACCGGAACGACGTCCCCTTCCTTGACGAGGAGCTTGGCGATGCGACCGGCGGATGGCGACGGAAGCTCGCTATCGGCCTTGTCGGTGGCGAGCTCGGCGAGCGGCTGGTCCTTCACGACCACGTCGCCCTCCTTCACCAACCACTTCGTGAGCGTTGCTTCGGTGACGCTCTCACCGAGCTGCGGGACCGTGACGTCGATCGGCATTGGGGTTCGCACGCTATCGTAGGCACCGGCCCCTCGCAACGCGGTCAGGGCCGCGAAATACGCGAAATCATTTCCGGACGAAGGACGCCACGAAATACCCGTCGGTTCCGTGCTCGTGCGGCAAGAGGCGGAAGGACGTGGCCCCGGCGGGCGCTACCCGCGCCGGGATCGCAGCATCGAAGGGCGCGGCGCGGAGCCCGAGCTCTTCGGCCCCCGCGACGACCTCCTCGGCCTCCTCACGGAGCACGCTGCACACGGCATAGACGAGGCGCCCGCCCGGGCGCACGAGCGCTGCAGCGCGCGACAGGATGCTCTTCTGCAACGCTGCGAGGCCCGCGAGGTCGGCCGCGGTGCGCCGCAGCAGCAGCTCCGGCCGGCGGCGGATCGTCCCCGTGCCCGAGCACGGCGCATCGACGAGCACGCGATCGTAGGGCCCCGTGACGCCGCCGCTGCCGGCCGACCAGTCGACCGCGTAGGTCGCGCGCGGGTGCTGACCGATGCGGTCGAGCTCCAGCGCGAGGCGCTCCAGCTTGGCGGGATGGAGGTCGGCCGCGTCGACGCCGCCGCTCGCGCCCACCGCGCGCGCGAGCAGGCCAGTCTTGTTGCCGCGACCGGCGCACGCATCGAGCACGCTCTCGCCGGGGCGCGCGCCGAGCGCGAGCGCGATGACCTGCGAGCCTTCCTCCTGCGAGGTCCATGCGCCCTCGGCATAGCCAGGGAGATCCGCGAGGCGTCCCGCGCCGCGCGCCACGATGGCGAGGGGCGACACGTGTCCCGGCTCGATGGTCGCGTCGGGGCGGGCCTCGCGCAGCTGCGCGAGCCAGGCGTCTCGTGCGGCCGGATCCTCGATGCGCAGCCCGAGCGGCGGGCTCTCCTCGGGCGCGAGGAGCTTCATCGTCCCCTCCTGTCCGATCGATCGCACGATGGCCGCCGCGAGCGCAGGATCGGCGGCGTCGAGCGCGGCGCGCGCCAGCTCCTCGGCCTCGGGCTTGGGCTCGCTCGCGATCTTGCGGAGCACCGCGTTCACGAACCCGGCCACACGCGGACCGCGCAGCGCGCGCACGGTGGTCACGGCCTCGTCGACCGCGGCGAACGCCGGCACGCGCGTGAGCACGAGCACCTGGTACGCGGCCACCACGAGGTGCGCGCGCACGTTGACCTCGACCGAGCCGATCCCCTTCGTCGCGTGGCGGTCCACGCGCTGCTCCAGCCAGCCGAGGAGGCGCAGCGTTCCGTAGGCGAGCTCGGTGGCGAGCGCGCGGTCGCGTACGTCGAGCTGCACGTTGCGCTCGAGCTCGGCATCGAGCGCCGCCGCGGCGTACGCCTTGTCACGCAGCACACGCACCACGACGTCGGCAGCGACGCTGCGTGCGGTGGGGACCCTTCTCGGTTTCGACACGCCTGGCTTGTACATCACCGGGCGGGCGCGCGGTGCGAGTTACCTCGGGATCACTCCGGCTTGAATTTGATGGTCGGCGGAGCGGTGTACGTGGTGCTCGCGACGTTCCACGGCTGGATGTGCACGACCGCCTTCTCGCAGGTGGCGAGCGTGAGCCCGCCGCCGTTGGCCTTCGTGAGGCCCGGGCACCAGGTGCTCGCGCCGGACTCGGGGCTGCCGTAGCCGGTGGCGGAGGAGGTACCTTCGGCGATCTGCGCGGCGCAGGTGAGCCGCTCCTGATCGTTCGCGGGCTTCGCGGGCCGGCGATAGAACGTGAGGTAGGCGTCATCCTGCTTGCCGTCCGCGGTGCAGTCGGCCCACGCCGAGAGCGTGACCGTGGCGCCGGCGGTGTTCTGGACCACCCAGTAGCGGCCGGGCTGCTGGTTCGCGTGGTCGATCACGGTGGCGCTGCAGGCGCTGCTGTCGTTGAAGCGCGACATGAGCGGCGCGGCCGCGAAGCTCGTGGCCTGCGTGGTGAGCGTGCCCACCGCGCCGAGCGCGACGTCGACGCCGGTGGTGTCGCAACCGACGACGAGGTTCGCGGCAGCGCTGATGCCGCCGCCCGGCGCGGGGTTCGTGACGGTGATGGCGACGACGCCCGCGTTCACGAGCTGCCCCGAAGGCACGCGCGCGGTGAGCGTGTTCCCGTTCACGTAGGTGGTCATGACGAGCACGCCGTTGCTGCTCGCGGTGCTCGTGGGCACGAAGCCGTTGCCGTTGACGGTGATGGTGCGGTCGGGAGAGCCGGCCGTCACCGACGCGGGGTTCAGCGCCACGATGGTGGGCACCGCGTTGGTGACGCTGAAGGCGAGCCCCGACGACGTACCGCCGCCCGGCGCGGAGTTGACGACGCGCACCGAGATGCTCGTCGCGCTGGCGAGCTGCGCGGCGGTGAGGGTGGCCTTGAGGTGCGTCGCGTCCTGGTAGGTGGTCGCGGCGGGCGCGCCGTCGAAGGTGATCTGCGACGTGATGAAGAAGCCGAGGCCAGTGACCACGACGTCGGTGGGCCCGGCGCCGGCGGCCACGCTCGACGGCGTGAGCCCCGAGGGCAGCGGCGCCGGGTACTGCACGCGGAACACGACCGGCGCGGTGACGCCGCCGCCGGGGGGAGGATTGCTCACGGCGACCGGGAAATCACCGGCCGCGCCGAGCGAGCCGGCGGGCACGGCGCCGCGCACCTCGCCGCCGCTCACGTAGGTCGTGGCGAGCGTGATGCCGTTGAAGATGACGTTGCTCCCGGGGACGAAGCCGGAGCCCGAGACCACGAGCTGGAGCGACGCCGAGCCGACGAACGCCGCCGACGGGTTGATGCTCTGGATGCTCGCGGTGGGGTTCGCGATCGTGAACGAGATGGCGGTGGAGGCGCCGCCGCCGGGCGCGGGGTTGACGACCTTCGCGGGCACGCTGCCCGAGGCGACGAGGAGGCTCGCAGGGATCGTCGCCGAGAGCGTGGTGCCGTTGGTGAACGTGGTCGTGAGGTCGGTCGCGCCGAAGACGATCTTCGCGCCCGCGACGAAGCCCGTGCCGCTGGCCGTGAGCGTGGTGGTGCCGGCGCCGGCGACCACCGAGAGTGGAGCGATGCTGGTGAGCATCGCGCCCGGGTTCTGCACCTCGAACGTGACCTCCTTGCTCGCGCCGCCGCCGGGCGGGCTCGTGCCCACGGAGAGGCGGAGCACGCCGACCGCCGCGAGCTTCGAGGTCGGGATGGTGGCGCGCAGCTCGGTGCCGCTGACGAAGGTGGTGGCCAGCGGCGCGCCGTCGAGCTGGACGATCGAGCGGGCGACGAAGTTCGTACCCGAGACGACGATCGAGGGACCGATTGCGCCGACGGTGCCCCGGTCGGGCGAGACCGACGAGACCACGGGGGGCAGCGCGTCGTCCGGGTTCACCGGCGTGGGCGGCTTCTCGACCGTGGGGACCGGGGTGGGGACGGGGTCGGTGGGCTGCTGCGTCGACGTCGGCTCGACGATGGGATCGGAGGCACTGGGATCGCCCTGCGCACAACCGACGGCGAGCGCGGGGACGCCGACCAGGGAGACCAGGAAGCTGACGAGCACGAAGAACGAGAAGCGAGACGGACGGGGCATGGACGGGTCCTGGTTGATCGCGCTGGCTATGCCACACGCCCCCCGGCTGCGCCACAAGGGCCGCAGATCTCCCCCATTCTTTTGAAGTTTACGAATTAGCGCGTGATGTCGATAACTTGCAGAACGATGACGTCCCACTTGCGCGTCACGTCGTTCTTGAAGGCCACCAGCATCAGCACCACGAGCACGCTCATCCCGAACAGGCTCGACATCTCGCGGGCCCGCAGGCTCACCGGCTTCCGCCGCACCCACTCGAGCAAGAAGAGGACGAGGTGACCGCCGTCGAGCACGGGGATCGGGAGCAGGTTGATGAGCCCGAGGTTCACGCTCGTGACCGCCATCGCCCAGACGAAATACTGCGTGCCCTTCGCGCCGGCGTCGCCCGCGACGTCGTAGAGCGTGATCGGCCCGCTCACCGCGGCGATGCTCACGCGTCCCTGGAGGATGCGCACGAAGCCGACGACGATGAACTTGATGGCGTTGCGCGTCTCGAGCGCGCCGCGCTTGATGGCGTAGAGGACCGGGTGCGGGTTCGGCACGAGCTTGCTCGCCGCGCGCGGCATCCAGTGCGTGGTGCGGAAGACGTAGCGCTCGTAGTGCTGCCCCAGCTCGTCGTTCCAGCGCTCCTGGCGCACCTGGAACGTGCCGCTCATGCGCTCGCCGTCGCGGGTCCAGACGAGCTCGTGCATCTTCGTCGGGTCCTTGAGGAGCTGCCCGACCATCGTGGTGTCGTCGAGCGCGCGACCGCCCCGGCGATCGACCTTCCACATGCGCTGCGCGACGCCGTCGAGATGGGTGATGCGATCGCCCGGGCGCAGGCCCGCGCGCCACTCGCTCGACCCCTCGGGCACGAAGGCCGCGAACATCTCCGCGCTCTCGATGCCGGAGCGCTCCTGCATGTCCTTCGTGCGGTAATCCGGGTCGTTCTCGCGCACGACGGCGCCCTCGCTGCGGGGGCGGGGCGAGAGCGAGGCGATGCCGGTCTCGAGCACGGCGATGTCACACAGGCCGCCCAGCGAGCGCGGCACGGAGACCGGACGCACGTAGGTGAGCACCACGTTGTCGCCGCGGTTCTGCGAGAGCACGCGCGCGAGATCCACGAACGTCTCGACCTTGCGCCCGTTGACCGCGGTGATGCGGTCGAACGTGCGCAGCCCGGCGCGGAACGCGGGCGAGTCGGTGCGCGAGATGCCGATCACCGGCGCGCCGTAGGTAGGCGCGATGCCGACGCGCCCGACGTGCTCGTAGAGCTCGAGCTCGCTGGGCTCCACCACCTCGGTCTCGTCGGAAGGGGTGATGGTGACGTCGACGGGCTTGCCGTCGCGATCGACCGAGACGCGCATCGGCACGCCGGCGCTCTTCGCGAACGCGTGCTGGACGTCGGGGAAGCTCGCCACCGACTCGCCGTCGATCGCGGTGATGGTGTCGCCCGGATAGAGCTTGCCGTCGGCCGGCTTGCCCGGGAACACCGCGCCCACGGTCGGAGGAAGGAACTCGCGGTCCTCGAGGTAGACCGAGGTGTAAAGGGCCATCGGGAACACGAGGTTCATGGCCGGCCCGGCCAGCACGATGACGACGCGCTTCCACAGCGCCTGCGATTCGAAGGTCCGATGACGCTCCTCCGGCAGGATCGCCTCGCGGGCCTTGCCCTCCTCGAGCATCTTCACGAAGCCGCCGAACGGCAGCAGACCGACGCAGTATTCGGTCTCTTTCCCTCGGACTTTCAGGATCTTGGGCCCGAAGCCGATGGAAAACGTCAGCACCTTCACCCCGAACAGCTTCGCGAACGCGAAGTGCCCGAATTCGTGGATGAAGATGAGAATGCTGACGAAGAGGACGAAGTAGAGGAGGTCCAAGCGCGCGGCCGGGAGATCTGCCGGCCCATCGACGGGCCGTCAAGCTCGGTGGTAATTTCTCGGATGGGGGCGTCGTACGGATGAGTTGGGAGGAGCTGGAGGAGGCGGCGACGCTCCACGGACGGGCGCCGCGGTTGCAAAAGCCCGACGCGTCCGGGCGCGACGCGACGGCCCAGCGCCCGCTGAACCGGCCTGCCACGGCCGGCGACATCATCGCCGACAAGTACCGGCTGATGCGCATGCTCGGGCGCGGCGGAATGGGACGCATCTTCGAGGCCGACCACCTGCTCCTCGGCTCGAAGGTCGCGCTCAAGTTCATGCACCCGCACCTCGCGCGCGATCGCGCGCAGGTGTCGCGCTTCCAGCGCGAGGCGCGCGCGGCGGCCACGTTGAAGAGCGAGTACGTCGCGCGCATCATCGACGTCGACCAGCTCGCGAGCGGCGAGCTCTACATCGTCATGGAGTACCTCGAGGGCGCATCGCTCGAGACCATGGCCACGGAAGGTCGCGGTCTTCCCGTCCACGACGCGCTGACGTACGTCGTGCAGGCGTGCGACGCGCTCGCCGAGGCGCACGCGCGCTCGATCATCCATCGCGACGTCAAGCCCGCGAACCTCTTCCTGACCAGGGGCAAGTCGGGCGAGCCCATCATCAAGGTGCTCGACTTCGGGCTCGCGAAGTCGCTCGCCTCGAGCGAGGACTTCTCGGTCTCGACCACGCCCTCGACGGTCGCCGGGCAAGCGCTCGGCACGCCGTATTACATGTCCCCGGAGCAGGTCACCGGCGCGGACGTCATCGACGGGCGGAGCGACATCTGGGCGATCGGAGCGACGCTCTACGAGCTGCTGACCGGCACCCTCGCCTTCCCCGGCAGCAACGCGGCGCCCCCCGTGCTCCAGCAAGGCCCGACCATGCGGCAGACCGTGCTCGCGGCGCTCGCGGGGCCGCTGCTCATCGCGCTGGTCGCGGGCGGCGTGGTGCTCAAGATGCAAACGGACGCCAACGAAAGCGACGCGCCCGACGTCGTCGCGAGCAAGGTCACCTACCTGACCGCGAAGTCGGGAGGCGCCGTGCGCAGGAAAGCGCCCGCGGTGCCGGCCGCCGCGGAAAAGCCGGAGCGGCTGCGGCGGTAGCGCGCGCTCACGCGGCGGCGGCGCGCGGCTTCACCGCCGCGAGGAACAGCGAGAGGCCGTCCGTACCGCCGTGGCAGTCCTCGCTCATTCGCTCCGGATGCGGCATGAGGCCGAGCACGTTCTTCGAGGGGCCGCCGTACACTCCGGCGATGTTGCGGACCGAACCGTTGGGGTTCGCCGCGTCGGTCACGGCGCCATCGCGTGTACAATACACGAGCGCGATCCGCCCCTCGCGGTCCAGCTGCGCGAGCAGCGCGGGTGAGGCCTGGTAGCGGCCTTCACCGTGCGCGATGGGGAGGCGCAGCACCGTGCCCTTTGCCGCGGTGAACGGGCCCTCGCCCTCCACCCTCACGAAGACGTCGCCACACTCGAAGCGCAGGTGGGCGTTGCGCGTGAGCGCGCCCGGCAGGAGCCCGCACTCGGTGAGGATCTGGAAGCCATTGCACACGCCGAGGACGAATCCGCCGCGCGCGGCATGCTCGGCGACAGCCTTCATGATCGGGCCGACCTTCGCGATGGCCCCGCAGCGGAGGTAGTCCCCGTACGCGAAGCCGCCGGGGATGGCGACCAGGTCCGTGCCGGCCGGCAGGGCGGCGTCGCCGTACCAGACCGTCGTGACCGCGGCGCCCGCGAGGGTGAGCGTGCGGATCATCTCGGCGTCGGCGTTGAGCCCGGGAAACAGGATCACGGCAGCGCGCATGCGGGTGGCAGTAGCACTGGTCCCGCACCGTGCCCAGATGGAGAGCGCCCGGGCGACCTGGACGAGAAACGCCCCGGCAGCGGTTTCCTTACGGCGCCAGGCCGGCTAATCACCTCCTCGCGATGAGCGCTCCCACGGCTGAGTCGGGCTCCTTTCCGGGCGATCTGCCCATCACCCCTGCCGTCGTGAAGCAGCACAAGCTCACCACCGAGGAGTACGCGCGCGTCACGAAGGCGCTCGGACGCGTGCCCACTTACACCGAGCTCGGCGTCTTCAGCGTGATGTGGAGCGAGCACTGCTCTTACAAGTCCTCGCGCGTGCACCTCAAGCGCCTGCCCACGAAGGGCCCGCGCGTCATCCAGGGACCTGGCGAGAACGCGGGCGTCGTCGACATCGGGGACGGCTTCGCGGCCGTCTTCAAGATGGAGTCGCACAACCACCCGAGCTTCATCGAGCCGTACCAGGGCGCCGCCACCGGGGTCGGCGGCATCCTGCGCGACGTGTTCACGATGGGCGCGCGCCCCATCGCCGGGCTGAACTCGCTGCGCTTCGGGCGCCCCGATCATCCGCGCACCCCCGAGCTCCTGCGCGGCGTGGTCGCCGGCATCGGCGGCTACGGCAACTCGATCGGCGTGCCCACGGTGGGCGGCGAGGTCCAGTTCGACGCCGCGTACGACGGCAACATTCTCGTCAACGCGTTCACGTGCGGCGTGGCCCGCACCGATCGCATCTTCTACGGACGCGCCGCCGGCATCGGCAATCCCATCCTCTACATCGGCGCGCGCACCGGCCGCGACGGCATCCACGGCGCGACCATGGCCTCCGACGAGTTCGGCACCGCCACGGAGGGCACCGGCGAGCTCGCGACCGCGAGCAGCATCAAGAAGGGCATCCGCTCCACGATGCAGGTCGGCGATCCCTTCATGGGCAAGCTGATCCTCGAGGCGTGCCTCGAGCTCATGTCCACCGATCTCCTCGAGGGCGTCCAGGACATGGGCGCGGCGGGGCTCACGTCGTCGAGCGTGGAGATGGCGGGGCGCGCGGAGAACGGCATCGAGATCGATCTCGACGCCGTGCCGCGGCGCGCGAAGAAGATGACGCCCTACGAGATCCTCCTCAGCGAGTCGCAGGAGCGCATGCTCCTCGTCGCGAAGAAGGGCCGGGAGAACGAGGTCCTCGAGGTCTGCAAGAAGTGGGATCTCGACGCCGCCATCATCGGCCGCGTCACCGACACCAAGCGCTGGGTGGTCACCGCCACGCCCGGCTACGACCCGCTCGACGGCGCCCCGCCCCGCGGCGAAAAGGTGATCGCCGCGGACATCCCGGTCGGCGCCCTCACCGACGACGCGCCCGTCTACGATCGACCGCGCAGGCGCGGCGCCGCGCGCGCCGACGTGGCGGTACCCGAGTCCAGCGATCCCGCGGGCGATCTGCGGGCGCTGCTCGCGTCACCGAACGTCGGCTCGCGCGCCTGGATCTGGCGGCAGTACGATCACATCGTGCGCGGCGGCACGGTGGTGCGGCCCGGCTCCGACGCGGGCGTCGTGCGCGTGCCTTGCGATCGCGACGGCGTCGTCATCATGAAGCACCTCGCGTTCGCGGTGGACGGCAACGGGCGCTTCGTCGAGCTCTCGGCCGAGGAGGGCGCCAAGATGGCGGTCGCCGAGGTGTGCCGGAACCTCGTGTGCAGCGGCGCTGAGCCCATCGGCCTCACCGACTGTCTCAACTTCGCGAGCCCCGAGGATCCGGAGACCATGGACGTCTTCGCGCGCGCCATCGACGGGCTCGCCGAGGCCTGCAGCGCGCTCGAGGTGCCGATCGTCAGCGGGAACGTGAGCCTCTATAACGAGACCACCGACGCGACGGGACGCCATCCCATCCTCCCCACGCCGGGCATCGCCGGCGTCGGGCTCGTGGCCGACGAGCGTGACATCCTCGCGTCGGCGTTCGTCCGCGAGGGCGACGTCGTCCTCTTGCTCGGCGAGGACGCAGGCGAAGCGTCGGGGCTCGGCGGCAGCGAGTACCAGTCGCTCAAGGTCGGCACGCTCGGCGGCCCCGCACCGAGCATCGACCTCGCCGCCGAGAAGAAGCTCCAGCGGCTCGTCCTCGAGCTCGCGCGCGCGCACGTCCTCTCGAGCGCGCACGACGTGGCCGACGGCGGGCTCGCCGTGACGCTCGCCGAGTGCTGCGTGGTGGCGACGAACGGCCCGCTGGTCGGGGCGCACGTCACCATCCCCGGCGCCTCCGGCTCGACGCCGATCGCCCGGACGCTCTTCGGCGAGGCGCCGAGCCGCGTGATCGTCTCGACGAAGAAGGAGTACGCCGAGGGCGTGATCGAGCGCGCGCGTGCGGCCGGGGTGCCCGCTCGTCAGCTCGGTCACACCACCGAAACCGGCGCCGACGCGACCCTTCGCATCGCGATTGTTTCGGGACCGCGTCTGGATTTCCGCGTCGCCGATCTGCGCGCAGCGCGGGAATCGTGCCTCGAGGGCATCGTGGGTGCGAGGTAGGACAACGACCGCAAGCGAGGCTCGCTGCGGCTTTCCGCGGCGACGTCGCGAGCCGTGATACCTTCATGGTCGGTCCCCGCGATGGCCAAGTTCCAGTCGCCGCTGCTCGGCTACAACAACAACGTCCGGCACAAGAACCGGGTCTTCCACATCCAGACGGAAGACTCGGGCGTCAACCACCCGCACATCATCACGCACCTGTTCATGGATGGCGGTCGCATCCTGAAGAGCGTGAAGACATCGTATGCCGAGCACGTCGGCGCGGATGGGATGCAGGAGATCGTTCGCGGTCTGATGAAGGAGCAGCACAAGGCGATCTTCATCGCCTTGCGTGACGGCCAGTTCGACGCGCTCGTCGACGGCGGCAAGTCGGGATCCGTGAGGCCTCCCGCAGCGCCGGTCGTCGTCGCCCCGGTCGTTGCGCCGCCCGCGCCTCTGCCGCCAGCCCCCGCGGTGGAGTCCGCGGTCACCGAGGACGCGCCCACCACCGATCCCGAGCCCGTCGTGCTTCCGCCGCCGCCGTCGGTGGAGGCGCCCCCCGCGACGGTGCAGGATGCACGGCGTCCGATGACCGTGCCCCCGCCGTCGGCGGCCCACGGGAAGCTCGACGACGTGCCCATGACCACGCGCCAGGCGCCAGGCGCCGTGCTCGCGGCGGCCGCCACGGCGAACAATTCCTCGCTGCTCCTCGACTTCGACGCGCTCGATCAAGCCGCGCAGGATGCGGGCTCCGCGCGCTCGCTGTTCCACGCGAACGATCTGCCGCCGCCTCCGAAGAACCTCTTCGCAAAGGAGCCCGGCACCGGCGGCGCCTACCGCGCCGTCGAGGACGTCGCCGCGGCGCGGAGCGATCCGCGTGAAGAGCCGGCGAGCTCCGGGCCCGCGAGCAAGCCGCAGCCGCGAACCGGCAGCCCGCGCATGCCTGGCGCCCGCCCGCCTGCAGAGGCGCGCTATGCGCCGGCACGGCCCGCGGCGATCTTCGGCAGCACGCAGCGGCCGCCGCCCGCGTCGCTCTTCAGCGATGAGCTGGTCAGCGACAAATCGCTCGACGAGGTGATCCTGAGCTACCTCGCCGAGGATCTCGAGCCTCCGCGCCGCAAGTAGCACGCGCGCCGGCCCTCCCGAGATCCGGGCGGATCACAACGAGCCGGCGAGGCCGTTGTGCATCGAAAGCTCCACGTTGCGGCCGGAGATCGCGTCGCGATCGCTGAGCTCCCGGAGCCCGGTGGAGATCTTGATGCGCAGGTCGCGCTCGATGCGCGTAGGCGGTGCCGAGGGTGTAGCGGAAGACGGAGCTCCTTCGATTCAGCTCGCTGTCCGCGGCGACGTCGCCGACGCGGTCGAGCCCGTCGACGCGACCGATCGCCGGTCTCGGGCTCGAGGCTCGCGCACGCCGGCGGACGACGACGACGACGACGACGACGACGATGACGACGACGAGCGTGAGGATACGCGCGAGGCTCGGCCCTCCCACGGTCCGATGCTACGCGAGCTCATCCAGGGTGGGTCGACGAGGATTCACTCGCAGACGACGGTGATCGGCACGCTGAATGCCGGATCGCCCGTGACGTCCCCGCCGCGAAAATTCACCGACACCGTGGGCTGCGTGCTCGACGCGATGCACGACGCGAGAGGCGGCGGACACGCGGGGCAGCTGGCGCCCTTGAACGCGCGGCTGTCGTTGAACGTCATGTGCACGACCGCGCTGATCGGCGCGCCGGGCCGCTCCTTCAGCGCGCGCTGCGCGCACGACGTCCACGCGGCAGCGGTTCCGTTCATGGTGAGGTCGCGCGGGCTCGCCCCGGCGTTCGTCCGCACGGCGCCGGTCGAGGCGCGGCAGGTCTGCGGATTGAACGCGGGATCCGTACGAGGCGGCGGCACGGCGGTCGGCGTGACCGGAGGAGGATCGGGCTCGGCGGCGGCCTTCGACGTGGCGGTCGGGCTCGCGAGCGCGGCGCCACGCGCCGACGGCACGGGATGCGCGCGCTTCGGTCCCTTCGAGTCGTTCGGCGCGGGCTCGCCGATCGGCGCCGCGCTGGCCTTCACGGGCGTGACCGGGCCCGAGGGCGGCGGGGTCGGCGGCACGGCACGCGTGCCCGTAGGCTCGACCGCGACGCGATCGGTGCGGCTCTTCGCGATGAGCCGCGGCGCCGCCACCGCCACGGCTGCGCCGAGGCCCAGCAGCGCGACGACCGCGAGCACCACGCCGACGCGCGATCGTCTCGGCTCGGGCGCCG
>JAYTHX010000319.1:0-12574 GCA_043732195.1 Polyangiaceae bacterium
TCAGGGATAGCTGACGAACAGATCCGAGAGCGGCGCGGCCGTGATCGCGGCGCGGAGGTGGGGGAGCACGAACACGTCCTGGATCGTGCGCAGCAGCGAGCTGTGCGTGTACGTCGCGAAGCTGGCGTGGCCCGGCTTCGCGAATGGCGAGAGCGCGAGGAGGCCGATGGAGGCGTCGTCGCTACCCTCGCTCTCGTCCCACGTGATGAAGAGCGCGCCGCCCTCGCGGTAGGCCTTCGAGGCGAGGATCTTCGGCACCTCGCGCGCGAGCCAGGCATCGCCGTTCGCGATGGGGTCGGGCGTGGCGCAGCCGTGACTGTCGTGCATGTCGTTGCAGAGGTCGGGGGTGATGAAGTTGTAGCGAGCGACGGTGTCGCGTTCGAGATCGCCCGCCAGCTCCTCGTACGGCCGCACGTGCGCGATGCAGCGCGCGGAGTGCGGGTCGCGTGCGTCGGTGATGTCGTCGAAGTAGACCATCGGGTTGTGCTTTGCCCCGTACCGGCCGCTCGAGGCGACGGGGCAGAGATCGGGCGGCACGGCCTCCTGGTACGACTTCCAGGTCACGCCCGCGTCGATCATCTGCCGCGTGAGGTGCCGCTTGGTGGTGCGGTAGTTCTGCTCGGGGTCGTCGTCGTCGGAGATGTCGAGGTCGTCGCCGGCCTCCATCCAGATGTAGTTTGGCTCGCTCGGGTGCGTGCCCGCCGGGCTCGCGTAGCGCTCGGCGTGCGCGGCGAGCGGCAGCAGCGTGCCGTTGATGTACGGCGCCGAGGGGCTCCCATGGATGGAGCTCCAGTCGTGGTTCTCCATCACGATGACCCAGATCGTCGTGATGGAGTGCCGCGCGCGCGCGGGGTCGGGGTCGGGGTCGAGGGAAGCGGCGTAGGTCTCGACGACGGCGGGCGAATCCCCCTCGTCGTCGTGGGCGCCCTTCCGCGGCCCGCAGGCGATCGCCAGCGACAGCGCGGCAGCGATCACGAGGAGCGTCCGCATCGATGATGATCCTACGGGCCGCGCCGTCCGCGGCAAGCGCGATCACCCACGATTGTGCGCAGCGCGAGCGGCTGGTGAGAGGCGAGCTGGTCGGCGGGATCGGGGACTCCATCCATCGAGGCCAACGCCTCCGCGACTCTCTCCAACCTCTCGGGCTCGGCTCTCGATTTCCGTACGCGCTCCGAGGCCGCCTACCTCTTCCCCGCGATCGCCTCGAGCAGCGCGCGATCCCCCTGGAGCGCCGTCCGCTGCATGTACAGCGACATCCCGCGGCGGCCGCCGAGCTCCTCGCCGCCGCCCGCGCGTCCCGGGCCGCCGTGGAGGAGCTGCGGGAGCGCCATGCCCGGAGGGAGCGACTGGCCGGCGACCTTCGCCGAGCCGATCGTCAGGCGGCCGTGGAACGGCGCCAGCGCGAGGATCAGCGAGCGGATGAAATCCTTGTCATCGGAGTACGTGCTCGTCACCAGGCCGCCGCCGCCCGACGCGACGAGCCCCGCGACCTGCGCCACGCCGTCGTACGGCATCACCGTCGCCACCGGGCCGAACACCTCGTGCGAATGCACCGCATCGCCCGCCGCCGGGCTCGCGCCGTGCAGCAGCACGGGCGTCGTGAAGAAGCCCTTCCCGGCCGGCACGCCGATGGGCGCCGCCTCCGTCGTCGAGCCGAACACGATCTTCGCGCACGCCTCGAGCTTCTTCACGCCCTCGCGCACGTCCTTGATCTGCTGCGCCGTGGCGACGGGGCCCATCGTGACGTCCTCGCGCAGCGGGTCGCCGACCCTCACCGCCGAGAGCCGGTCGCGCAGCTGCTCGAGCACCGCCTCGACCTTGTTCTTCGGCACGTAGACGCGACGGATCGCCGTGCACTTCTGCCCGGTCTTCTGCGTCATCTCGCGCGCCACGTCGCCGATGAAGAGGTGCCACACGTCCGAGCCCTCCTCCACGTCCGGTCCGAGCACTGCGGCGTTGAGGCTGTCGGCCTCGACGTTGATGTGCGCGCCCTCGCGCAGCACGCTGCGACCCTCGCGAAGCTTCGCTGCCGTGATGCTCGAGCCGGTGAACGCGATCACGTCTTGACCGCCGAGCATGCCCAGCAGATCGCCGGAGCTCCCGCCGACGAACGACAGCGCGCCCTCGGGCAGGACCTTCTCCTCGACGAAGATCTCCATCATGCGATGCGCGACGTGCGCGGTGCTCGTGCCCGGCTTGGTGATCACCGGCATGCCGGCGAGCAGCGCCGTCGCGCCCTTCTCGGCGAGGCCCCACGCCGGGAAGTTGAACGCGTTGACGTGCACGGCGACGCCCTGCCGCGACGTGTACACGTGCTGCCCGAACAGCCGCGCGCCGCGGCCGATCTGGATCGCGTCCCCGTCGAGCAGGACGTTCGTGTCGCCCAGCTCGGCGGAGAGGTCGGCGTAGGCCGCGAGCGTGCCGATCGCGCCGTCGACATCGAACTTCGCGTCGCCGCGCGTGTTGCCGCCGTTCGCCTGCGCGATGGTGAGCAGCTCGTCGCGCTTGGCATGCATCGCGCGCGACATCTTCCGCAGCAGCTCGCCGCGCTGCACGAACGTCAGCTCGCGCAGCGCCGGGCCGCCCTTCTCGCGCGCGAACGCGAGCGCGCCGGCGAAGTCGATGCCCTCCGTCGACGTCGTGGCGATCACCTCTTCGGTGGCCGGATTCACGAGCTCCGCGCCCTTGCCGGTGCCCTTGACCCACTTGCCTGCGACGTAGCTACCGAGCTCGATCATGACGCTTCCTTCTCCGTGGTCTGCAATACCACCCACGCGAGCCGCGCGCTGGCCTTGTGAGACGTCAGGAAGCGGTGCGCGACGCCGGGCTCACCACGAAGTCGTCGATGGTCACGGCGAACGGGGCCTTCATCGACGACGAGGACAGGAACATGCTCACGCCGACACCTCCGGGGACCTGCAGCTCCGCGGTCGTGTCGAGCACCCGCAGCGCCTGCGAGGGAGGGCGGCGGCAGGCTCGGCCCGGTCGCGAGCACCCGAGCGTCGACGACCAGCTGGGGATCGATGGTGCCGTCGACGCGGATGGCGAGCCGGCCTGCGTGGGCGCTGCCACCGGCAACCTGTCGCGTGACGATGGCAACGTAAAGGGGGCCGCCACCCACGACCTCGCTGCCGAAACGGAGCTGCACGTCGACGTCGTCGCTGAGGACGCTGCCCCGACCTCGCGACGGCCAGCCCTCACCGCCAGCATGCCCTGGCAAGGTGACTCGCTGCCCTTCGAGCGATCACGGGCTCGCGCGAGGCGTCGCGGCGCTCAGCACGTCGGCCGTCACCGCACGGAGCTTCCTTCCCGACGTCTCCACCACCACGTCCGCCAGCTCGTAGAGCGGCGCCCGCGAGGCGAGCAGCGCGCGCAGCTCGTTCATCGCGCGCGGTCGATCGCGCATCGGCCGCACATCGCCCTGCGCGACGACGCGCGACCAGTGCTCGCGCGGCTCCGCCTTGAGCCACACGGTGCGCGCGCGGCTCCGCAGGAGGCCCCAGGTCTCGGGGTCGGTGACGATCGAACCGCCGGTCGCGATCACCATCCGCTTGCCCTGCGCGAGGAGCCGCCGCAGCACCTCGCGCTCGATGCCGCGGTAGTACCGCTCGCCGTGGATCTCGAAGATGGTCGAGAGCGTCATCTGCGCCTCGCGCACGATCAGCTCGTCGAGCTCGACGAACGGCACCCCGAGCTCCGCGGCCACGGCCGAGCCGATCGAGCTCTTGCCCGCGCCGCGCAGCCCGACCAGCGCCACCACCCCCGGTCCCGACGGCGCGCTGCGAGACGCGCTCGAGAGCAGCTCGGCGCCGGTCGTCTTCAGCCCCTCCGCCACGTCCTCGAGGCGCGCCACCGAGATGTTCCCCTCCCCCGCCTCGAGCTGCACGAGGAAGCGCTCGCTCACGCTCGCCTTCAGCGCGAGCGCGCGCATCGTGAGGCCGAGCTCGGTGCGGCGCGCGCGCACCGCGGCGCCCAGCTCGCGCAGCAGCTTCTCGCGCGATGGCTGCCGCCTCTTCGCAGGCTTGGCAGGCTTCGTTGGTGCACTATAGTTCATGATAAACCGGGTACACGCACTATACTACTTGCCCAGGTGCTTGTCCTGCCGTACTACCAGAGCATCCCGATGGCTGAGACGAACCAGACCCACGAGCCCGTCCGCTTCGAGACCCATCCCGACCGCTACGTGCACTGGCGGCTGGAGTTTCCCGCGGAGTACGCAGGCGCCGTCGCGCGCCTCGTCATGGACATCAAGGAGGAGCGCGGGCTCCGCCCCGGCTATCCGCTGAAGTTGAACTCCTACGACCTCGGCGTCGACATCGAGCTCGCCGATGCCTTCCAGCGCATCCGCTTCGAGCACCCAGAGGTGAAGGCGGTCATCGTGACCAGCGGCAAGGACCGCATCTTCTGCTCGGGCGCGAACATCTACATGCTCGGCATGTCGACGCACGGGTTCAAGGTGAATTTCTGCAAGTTCACGAACGAGACCCGCCTCTACCTCGAGGAGATGAGCGCGGAGAGCGGCCTCCCCAGCCTGTGCGCGCTCAACGGCACCGGCTCCGGCGGCGGCTACGAGCTCGCCATCGCGTGCGACGACATCGTCCTCGTCGATGATGGTTCGAGCGCGGTCAGCTTCCCGGAGGCGCCGCTCCTCGCGGTGCTCCCCGGCACGGGCGGCCTCACGCGCCTCGTCGACAAGCGAAAGATCCGCCGCGACCTCGCGGATGCCTTCTCGACCATCGCCGAGGGCGTGCGCGGCAAGCGCTCGGTGGAATGGGGCCTCGTGGACGAGGCGCCCCCGAAAGCAAAGTACGAGGACGTCGTGAAGCGCCGGACCGCTGCGCTCGTCGCCGGCTCGAAGCGCAGGGCGTTCTCGAAGATGGCGTTCGGCCCGCTCGAGGTGAGGCGCTCCGCAAAGGGTGCAGACTACAAATACGTGTCGATCGCGCTCGACGAGAAGGCGCGCACCGCCACGCTCACCGTGCGCGCGCCCACCGGCAAGGAGCCCACCACCCCCGAGGAGCTAGTCAAGGCCGGCTCCTCCGCCTGGTGCGTGCAGGCGTTCCGCGAGCTCGACGACGCGCTCCTCGATCTGCGCTTCAACCAGCCGACCATCGGCGTGGTCGCGGTGAAGACCACGGGTGAAGCTGCGGCGGTGCTCGCGGTCGATGCGATGCTCGCGAAGTACAAGGACGACGGTCTCGTGCGCGAGGTCACGCTCCTCATGAAGCGCGTCCTCAAGCGCATGGACATGACCGCCAAGAGCTTCTTTGCGCTCGCCGAGCCCGGCTCCTGCTTCGCCGGCACGCTCCTCGAGCTGGCGCTCGCCGCCGACCGCCTCTACATGAAGGACAGCGCGGACGAGCCGGTCTCCATCGCCACTTCAGCCATGAACGGCGGCGCCTTCCCGATGGGCAACGGCCTCTCCCGCCTGCAGACCCGCTTTCTGGGCACGCCCGATCGCGTCGCCCAGGTCCTCGAGCAGGGGCCGTTCGACACCGCCGCGGCGCTGAAGGCCGGCCTCGTGACCTTCGCCCCCGACGACCTCGACTGGGACGACGAGATCCGCATCGCCTTCGAGGAGCGCGCCGCGATGTCGCCCGACGCGATGACCGGCATGGAGGCCTCGCTCCGCTTCGCCGGCCCGGAGACGCTCGAGACGAAGATCTTCGCGCGCCTGTCCGCCTGGCAGAACTGGATCTTCCAGCGCCCGAACGCGGTCGGTGAGCGCGGCGCGCTCACGCTCTACGGCAAGCCGGAGCGCCCTGAATTCAACTGGAACCGGACCTGAGGACCTGAGGGAGCAGCACGATGTCCACCGTAGTCAACGACACGAAGATCCCGAACAACGTCGAGCTCTCGAGCGACAAGCGGCTCCAGCGCGCGCTCGAGGCATGGCAGCCAAACTTCCTGTCGTGGTGGAAGGACATGGGGCCCTCCGGCTTCCAGCAGGACGACGTCTTCCTGCGCACCGCGATCAGCGTCACCAGCGATGGCTGGGCGAACTTTGACTACGTGAAGATGCCCGACTACCGGTGGGGCATCTTCCTCGCCGACGCCGTGAAGGACCGCACCATCGGCTTCGGCGACGACATGGGCAAGCCCGTGTGGCAGCAGGTCCCCGGCGAGCACCGCAACGCGCTCCGCCGCATCATCGTCACCCAGGGCGACACCGAGCCCGCGAGCGTGGAGCAGCAGCGCATGCTCGGCCACTCGTGCCCGAGCGTGTACGACCTGCGGAACCTCTTCCAGGTCAACGTCGAAGAGGGCCGCCACCTCTGGGCGATGGTCTATCTCCTCCAGACGTACTTCGGCCGAGACGGCCGCGAGGAGGCCGACGCCCTGCTCGAGCGTCGCTCCGGCGACTCCGACAAGCCGCGCATCCTAGGCGCATTCAACGAGCCGTGCACCGACTGGCTCTCGTTCTTCATGTTCACGTTCTTCACCGACCGCGACGGAAAGTTTCAGTTGCTCGCGCTCGCCGAGAGCGCGTTCGATCCGCTGTCGCGCACGACGCGCTTCATGCTGACCGAGGAGGCCCATCACATGTTCGTCGGCGAGACGGGCGTGCTGCGCGTCGTCGATCGCACGGCGCAGCAGATGAAGATGCACAACGTCGAGCACCCGGACGACGTGCGGAAGCTCGGCCTCATCGACCTACCCACGATGCAGAAGTACCTGAACCTCTGGTACACGCTCTCGCTCGATCTGTTCGGCGGCGAGATCTCGTCGAACGCCGCGCAGTACTTTGCCACGGGCGTGAAGGGACGGGCGAAGGAAGACAAGTACGAGGAGCACCTCGCGCTGACGTCGACCTACGCGATGCAGGTGCCGAAGGAGGGCCGCCTCGTCAACGAGGACGTCCCCATGCGCAACGCGATGAACGAGGTCCTGCGCGACGCGTACGTCGAGGACTGCCAGCGCGGCGTCGCCAAGTGGAACCGCACCATCGCGGAGCACGGCATCGAGTTCCAGCTGAAGCTGCCGAGCCGCCGCTTCCACCGCCACGTCGGCATCTACGCGGGCGTCAGCACCGACTTCGAGGGCAACGTCATCTCGAAGGACGAGTTCGAGTCGAGGAAGGGCGCGTGGCTCCCCTCCGAAGCGGACAAGACCTACGTCCAGAGCCTGATGCAGAAGCCGATCTTCGATCCGAAGCAGATGGCAAACTGGATCGGAGCGCCGAAGCAGGGGATCAAGGGCCGCCCGGTCGACTTCGAATACGTCCGCCACGAGGCCTGACCGCGGCTTCCCTGGAATCCGGAAGAGGGAGAGGGAGAGTCGCGGGAGCGACTCAGCGACTCTCTTTCTCACGATCCCAGAACGTGACGTCCAGCGACGCGCCGACGTCGCCGCGCGGGCCGACCTCTGGCGTCAGCGCCGCGGCGCTCGTGAAATCGGGAGCGAGGCGCCGCCCAGCACGAGGGCGGTGGTGAACGACAGGTGAAGCTCGAGGCCACCGACAAGGCCGAACACACGGCGACCGCCGTGCGGCGCGTGAACATCGACCCGGTGATGAACGTCGTCCCGGGACGGAACTGCACCGGCGCGCCCCCGGGCGGCGGCTGAGGGCGGCAGCGGGGCTGGTCGCGGCCTCGAACGCGCACTACGATCTGCGCGTGGCAGCGGTCATGCTCTTCGACGGGACCTGCAACCTCTGCGATCGCGCTGTGCAGGTCATACTCGACCTCGAGCGTGACCCTACGCTGACGTTCACGGCGCTCCAGTCCGAGCCCGGTCGCGCGCTTCTCGAGGCCTCGACGACGCCGGAAAAGGCGCTGGCCTTGCGCGAGGGTACGAGGGGCGACGGCGATCCCGATACCGTCGTCCTCGTGGAGGACGGCGTGCTCTACACGCACTCGACCGCCGCCCTCCGCATCGCGCGCCATCTGCGCTGGCCATGGCGCTGGGCGGCGGCGTTCGTGGTCGTCCCGCGGCCGTTGCGGGACGTGGTCTACCGCTGGGTGGCGCGCAACCGCTACCGCTGGTTCGGAAAAGCCGAGTCCTGCCGCGTGCCCACGCCCGAGCTCCGCGCGCGCTTCCTCTGACCCTGTCGTCGAGCGGCCCAGTGCGCTAGAATTTGGCGATGACGGACGAACGCGTTGCGCCGGGCAGCTACGACTTCGGGGACGCCCGCTTCGACCTGAAGGACCCCGCGGACCGCGAGATCCTCCGCTTCATCCTCTCGCAGGCGCTCTACGGCGAGGCGACCGGCGTCTACTGCGGGAAGTCGCTCTACGCGGCGGGCTCGCTCGAGGCGGCGCGCTTCTATCTGCGCCAGGCGAAGCAGGAGCTCGCGCATCTCCAGCTCTTCGCGGACATCTTCCGCGCGCTCGACCTGAAGCCGCTGCCCGCGCACTGGGTCATCAAGCTCCTGTCGTCGCACAACAACTACTACCCGCTGAAGGTGCTGATGGAGCACGCGATCGGCGAGGGCATGGTCCTCGACATCTTCAAGGACATCCTCCTGCAGACGCTGCCCGACGAGGATCCGCGCGTCCCCCTGATCAAGAAGAAGCTACGTGTGGTGTGCCGCGAGGAAGAGGAGCACGTCGCGTGGGGTGAGAAGGAGACGCGCCGGCTGGTCGCCGAGAAGCCGTGGCTCATCACGCCGTACTACGGCCTCGTCGAGCTCCAGATGGCTGTCCTGCCCCTGCTCGTGCGCGCGTTCGAGAAGCGCGCCGGCAACCATCCGGTGCTCGCGCATCTCCCCGGCTTCCTCGCGCACGTGCGCTCACGCGTCTACCGGCAGGGCTCGGACCTCGGGATCGTCCCCGCGGCACGCCCCAGCGCAGTGAAGCGCGCGTACGCCATGGGCTACGGCCTCGCGCTCTTCGTGCGCAGCCAGTTCGCGCGCAGCAACCCGACCCTGACCGAGAACTACATCTCCGAGCTCGGGCTCGACGGGAGCGGGCTCGGCTCGGGCGCCGAGCACGGCTCCGAGGACGACGTCGGCTCCGGTGACGATGCGCGCGACCGTAGCCACGCCGTCAACGGTAACGGTGCAGCATCTGCGTCGGCGAGACGAGCCAGCGCGTAGTCGACGCCGCTCTGGTTGCCCCACACCACGGGCTCCGTCGCATCGCGCTGCTCGTGCTCGGCGACGGCGTCGGTCACGAGCGCGCAGTGGAGCCCGAGCTCGCGCTCCACGTAGAATCCGTACGTGCGGCACGCGCCCGGACGATGCGCGTACACCAGGCACGCGCCTTCCTCCTCGTCGAGCATGGGACACGTGATCGGCCCGCGCGGCGGCTCGTCGGCGAGGCGCTCGATGCGGGCGGCGACCTCCGCGCGCACGTCCGGCGCCAGCGCGGCGAGGCCCTCCTCGAGCAGCGCCCACTCCGCGCGCACGAGCTGCGGTACGTCGGCGAGGCGCCGGCAGCACGTGTCGCAGCCGCGACGGCAGGGCCACCACGCATGCGTCTCGCTCGTGGCACGCGTGCGGCGCTCCACGTCTTCGTAGATCTCGAGGAGCCGGGTTCGCATGACCGGCGCCAACTACGCGTTCGGCGCGCAGGCCCACGCGAACGAGCACGTGCTCCAGCTGGGCGACGCCGAGCTGCGCGAGCTCGGCGCCTCGGTGAAGGCGATGGGCAACACGCCGAAGCATGAGGTCCACCCCGCCTTCATCATTTCTCCGTAGCGTTCTTCGCGGTGAGCACGCACGCGCCGCTCTGGCACCGCGCCGCCTTGTTCATGCAGGGGTCGGCGAAGCAGTTGACCTTCGGCCCGGCGCCGAGGCACTTCGGGTCGCCCTCGCTCTTCGTGAGCGCGCGGCAGGCGCAGGGCGCCTCGGCGCAGTAGCTCGACCAGGTGCGGCACTCGGCGTCGGACGTGCAGGCCTTGCCGCCGGGGGGCTTGGCGCTGGCGACCGCGCTCGGTGCAACGCTGGCGCTCGGCATCGCGCTCGCGGCGGGCGTCGCCGTCACCGTCGCCGTCGCCGTCACCGTCGCCGTCGCCGTCGCCGATGCCGTCGCGGTGCCGACCGGAACGTCCGCCGGCGGATCTTTCGCCGGCGTGTTGCAGCCCCCTACCCCCGTAACCCCGAGTAGAACCGTGATCGCGAGTTTCTTCATGGCGTGGCGAACGCTACCACGAGCCGTTTCGATGTACCCTGGCGGCGATGGGCGGCTGGCAGGGACAGACCACGATGGAGCCGGAGAAGCCGGCCCGCAAGAGCAGCGACGACGGCAAGAGCGAGATCCTCGCCCTCGTGGTGGTGTGGTCGAAGGACGAGCCCGCGCGCCTCGGCGAGACGATCTTCCCCCGGCACGGCGCGGTGTTCGGGCGTGGCCCCCTCGCCGATGACGACGAGACGCGCGTCGGCTTCGTCCGCCAGAGGCCATCGAAGAACGAGGTCTCGGCGGACGTCGAGAACCCGTTCGTCTCGCGGCGCACGCTGCGCTTCGAGCTGGTCGACGAAGGCACGCTCACCGTCGAGGCGGTGGGCAAACGCTCGCTGCGCGTGGGCGACGCCGAGATGCGCACGGCCACCATCCGCGAGGGCGATGTCCTCGAGGTCGACGGGCTCTATAGCTTCCTCTGCACGCGCCGCCCGCAGACGCTCCCCGAGGGCGGCGCGGATCTCGCGCCGAAGGTCTTCGGCCACTCCGACGATCACGGCATCGTCGGAGAAGGCCCGCTCGCCTGGGCCCTGCGCGCGCACGTCGCGTTCCTCGGCAAGCGGAACGCCCATGTGCTCGTCACCGGCGCCAGCGGCAGCGGCAAGGAGCTCGTGGCGCAGGCCATCCATCGCCTTTCCTCGCGATCGAAGAAGCAGATCGTCGCGCGCAACGCGGCCACGTTCCCGTCGGGCCTCATCGACGCCGAACTCTTCGGCAACCTCCAGAACTATCCGAACGTCGGAATGCCCGAGCGCCCGGGCCTCATCGGCCAGGCCGACGGCTCGACGCTCTTCCTCGACGAGATCGGCGAGCTGCCGAGCGAGATGCAGGCGCATCTCCTCCGCGTGCTCGACGGCGGCGAGTACCAGCGCCTCGGCGAGAGCAAGCGGCGCGTCGCGGACATCCGCCTGGTCGCCGCCACGAACCGGCCCGCCGAGGAGCTGAAGGAGGACCTCGGCGCGCGGCTCGCGCTGCGCCTCCACCTGCCCGGGCTCGACGAGCGGCGCGAGGACGTCCCGCTCCTCGCCCGCCACATCCTGATGCGCACCGCCGCGCGTGATCCGCAGATCGGCGAGATGTTCCTCGATGGCTGGAACGGCGCGACCGGCGAGCCGCGCCTCAGCGCGGACCTGGCGCGCGCGCTCGTGCTCCACGCGTGGCAGACCAACGTGCGCGAGCTCGAGGCGCTCCTCCTGCGTGCGGCGTCGACGAGCAAGGCTCCGCAGCTCGAGCTCACCGACGACGTGGAGAAGCGGATCAAGCTCCCCGCGAAGGAGGGCGCCGAGGTGACCGCGGACGAGATCCGCGAGGCTCTCGCCCGGCACGGCGGCGTCAAGGGCAAGGCCTGGCGCGACCTGCGGCTGCCGAGCCGCCACGCGCTCCGTCGTCTGATGAAGAAGCTCAACATCCCGGACCCGTAGCGCTTCGACAGATTGCCCAGGCAACCTGTCCGGGCAGCGCGCGCGCGCAGGCCTCCGGCGCGCAAATCAGGCCGATTTCGCGTGGTCGAAGCGCGACCGGACCGCGGCATACCGGGTGAAGGCGCGCCGGCATCCGGATGCACCAACGCTCTTCGAGAGCCTCGCGAGCCTCGAGAGGGGTGTCCGCATTCGGGTGACTACCGCGTCACCGTGCGCGCGCGCAATCTCCGCTGCGTGCGCGCATGGAGAGCAGCGGGAAAGCCTGCTGCCCTCCGGCGCCCGCGCCAGGCACGGCCGTCGCAGCGGGCGCGAACCGGACACCTCGGAAAAGGACCTTTCATGAACGCCACCTCACTCCGCATCTCGGTCTCGGTCTCGCTCGCCCTCGCTACCTCCGCGCTGATCGCGTGCACGACTCCGGACTCGTCGCCCGACTCGGACGAGTCGACGGGGCAAGCCACGCAGGCACTCCGGAACTGTCCCGATGGTGACTGCCCGGCCCCGACGCCGAAGGCGCCGAAGCCCGCGCCGACGACGACGGCCCCCCCTCCGCCGCCGAGCGATCCGCCGCCCGCCGGCACCAAATTCTGGAGAAACCCGGGCAGCAGCAGCGGGGTCGTGCTCTCGCCGACGGACTTCACGTTCACCTGCAACGACGCGACCCACCAGATCGCGTACTACGCCCCGGGTCCGGTCGGGCAACCACCAGTGCCTTCCGCCGAGCCGCTCTGCTGGGTGATCACGGACTGCATCCTCGTCGCACCGATGGCGAAGATGGTGAGCTCGAGCTCGTCGGGCGGCCCGCTGCCGAGCGTCCCGGTCTGCAGCGGCTACACGCTTGTCAGCCAGTCGTACTGCAGCGCCGGCCTGACCCTCAGATGCTTCCCCCTCCAGGGGACCTGCAGCTGCACGTGGTGAAGGGGCCATGAACACGACCAAGCTGCGCATCGCGCTGTCCCTCAGCCTCGGCGCATCGGCCGGCACCGGCACCTGTTCGTCCTGAACGCATGCTCGACCTGCGCTGCATCATGG
>JAYTHX010000320.1:0-12571 GCA_043732195.1 Polyangiaceae bacterium
ACCTCCACGCGGATCCCGAGCTCAGCCATGTTGCGACGGAACGTCTGCTCGACGTCCTCCACCGCCAGCGTTGCGGCATAGCGGTCGGCGAGCGAATCGTGCGAGCCTTTCCAGTGGTCGATGCACACGAGGCGCGTCTGGTTGCCATTGCAGACCGGTCCCACGAACGACGTGCTGCGCCCCTTCCACGAGCCGATCTCGACGAACGTGCCGCCGTGCAGCGCGCGGGCGAAGCGCGCGTACCACCGACCCTCGTCCTCGGAGAAGAAGCCCTCGATGCCCTTCATCGGCGAGCGAGCCTAGCGTAGTCTTCTCGCACCATGCGAAACCACCGGCTCGGTCGTCTCGTGCTCCTCACCCAGGGCGCCGCCCTCGTCGGGCTCGGCATGACCCAGCTCGCGTGCGGCAAGGACGCGACGCCGCCCACCGAGCCGTTGCACGTCAACTCCCCGCCGATGCCGAGGCCCGAGGTCGATGCGGCGCCGCCCGGACCGTCAGCGCCACCCGACCTGCCGCCGACCACGAACGCGCCGCCCATGAACGCGCGTGACGCCGGCGCGGGGCCCGGCATCGGGCGCCCCACCATGAACGCGCCGCCGACGAAGAAGCTGCCCCCCGCGCCGTCGGCGAAGCCCTAGCTGCGGACGTCGCCGTGTACGTGCTGAAGCGCCTCAGCGGGTCGCCGCGCGACGCGCTCGCCTTGACCGCGGAGCACGAGGCGATCGCGCGCCCGCGGAAGGGCGAGATCCGCTGGACCGACTTCGACGCCTCGGCCTACGACGCATCCGAGCTCGATGCCGCCGCCGAGCTCTGGTCGCAGCGCGCGGTGCAGGAGATGCATTCGCTCGCGCTCTTCACCGAGCTCACCTCGCAGCTCCATCTCCTCGGCGCGCCGCTCGACTGGTCGGGCGCGTTCGCGCGCATGATCGCCGACGAGGTGCGCCACACCGATCTCTGCATCCGCATGTGCGAGGCGCTCGGTCGCCCCGCGGCGCCAAAGATCGATCCCGCGCGGCTCCGCCTCCTCGCGCAGGTCTCGCCGCGCGGTCACGTCCGCCACACGATCGTGGCCGCGTTCTGCATCGGCGAGACCATCAGCGGGCACATGTTCCGCCGTGCGCTGCGCGCCGCGACCGTGCCGCTCGCGCGGGACGTGGTGGGCGCGATCGTGGTCGACGAGACGTTCCACGGCGAGCTCGGCTGGGAGCTCGGCGCGCTGCTCATGCGCAGCGACGGCGAGGTCTTCGACGCCGAGCGCACGATGCTCGCGAACGATCTCGCCCATCTCTTCCGCCACTACGCGAGCCTCTGCTGCGTGTCCGCCGGCCCGACGTGGGCGAGGCGAGAGCCCGAGGTCGACGAGGGGTCGAACTTCGGGACGCTCTCCGCGGCTGGCTACGCGCGCGCGTTCTTCGATGCGATGGAGGCGGACGTGGTGCCGGGCCTCGTCGCCATCGGCCTCCCCGAGGCCGAGCCGGCCTACGCGGCGCTCGTGAGCGAGCTGTCGTGAGGCGCGCGGCGCTGGGACTCGCGATCTCGGCCGTGCTCGTGGCGGCCCGGCCGGCCCGCGCGAAGGACGTCGACGCCACCGACGTCACCGAGTCGGGCCTCCATGCCGCGATCACGCAGACGCGCGGCGGGGACAAGAACAGCAACGTCGGCTACATCGGCCTCTCCAACAGCCACGTCGGCTTCGGCTACGAGAAGCCTGCGATTGTGCGCGTCATCAACACCGGCGCCATCGCGTTCGGCGAGCACGGGCTCGAGGGCGGCATCGGCAACGCCATCGCTGGCGGCGCGCGGCTGCCGTTCGGCAAGAACCACGGCCTCGTCATCCGCGGCGGCGGCGAGCTCACGCTCTTCGGCAACCGCTATCTCTGGTACTCGCTCCTCGAGATCCCGCAGTTCCATCTCGGCTACCAGTGGCTCGTGCCGAACGAGGTCGCGGACGTCGCGCTGAAGGGCGGGTACGTGCTGCTCGGGCGCCACAACACCGGGGACGCCGCGGTTCGTGATCTGGCGGGCTCGCCGGAGTGGGGCGCGATCGGCTCGCTCCATCTCGGGTCCATCGACCTCCGCGCCACCTTCACGCGCATCTATCCGCGCCACGGCGGGACCACGGTGAACGTGCTCGAAACCGCGTTCTGCGGCAACCCGCTGCCGCTCACCCTCTGCACCGACCTCCGCTACGAGCGCGGCGACGTGCGCCTCCCCGACGGCACGCTCACCGACGCGCGCGTCTCCTACCTGGGAATGACGCTCGGCTACCTCTTCGACAAGAAGAAGAAGCCGAAGTGATCGCGCCGCGCTCGGCTCCGGGGACCTGGAAGCAGTAGATCGGGTTCGCAGCGCCCGCCGCCGAGCTGCTCACCCAGGCCCGCGGCGTTGCGTACGTCGTGTCGTGCCGGGCATGGTGCTTCAGCTCGTCGCGCGCTTCACCAGGCGCCCCGCGAGCGCGGTCACGACGCTGCGGGGGAGTGACTTGACGAGGACGTGCAGCAGCTGGTTCGTGAGGCCGGGCACGGCGATCGGGCGCTTGCCGAGGCCGTCCAGCGCGGCGCGGACCACCGGCTCAACGTGCATCATCTTGACCGGCACCTTGTCGGGATCGACGCCGGAGCGACGCGGGCCCTCGGTATCCGTGGGGCCGGGGCAGAGCGCGAGGACGTCGACGCCGTGTGGCTTCAGCTCGTACCAGAGCGCCTCGGCGAGCTGGAGACCGTAGCCCTTCGTGGCCGCGTAGTGCGCGGTGAAGGGGAGGCCCTGGAACGCGGCGGTCGACGACGTGAAGATCATGCCGCCCCGCCCGCGCGCCACGAGGCGAGGAGCGAACGTGTGAGCGATGATCAGGAACGCGCGGCAGTTGACGTCGAGCATCTGGAGGTCGCGCGCGAGGTTCGACGCGAGGAAGGGGCCCTTTTCGCCGAAGCCGGCGTTGCTCACCACGAGGCCGACGTCGAGCCCGGCGACCTCCGCGAGCAGCGGCTCCGCGAAGTCGGGACGCCCCACGTCGAGCTCGAGGACGCGCACCTCGATGCCGTGGGCAGCGACGAGCTTCGCCGCCAGCGCCTCGAGACGATCCTTGCGGCGTGCGCACAGCACCAGCGAGAGGCCACGCGCCGCGAGCTGCTGCGCCGTCTCCTCGCCGATCCCCGACGACGCGCCGGTGACGATCGCCCAGGTCCCGTAGCGTTCGAAGAACGAGGCGCTCATCGCGCGAGCTTGGCCGAAGACCGGCGCTTGACGGGCCGCGCGCCTCCGTTGGTCGCGCCGTCGAGAACGAGCGTGACGAGGCGCTGGAGCGTGCGGTCGTCGCACGGCTCGTCGATGAAGAGCACGTAGTGCTGCACGACGCCGAAGAGCGTCGAGAGGATGAGGTGCGGGTCCGAGCCCGCCGGCAGCTCGCCGCGCGCGACGGCGCGCCGGATGACCGCGCGCGGGCCGGTCTCGCGGGACTTGCGCATGGTGCGGGCGAGCGTGGAGATCTCGCTGGCCGTGCCCTCGGCGAGCATCATCCTCATGAGGCTGCCGCCGCGCGGCGTGCGCGCGAAGTCGCGGAAGTTCTTCATCATGGCCACGAGGTCGCCGCGGAGCGAGCCGGTGTCGCCGCTCACGATGCCCGCGTCGTCGGCGACGCAGCCGAGCGCTGCCAGGACGAGCTCGGGCTTGGTGGGCCAGCGACGATAAATGGTGGTCTTTGCAACGCCGGCGCGGACCGCGACATCCTCCATCGACATCGACCCGTAGCCCTGAGTGGCCAGCTCCTCGATCGTGGCCTCCATCACCTTGTCGACGAGTTTGTTCCCCCTCACCTGGGGCTCTGCACCAGCACGCATGAGCCGAGCCTAGCGCCGCTTCTCCCGCGAAAACAGGGCTTGTGGCACATCGCTACAAATGGTTGCGTTGACGGAGCGCGTTCGGACCACCACCTCGCGGCGGTCGATCTGCTCGCCGCGATCCCGTACGCACGCGAGCGAGGGGCCAGCGCTCGCTCGCGTGGATGCGCTGCTCGCGCCGCCCACCGCGCTCGGCGTGGTGCGCGCGGCCGCGCTCTTCCGGCGCTTCGACAGAACCACGCCGTTCCCGGCGATCGCGGGCGCGCGGCGCGCGTGCGGGTGGCTCGGCTGACCGCGTGTAGTATGGGTCGAGCGCCATGATCGAACAGAAGCCGCGTACGCCCTGCATTGCGAGCCTCACCGAGGTCCCGCGGCTCGAGGATCTCGTCGAGCGCGACCGGAGCCACGAGTGCGAGGGCTTCGGCGACCCGAAGATCTGCGTGCGCGTCGACGCCGTCGCCGACCTGCCGACGCGCTTCGGCAAGTTCCGCATCGTCGCGTTCTGGAACAACCGCGACGGCAAGGAGCACGTCGCGCTGGTGCACGGCGACATCCTCGGGAAGTCGAACGTCGTCACGCGGCTGCACTCCGAGTGCCTCACCGGCGATGCGCTCGGCTCGCTCCGCTGCGACTGCCGCGACCAGCTCGGGTACGGCCTCCAGCGCATCGCCCAGGAGCCGTGCGGCATCCTCCTCTACCTCCGGCAGGAGGGCCGCGGCATCGGGCTGCTCAACAAGATCCGCGCGTATTCGCTCCAGGACTCCGGGCTCGACACCGTGGACGCGAACCTCGCGCTCGGCTTCCGCGACGACGAGCGCGACTACGCCGTGGCCGCGCACATGCTCGCGAGCCTCACCGCGAAGTCGGTGCGCCTCCTGACCAACAACCCCAAGAAGGTCTCGCAGCTCGAGAAGAACGGCATCCACGTGGTGGACCGCATCCCCCACGTCATCCCCGCGAACGAGCACAATCGCTTCTACCTCGAGACGAAGGCGAACCGCTCGGGCCACTTCATCGACTTCGACGGCAAGCCGCACGTCCCCGAGCAGGACGACTCCGTCGTCGTCACCGCGGAACCGAACATCAAGTAGAGCTCGCCCGCGACCACGGTGCTCTCGATCACGAGCGTCCGGCTGCGCAGATGGTCGAGGATCTTCGCCATTCTCGAGCGCGCCTTTCCGCGCCCCGGCCTTCGCGCACCCCGGCGTCGCGCGCGCCCCGCCTCGCGCGCCCCCGGCTGCGGCAAACGCGAACAGTGCGCGCGGGGAGGCTCATTCCGTCACACCCCGCGCAAGAGCGCGCGCACCAGCTGGGCTTCGAACATCCGCGTTCCTCGGGCGTTTTGGTGGTGGTCCGCAACCTGCTTGGGTTGTCATCATGCTGACCATCATTCTCATCGTGCTTCTCGTCCTGGCTCTCGGCGGCGGCGGCTGGGGGCACTCGCGCTACGGCGCGGCCAGCTGGTCGCCCCTCGGGCTCGTCGTCCTCATCCTCGTGGTGCTCTTCTTCACCGGCAACCTCCACGCGTGAGCGTGAGCTGGGCGCGAGCGTGAGCTGCGCGTGAACCTGGCGTTCCGCGCCGCGCTGCGCCCCGAGGTGCGTGCGACCGTCTGCTTCTCCCCAACGGGAGTCCACGACGGTCGCCTCGCTCAGGAGGCCGATGCTGGCACGCTCGCGCGCGCCGCGATCGCCGCGGCGCTCACCGCCTCCGGGAGACGCTTCCTTACCAAGCTCTTTCCCGCCGAGCACGCGTTCATGCGCGACGAAGGCCCGCGCTACGACCCCGAGGCCACCGACCGCGCGTGGGACGACGCGATCGTGTTCCTCCGGCGCGCGCTCTGAGCGCGGCGAGATCGCGCGCGTTCCATGCGCCGCGCTCCCTGGCATCATGGCGCGCGCGAGGCGGAGCCGAGCGATCTCGAGCTCGTGGCCAACGAGCCCTCACCCCTGCGTCGTCGACGACGAGGCGCTGGTGCGCGCCACCACCGCCGCGGCGGTGGTCCTCGACATGATGATGCCTGGCCTTCGCGGCCGCGACGTGTACCTCGCGCTCCGCGCCATCCTCGGTCTGGGCGTCGGCGGGTGGCTACCGAAGCCCTACGACGACCGCCAGCTCGTGGCCACGCTCCAGCAGGTCGTGCGCTCCCGGGACTGACGCCGCCGCGTGTATAGTGCCGGTACGATGGCGGATCCGGTACTCCCGAAGCATGCTCGAGTCGTGGTCGTCGGCGGCGGCATCATCGGATGCTCGGTCGCGTATCACCTGGCCCACATGGGATGGAAGGACGTGGCGCTCCTCGAGCGCGACCGCCTGACCTCTGGCACCACGTGGCACGCCGCGGGGCTCATGGTCACCTTCGGCTCGACGTCCGAGACGTCCACCGAGATGCGCAAGTACACACGCGATCTCTACGCGCGCCTCGAGGCGGAGACCGAGCAGAACACCGGCTTCCAGCCGGTCGGCTTCATCGAGGTGGCGTGCGAGCCCGATCGCCTCGAGGAGTACCGCCGCGTCTCGGCGTTCAACCGCTACTGCGGCGTCGACGTGCACGAGATCACGGCGCGCGAGGTGGAGAGGCTCTTTCCGCTCGCCCGCACCGACGACATCCTCGCCGGCTTCTACGTGAAGGAGGACGGCCGCGCCGATCCGGTGGGCGTCACCATGGCGCTCGCGAAAGGCGCGCGCATGCAGGGCGTGAAGATCTTCGAGGGCGTCGCGGCCACGGGCTTCACGAGCAAGCGGGGCGTGGTCACGGGCGTCGAGACCGAGTACGGCACCATCGAGGCCGAGTACGTCGTGAACTGCGCCGGCATGTGGGCGCGGCAGCTCGGGGCCAAGGCGGGCGTGAACATCCCGCTCCAGTCGGCGGAGCACTACTACCTGATCACCGAGAAGATCGCGGGCCTCTCCAGGTCGTTCCCGGTCCTCGAGGACCCCGGGTCGTACGGCTACTTCCGCGAGGAGGTCGGCGGCTTGATGGTCGGCCTCTTCGAGCCGCTCTGCGCGCCGTGGAAGGTGGGCGGCGTGCCGGAGGACTTCTCGTTCGGCGAGATCGCGCCAGACTGGGACCGCATGGGCCCCTACGTCGAGAAGGCGATGAGCCGCGTGCCGATCAGCCTGGAGACCGGCGTGCGAAAGTTCTTCTGCGGTCCGGAGAGCTTCACGCCCGACCTCCAGCCGGTGGTCGGCGAGGCGCCGGAGCTGAAGAACTACTTCGTGGCGGCGGGGCTGAACTCGATTGGCATTCTCACCGGGGGCGGGCTGGGGCGCGTGCTCGCGCACTGGATCATCAACGGTCGGCCCGACGTCGACGTCACCGCGATGAACATCGACCGTCTGCATACGTACCAGGCGAATCCCGAATACCGGAGGATCCGCACCGTCGAGTCGTTGGGAATGGTCTATCAATGCCACTATCCGACGCGCTCGATGATGTCGGCGCGCGGCGCCAAGAAGTCGGCATTGCACGATCGGTTGGCCGCGCAGGGCGCGTATTTCCGTGACGTCAGCGGCTGGGAGGGGGCGGACTGGTACGCGCCGGACGGCCTGCCGCCCGACATGGACAAGCTCTCGTGGGGCCGGCAATCGTGGTTTCCGTACTGGAAGGCCGAGCACGACGCCGCGCGCAACGGCGTCATCCTCATGGATATGTCGTTCATGTCGAAGTTCCTGGTGCAGGGACGCGACGCCGGGCGGATCCTGAATCACATCTCCGCGAACGACGTCGACGGCCCGACCGGCATGATCACGTACACGCAATGGCTCGACGAGGCCGGCAAGCTCCAGGCCGATCTCACGGTGACGAAGCTCGGCGACGAGAAATTCTGGGTCGTCGCGTCGGATACTGCGCATCGCCACGTCGAGACGTGGATGCGCCGCCACATCGCGGCCGACGGCGGGCACGCCTTCGTCGGCGACGTCACCTCCGCCTACGCGCAGATCAACGTGCAGGGGCCACGCTCGCGCGAGCTGATGCAGTCGGTCACCACGCACGACCTCTCGAACGCGGCGTTCCCGTTCCGCACCGCCCGCGAGATCGACATCGGCTTCGCGCGCGCGCTGTGCGTTCGGATCACCTACCTCGGTGAGCTCGGCTACGAGCTCTACGTCCCGACCGAGCAGGCCACCCACGTCTACGACCGGCTCGTGGAGACTGGAAAGGCTCACGGCCTGCGGCACGCGGGGCTGAAGGCGCTGGCCAGCCTGCGGATGGAGAAGGGGTATCGCGACTACGGTCACGACATCGACAACACCGACTCCGTGCTGGAGGCCGGCCTCGGGTTCGCGGTCGACCTGAAGAAGCCGGGCGGCTTCGTGGGCAAGGAGGCGGTCCTCGCGAAGAAGGCCGCGGGCCCGCTCACGCGGCGCATCGTGCAGATCCTGGTGAAGGATCCGGAGGCCATGCTGTTCCACGCCGAGGTGGTGAAGCGGGACGGCAAGGTGGTCGGCTACATCCGCGCGGCCTCGTACGGCCACACGCTCGGCGGCGCGGTGGGCCTGATGATGGTTGAGGCGGGCGAGCCGGTGAGCGCCGCCTACTTCGACTCCGGCACGTGGGAGGTCGAGATCGCGGGCAAGACCTACCCGGCGATCGCCTCCATGAAGCCCCTGTACGACGCCGCGAACGAGAAGGTGAAGGCCTGAGCCGCGCTCACTGCGCGCCCGCGCGGGGCCGCCGCGCGACGTGGGCGATGCCGACGCCCTCGATTTGCTGCGGCGACTCCGAAGTCGACCGCGAAGAACGGCAAGACCGTGGTGAGCTACTCGGTACGCTTCACGCCGTGACGGCGCCGCACGACGGCGCCAGCGATCGCGAGCGCGGCGCCGGCGAGGAGCGCGCCGCTCGCCGGTGAGCGCGGCGCCGCGCTGCAGCCGCCCGCGCTGGCCGGAGCCTCGGCGGGCGAGGTGACCGGCGGTGCGGGCGCCGCATCGGGAGCGCCCTCGCTGGGCGCCGGCGTGCCCTTCGGCTCGAGCGTCGTGTCGCCCCACGCGAGGACCTGCTCGCGGATCCACGGCAGCGCCGCGTCGATGCGTACATAGAATTCGTCGCGGTGCTCGGGCCCGTCGCCGTCGACGTGGTACGCGGTGGTCCCCACCAGCGCGTCACCGCAGAAGAGCGGGCCGCCCGAGTCTCCGTGGTCGGAGATCCCCGAGATCCACGTGACGCCCAGCTCGTTTGCGTCCATCGAAAGCAGACGCACCGCCGCGGAGCGCTTCTGCTTCACGTACGGCGCTGCGTCCCCCGCGTCCCAGTCGAGCACGTGGTTGCCGTAGCCGGTGGTGCTGCACGTCGCGCCCTTCGCCAGCGCCCCGCCTCCGATCGTGCCGGGCAGGTACTCGGCGGCCGGCGCATCGAGCAGCACGAGGCCGAGGTCGAGGTCCGCGCCCTTCCACTTCGCGCAGTCCGTCGTGCACTGGTACGAGGGGTGCGTGAGCTTCGCGCTCACCCCGTGCTTCTTCATCTCCGCGGAGACCGAGGTGTCCGGCCCGCGGAAGATGGGCCGCCCCTCGCCGGTGAAGAAGCCCTGGATGTTGCCGCCCACGACGTGACCCGCGGTGACGACGACGCGCGGCGTGATGAGCGTCGCGGTGCCGAAGTTGCCGCTCGCGAACTCGAGCAGGCCGACGTTGGCGCGCGCACGCTCGACGTCTCCGCCCTGGATCGCCTGCTTCTGCTGCGCCACGTGCTCGTCGTTCGCGCCGCCGTCCCCGCTCACCGCCGCGCATCCGGTGGAGGCCGCAGCGAGCAGCGCGAGCAACGTCGTAACCCGGGTGAGCCGCACCTCAGTTGCTCGGCTCGGGGACGGCGTGGTCGGTCGTCACCGCCACGTCGATGGCGCCCCAGAAGAGGCGCCCGCGATCGTCGAAGTCGCGGAGCTGGTCGAGGAACGTCTCGATGCTCGGGGTCACGACGGCGCTGGAGAGCGTCTCGCCGTTCACCACCACCGTGATGGGCTGCGCGAGGTCGAGCCCCATCGCGGGATGCACGTACACGCGGAGGTTGCGCACGCCCGTCGACTCGATGGTGATCCTGTTTCCCTCGCCGACATCGCCGTAGAACACCATCGCGTCCTTCGCGCCGGGGCGCGGCGTGACCTCGAGCCAGTGGCGCGCGTTCCAGCGGAGGACGCGCCCCGGCACCGCCTTGTAGCCGCGGTCCCACGTGTCGAGCTGCTCGGCGGTGAAGGCCATGGCGCCGCCGCCCTTGTAATAGGTCTTCTTGCGGTACGTCTGGCGCGGGTGGCTCGCGAAGAACGCGGCCACCTTCGGCTGCTCGTCGGCGTAGATCTCGTGGCCGCCGTCCTTCTCCACCATCGTCCAGTCGTAGCGGTGCGCGTCGAGCCAGGTCTTGTTCTTGTTGTTGTCGTCGCCGATGCCGTAGAGCTCGCCCTTGGCGGCGGTGCCGTAGGTGACGTACGCGCTCGTGGTGAAGAGGTTCGGGATGACGTCGCCCCTCTCGGTCGACGCGTAGTCGTAGCCGCCGCTCTGGGGCGAGAACGCGGCGAAGCGGTCACCGAAGTTGAGCGCGGTGCGATAGGACATGTGCCCGCCCATCGACTGGCCGGTGACGTAGACCTTCTCGGCGTCGATGTGGAACTGGCGCGATAGCTTGGAGATGGTGTCGAACAGGATGACGTTGCCCACGCTGCCCCAGCCCACGGTGGTCGCGGGGGCCACCACGATGGCCTTGAAGTCCTTGCCGAGCGCCGGCCAGTACGCGCCGATGTAGTCGTGCGCCGTGGACTCGGCGGTCGCGACGGGCATCGCCGAGTTGCCGCCGTGGGCGACGAACACCAGCGGATAGGCCTGGCCCGGATCGTAGCCCTCGGGCACGTAGAGGTAGTACGCGCCGGTGTAGTCGGTGAAGTACGTGGTGAGCGTCTGCTTCGTGATCTTGCCCAGGAGCGCGGGCGACGCCTTCGGGTAGGCGGCGCGACCGCCGCGCACCAGCGCGTCGAGCTCGGGGAACGTCACCTTCGACGTGCTGAACGTCGCGACGACGCCCGCGCGATCCTCGGCCGTCGCCTCGAAGCGCAGATCGACGAGCGCGTCGATGGCGGGCAGCAGCGCCGCCTTCGCGTCCGCGGTGGCCTGCGGATCCTCGGCTGCGGGCGGGGGCGTGCTGGTGGTCGGCTGCGACGACGACGACGAGCACGCGAGGGCAAAGGAAAGGAAGAGGGCGCCGGCGACGGGGAGAATACGACTCACGGCTCCTCCATAGCGCTTGTCCGTGCGGGTGCACGTCCCAAATGTACACCGTAAAATAAATGAGCAATTCAGCGGAAGTTCTTGCAGAGGGATTTGGTGGCGCCGGCGCTCTTGTAAGCGCGCTTCGCGAACTCGACCATCTTCTCCTGGTTCTTCTGGCCGGACTTGTCGTCGGCGTAGACCACGGCGGCATTGAAGCAGCCGAGCTCCGACTGCGTGCTGCCGTCACACGAGCGCCGCTCGATCTGCTCGGGGTTGTAGAACTTCCCGTAGAGCTCCTTGTTCTCGGCCGAGGACGCGCACCCGTCGCCGACCGACTCGAGCGCGCAGGCCTTCTCGTAGAGCGAGAGCGCCTGCGCGATCCGCGGCTTGTCGTTGCGCGCGCTCTCCTCGAGCAGGAGGCCGCCGTTGACGCACGCCGCGGCGTTGCCGCCGTCGCACGCGCCGACGTACAGCTTGAAGGCCTCCTTGACGTCCTTCGCGCCCGCGAGGCCGTTCTCCACCATGAATGCGTAGTTCGAGCAGCCGCCAGCGTCGTTGTTCTTGCACGCGACCTCGAAGAGCTTGCGCGCCGCCGAAGGATCGCGCGCGACGCCGCCCTCGCCCTTGTTCACCACCACCCCGGCGTTCGAGCACGCCACGAAGTCGCCGAGGCGACAGGCGCGGCTCCACAGCTTGAACGCGAGCCCGCGATCCTCCTTGATACCGCCGCGGCCGAAGTACGTGGCGACACCATAGTTCGTGCACGCGTTGGAGAAGCCGTTGAGGCAGGCGATGCCGTGCAGCTTCGCGGCCTCCACCTCCTTCGTCTCGTACTGGAGGACGTCGCCCAGGCCCGAGCAGCCCTCCCAATTGTCGCCCTTGCAGGCGCGCGCGTAGAGGCCCTTGATGTCCTCCAGCTTGCCCTGCTTGTTCGTCGTCACGTGAGCGAACCAGCAAGGCTGCGTGTCCCCGCCGGCAACGGTGGTGTCTAGGTCCTTGTCTTTTGGCAATCGAATGCGGGATGGATCCCGCATGCCTTCCGCTCGGTCGATGGTGGCTGCCAGCAATTTTGCTATCGCTGCTTCTTTGATGACAATGCCGACGATCAGAGTTGGTAAGACACGCGCATGCACACGCGCGGATTCGGATCGGTCGTCCTCGGTGTCGTCGCTCTCGGCCTCCTCGGCGCCTGCGGCGCCGATTCGCGACGCGACGAAAAGAACGGCGGCGGGCCTGGCTCGTCGCCCACCGTCGAGATAACCCCGGTGACCGCGTCGATCGTCCATCGCGACGAACGCACGGGCCTGCCGCGCTTCGCGTGGCTCGACGTGAAGGCCGCGGTGAAGGGGCAGTCGAAGGGCAAGCCGGCGAAGGACGCGGCGTGGAGCACGCTGCGCGGTGTCGCGAAGACCTACGGCCTGCGCCAGGAGGTCGTCGATTCGGCGCAGCTCGAGTCGGTGACCGACACCGGCAAGGGCCCGGTGGTCGCGCGCTTCGTCCAGCAGCTCGATGGCGTCGCCGTCTTCCGCTCGCAGATGACCCT
>JAYTHX010000321.1:0-12556 GCA_043732195.1 Polyangiaceae bacterium
ACCGAGCCCTCGAGCACGGTCAGTCGCAGCTTCACCACCTTGTCGAGGACGGCGCGCGGGAGCAGGCCCGTGCTGATCGCGATCTGGGGGGGGCGCGGCGGGTCCGCCGAGGTGCCGCAGGCCGGCGCGAACGAGAGCGCCCCGACGAGCGTCGGAAGCAAGACGGTGCCAGGCAGGCCGAGCGACGAGACGCGCCTCAACATCGGCGCGGACTGTATCAGACCCCGCGCCGTCGCAGTATCGTCACGACGCGTCCGTGCCCAACCCTCAACCGCGCTTCAGCAGCGAGGCAAGCCACCCCGGCGGCTCTGCGCTCGTGGCGAGGGAGATTCCCACGAGCGCGAGGGCCTGCGTGAGCTCGGCGACCGCCGGCCCGTCGCCCGCGACGATCGCCGACCGGTGCCCGTCACGGGAGACGGCCAGCGCCACGCGCGCCGCCCAGTCGGCCAGCGCCTCGCCGTCGTCCGCCGGGAAGCCCGCCACGATCGCGACGACGTCCTTGCCGACCTTCACCGCGCACGCCGGATGCTCCCAGGCGCGGCGCGCCGCGAGCCTCTCGCCGTCGACGACGCTCGCGAAGTAGCCCTCCGCGACCGACGCGCGCGCTGGCGCGAGGCGTGCGAGATCCCAAGGGACACCCGCGTCCTCGAGCGCGCGCACCGCGCCGTCGAGCGTGGTGACCGCGACGGAAGGGGAGGCGCCAGCGTCGGCCAGGAGCCGTCCGAGGCGCGCGCAGGCGTTGTAGAGGTCGCGCGCGAGGCCGGGGCGCACGAGGTGCTCGAGCACGAGCGCGCGCGGCGCGTCGGCGGCGCGGAGCGCTGCGCGATCATGACCGTGAAGCGCGTGCGCCGCGTCGTGCTCGCGCCAGGCGGCGAGCGCCCGCTCGGCCTGGTGCTCGTCGAGCTCGAGGTGCGGAGCGTGCTTCGCGGCGGCCACGGTACCGCAGCTCAGAAGCCGCTCGCCGTGTCGGCGGAGTCGGGCTTGGGGGCCGGCGCGGGCGCGCGGAGCGGAGCCGCCGCGGGACGCGAGGCGCCGGCGCCGCCACCGGCTCCGGCCTTCCGACGCGACGCGACCTCGTTCAGCTCCTGCTGCGCCTGCGCGGCATGCGAGGACGAGGCCGTCAGCTTCGTGAGCTTTTCCCGCGCGGGGTCGAGCTGTCCGAGCGCGATCTGGCAGCGCGCCGACTCGAGCGAAGCCTCGTTGCCGACCCACGTGCCGGACGACCTGGTGGCGATGGCCTCGAAGCGCCCGATCGCGGCGGTGCAGCCGCCGTTACCGTCCTTCACGCTCTTCGCCGCCCACAGCGCGGCGTTCTGATCGCCGGAGCGCGCGGCGCCGTCGAACTGACGCGTCGCCTCGGAGTAGTTGCGCGTGCGGTACGCGGCCATGCCGGCGGAGAAGCCGTCCTGCGGCCCGGCGTTCTGCGCCTTCGTGGCGGGAGGCGCGACGGTCTGGGCGTTCGGTGCGTAGTACTCCTGCGCGGGCGCGCCGCCCGACGGGCCCGCGGTGCCGATCCCGCCGAGATCGCGCGGCGGGGCCGCAGCGCCGCGGGCGGCCGACTTCTTCTCGTTGCCGCGCGTCCGCGCCTCTTCCTTGCGGAGCTCCGAGTCCTTGTCCTTCGCCGCGCTCTCGTCCTCGAGGAGCGCGTTTGCGATCGGCTTGCCCTCGTCGGCCTTCGCGCGGCCCTTGCCGGCGGTGATGCCGTCCATGACGCCGGCCGACGACGGATCCGCGTTCATCGCAAAGGCGCTCGCCGCAGCCGTGGCGGTTGGCGGCGGCGTCACGGGGGCGGGTGCGTTCGGACCGTGCGCAGCAGCTGCCGCCTTGTTGTCGAGCGAGTCCTGATCGCCGGGCGGCGCCTGACCGGCGGGCTCGCCCTTCTCGGTGACCGACACCGACGCGGCGCCCTCGGCGGAGCTGTTCGCATCGCCGTGGCGCGAGCGGATGACGAACGCGCTCGTCCCGATCATGAGCAGGAACACCGCGGCCATCGCCGTCTGCGGGCGCATCGCCCAGCTGCCCGCCCACGAGAGCGCGCGCGAGGCGCGGCTCTGGATCGGGACGACCATCTGCGCCTCCTTCACCGAGGCGAGGATGCGATTCTCGAGCCCCAACGGCATCTCGAGCATGGGCAGCGCGACCGCTCGCCGCGTCGAGCGCATCCCGTTCCAGATCGACGCACAGCGAGCGCACCCCGACACGTGGCGCTTGACCGCCGCGCTCGTGACCTCGTCCAGCTCTTCGTAGAGCTCGTCGAGGAGTAGGGGTTCGAACTTCTCGCAGTCCATCGTCGTTTCCGGTTCCAGTTCCTTAGTACTTTTCGAGATTCGAGTCAGCGAAGCGCACGCGCGTAGTCCTCGTATTCGGCCAGAGCCTCCTGGAGGCGCTCGAGCGCATACCTCATGCGGCTCTTCACGGTGTTCTCGGGCACGTTGGTGATCTCGGCGATCTCCTTGAACGGCAAGTTCGAGACCTCGCGCATCAGGAACACCTCGCGTTGGTCGTCGGGGAGCTTGTCCACGGCGCGCGCGATGCGTTCCTTCAGCTCGGTCCCCGTGGCCTCGCGTTCCACGCTGGCCCGGGGATCGGCGGTCTGCTCACCGAGCGTCGGCCCGTCGCCCTCCTCTCCGTTCGCCTGATCGAGCGAGGGATGCCTGCGGAGCGCACGCTTCCGCAGCTGGTCGATGCAGAGGTTCCGCGTGATGGTGTAGACCCAGGTGGTGAAGCGCGCCTCGTGCTTGAAGTCGGCGGCGTTCTGCACGACGCGCACGAAGGTCTCCTGAACGACATCCTCGGCGAGCTGCGGCATGCGCACCTGCCGGAACGCGAAGTTGAAGAGCGCCTGCTGGTGACGCAGCACGAGGACGGGGAACGCGCTCTTGTCGCCCTGCTGGTAGCGGAGCATCAGAAACTCGTCGGGCGGGTCGGGGCGGGACGGGGTGCGCGTGGTCATCGCGAGGCGTCCCGCATGAACGCGAGCTGGAGGGTTTCCCCGACACGGCGGAAGGCATTTCCTTGGTCGTGGAGACGCGCCAGCCCCACGAAAGTTCTTGGATTCGTGAAGTGTCGCACCCGGGGGAAAAGCCCATCGAAACGCGCGGGCGCAGCAAGCACGACCGTGCGCGAGCTCGGCATCGCGCTGGTCGTCTTGGTGGCCACCCTCCCCATGTCTTCCCGTGGTGATAGGCCCCTTCGCGGCCGCGCTCAAGCGTCGCGCGCCATGCCTGCCACCGCAGGCATGTCAAGGTCCAACCGACGCCTCACGGTCAAAGATGCCTCAGCCATGGGTTGCAACACACGAGCCTGCGCGCCTACACTCGTCGCGCTTCGAGTAGGGTCAGGCGCACTGCGCGAGCGCGCAGGGTGAACGGCCAATCGTCTTTCGGTGCGCCTCGCGGCACCACGTTCGAAAAAGGGAGCACGCATGCGTCGTCAGGCAGTCCACCACCGCGGTCTCGCTCGGTCCTTTGCCGCGCTCCTCTTTGCAGGCGCCGTCTGCGCGACGGCGCTGTCTGCGTCGGGGCAGGCCACGAAGCCGGCCCCCGCGAAGCCCGCCGCGCCCGTCGCTGCGGGCAAGGACGCGGGCGCTCCCGCGACCGCGTCGAAGGACGGGGGCAGTACGCCCGTCGCGACCGGTGACGGCGGCGCCGCGCCCGTCGCGACCGGCACGGGACCGGCGGTCCCGATCCCGGAGAAGGGCGCGATGGACGGCGCGACCTACAGCGTTCGCCTCCGCGATCTCGAGGCCCGCGTCGACGAGCTGAAGGACCAGATCCGCCGCAGCCACACGCGCCTCGCGCTGCTCAGCGACACGATCCTCTCGGGCGGCGCCGCCGGCTCGCGCGCCGAGGTGCTCTTCAAGAACGAGATGTCGAGCGCGTTCCGCCTCACGCGCGCGCTCTTCGTCGTGGACGGCGCGGTCCAGTACAACCGCGCCGACGACACGGGGGCCCTCGCCGACCAGAAGGAGATCCCGATCTTCTCGGGCTCGATCCCGCCGGGCGATCACACGGTGCAGGTGGTCCTGAACTTCCAGGGCAACGGCTACGGCGTCTTCACGTACCTCCGCGGCTACAAGTTCGAGGTCAAGAGCGCGCACTCCTTCACGTCGGTCGAAGGCAAGACGCTCTCCCTCATCTCCACCGCGCTCGAAAAGGGCGGAGTGACCACGCCCCTCGAGCAGCGCCCCACCATCGAGTGGGCGGAGAAGGTCGGCGCGCTCGGCGCATCGATCTCCGCTGCGCCTGCTCCGGCCGCGCCGGGAAGCACCACGAAGGCCGCCGCACCTGCCGCCAGTGGGAGCCTCCAGATCGGAGGAGGGAAGTAGTCTTGGCCGCCCGTCTTTCCCGACGCGCGACCTCGCTCGCGCTCGTGCTCGCCACGATCGGCAGCACGCACGTCGCGTTTGCCGCCGATCCTGATGGCGACGCCGCGCGCGCGCAGACCGAGGTCACGACCATCGACCGCGAGAGCGCCACCGTACAGGCGGCGATCGAGAAGGCGAAGGCGCAGAAGTACACGGTCGAGCAGCGCCTCACGAACGGCGAGCTGCTTCTCCGCACGAAGGACTATCCGCGCGCGGTCGTCGTCTTCAGCGAGATCCTCGAGGAGTTTCCGGACACCCCGTCGTACCCCGACGCGCTGTGGCTCCGCGGCGAGACGTTCTACGCGCAGAAGGAGTACCTGTCGGCGCGTCGCGATTATCGCGCGCTCGTCGACCGCTACCAGGAGCCGCGCTTCAACCCGTACTTCGGCAGGGCGCTCGCGCGCCTCGTCGACGTCTCGCTCCGCATCAACGACATCAAGGGGCTCGACGAGGTCTTCCAGAAGATCAACCAGGTCCCGCCCGCCCAGGTCGACGCCGCGCTGCTCTACGCCAAGGGCAAGGGCTACTACTTCAAGGGTGACTACGGCAGCTCGCTCGGCGCGCTCCAGTCGGTCGCCGGTCCTGGCCCTTCGGGCACTGGCGGCAACGCGTACACGCACCAGGCCCGCTACTTCCAGGGCATGGTGGCCATCAAGCAGGCGCGCCCCACCGCGCCGCCGCCCACGCCCGCGAACGCCCCCGCCGACGCGACGCCTCGTACGCCCACGAACTTCAAGGTCGCGATCGAGCAGTTCCGCGCCGTCACTGAGCTGCCCCCCGACACCGACGAGCACAAGCAGGTCATCGACCTCGCGTGGATGGCGATCGGTCGCCTCCACTACGAGATGGAGAACTACACGCAGGCCGCCGAGGCTTACTCCAAGGTCGGCCGCGACTCGCCCGAGTTCGGCACGATGCTCTACGAGCTCGCGTGGGTCTACGTTCGCCTCGGCGACGTGCAGCGCGCCGAGCGCGCGCTCGAGGTCCTCCAGGTCGCCGACCCTAGCTCCCCGCTCGTCGGCGACGGCACGCTCCTCCGCGCGGATCTCCTCCTCCGCGCAGGTGCGTTCGACAAGTCACTCCAGCTCTACCTCGGCGTTCGAGAGGAGTACGAGCCGATGCGCGCGAAGCTCGAGGCGTTCATCGACAGCTCGCCCGAGCCCGCCGTCTACTACGACAAGCTCTCGCAGCAGCAGCTCGATCTACTCGATCAGAACGAGCAGATCCCGCCGCTCGCCATCCGCTGGGCGCGCGAGGCGGAGGACGGCCCGATGGCGTTCGCCGTCATCGACGACGTCAACCAGTGCAAGACGCTCATCCGTCAGAGCTACCAGCTCATCGACAAGCTCAACATCATCCTCAACGCCACGAACCGCGTGCGCGCGTTCCCCGAGCTGCAGGCGGGAGAAGAGCGCGCGCTCTCGCTCCTCAACCGCATCTCGAAGATGCGGCTCGCGATCGCGAAGGGCATGGATGACGAGGAGCCGAAGGATCTCCAGGGCGACATCGCCACGGTCCGCGAGCAGCGTCGGCAGGCGCAGGGCATCGTCAGCGGCCTGCCCATCTCGAGCGGCGAGTTCGCCGAGCGCGACTACGCCGGCATGCGCCAGTGGAACTCGGTCTCGCAGGATCTCTCGCGGCGTGCCGTCGAGGTCGACTACCTGAACGCGACCATCAACGGCCTCCGCCGCATGCTGAAGGAGGACGCGCAGCACGGCGTCGCGCGGTCGCCCGACGACGTGAAGCGCTTCAACGCCGAGCTCGACGAAAATGAGCGCCTCCTCAAGCAGCGCCAGGGCGAGATCGTCGACCTGCGCCGCCAGATCGAGGTGGGTCGCGCACAGATCGGCATCGGCGACGCGCGCTACCAGAACGACGCCGTCGCGCGCGTGCAATTCCGCGACGCGCTCGAGCGTGAGGTGCAGCTCGCCTCGCAGGGCCAGGCCGGCGGCGGCGCGCAGCGCTACGGCGGCAAGGTGCGTCCGGCGCTCGAGCAGGCGCGCGCCGTCGAGGACCGCCTCGTGCAGCAGTTCGCCGAGCTCGAGCGCCAGGTCGCCGCGCGCATCGGCGAGGTGCAGGCGAAGGTCGAGAACGAGCGCGTGAAGATCAACGGCTTCAACATGACGCTCGGTGCCTACGACGCCGAGGCCCACGATCTCGTGGGGCAGGTCGCAAAGCGGAACTTCCTCCTCGTGCGGGACAAGCTCCGCGGGATCATCCTCCGCGCCGACGTCGGGATCACCGAGCAGGCGTGGGAGGTCCGCGAGGAGGAGCTCGACCGCGTGCACAATCTCCAGACCGAACGCGCGCGCGAGGAGCAGCTCCTCGACGAGGAGCTCCGCGAGGTCCTCGACGACTCCGGCGAACCGAAGCCGGCGAGCAAGTGAGCCGCACGTGAGCGCGCGGGAAGAGCAGAAGTGAGAGCACCTCGAATGTCGATCACGACCCTTAAAAAGGCTTTCTTCGCAGCGTTCGTCGCGAGCGCGCTCGCCGTTCCGGGGCTCGCCGCAGCGCAGCCCGCGAAGCCCGCGCCCGCGAAGCCCGCGCCCGCGAAGCCCGCGCTCAAGGGCGTGTCGGGGACCGCTGCCGGCGCCCCGCCGAACACGAACACCAGCGGCGACGCGGGCTCGACCAGCAGCACGACCGACGGCGGGACCGACACCGCGCCCGTCGCTTCCGTCGCGTCGAGCGCGCCGACCGTCCGCAAGATGAATCCGCCGCCGCCGCCGCCCACCCCACAGCAGGTCGCGGCGCTCGGTGCGCTCAAGGAAGAGGTCGACGCCTACGAGAAGGGTGCGAAGGACTACCGCGACACCGTCACGACGATCATTCGCCTCCACTACGAGTCGAAGAAGCGCGAGGTCCTCTCCGGTCTCGACCGCGAGATCGCCATCGAGAAGGCCGAGCTCCGCAAGGCACGCGACATCGCGATCAAGCGCCTCGAGGAGTTCATTGCCGTCTACAGCGGCCCGCGCTCGCAGCCCGAGGCCACGCCCGACGCGATGTACCGCCTCGCCGCGCTCTACGAGGAGCGCGCGCGCTCCGAGGACGCAACCGAGCCGGTCGAGATCGGCTTGAAGTCCGCCATCGCCCTCTACAAGCGCGTCATCCGCGAGTACCCGAAGTACCGCGAGATCGCCGGCATCTACTATTTCCTCGGCCACGCCCTGAACGACTCGGGCCGCATCCCCGAGGCGATGCAGGTCTGGCGCTCGCTCGTGTGCACGAACCACTACGAGTATCCGGTGCCCTCCGATCTCAAGGATCCGGAGAAGGACACCATCAAGCCGATGCCCCAGGACCACGACGAGGCGTTCTGGACGGCCTGGCGGAACAAGTACCGCGACCCCAAGGCGGTGAGCCGCAAGAACCCCGAGACGGTCTACACGGATCCCTACTTCGGTGCAGATTGCAAGTACATCCCGCAGCCCGCGGTGCGCCAGGGCGAGGACCCGAAGTACGTAGCGGAAATCTGGTGGCAGATCGGCAACTGGGAGTTCGACCAGCTGGACTTCGGCAGCGGCGTGACCAAGGAGGACCCGGGCTCGGTGTGGGGCTACAACCGCGCGTCCTCTGCGTACACGCAGTCGATGAAGTACAAGAAGCCGCCGCTCTACGGCGTCGCTCTCTACAAGTACTCCTGGGCGCTCTTCAAGCAGCAGCGCTACGAGGCGGCGACGAAGCAGTTCATCGTCCTCCTCAACTACACCGACGAGCAGCAGAAGATCACGGGCGACAACGGCGCGGACTTCCGCAACGAGGCGTACACGTACATCGCCGGCTCGCTCACGAACGTCGATTTCAAGGGCCCCGAGGACTGGGAGCCGTTCATCGGTCGGCCCGACATCCTCGACACCGAGCCGCGCCCCGAGGTCGCGGAGAAGAAGCTCCACGTCGGCATCGACCGCGTGAAGGATCCGAACCTCATCCCCCAGGACAAGCCCTGGACGATCGAGATCTACCGGGCGCTCGCGCTCGAGTACCGGAGCCTCAACCAGTTCGCGAATGCCGTCGAGGTCTACGAGACCATGATCTCGAGGTGGCCGATGGATCCCACGGCGCCCGACACGCAGAACTCGATCGCCGAGACCTACGACCAGCTGAACATCACGAAGCGCCCGGGCACTCCCGAGCACGACGCGACGGCGCAGAAAGCGCTCGAGGCGCGCACGAAGCTCGCCAACTACATCGGCAACACGCCGTGGGTGGACGCGAACAAGGACAACCCGGCCGCGATCCAGAACGCGGAGCGCCTCGTGCGTGGCGGTCTCCGCCAGGCCGCGGCGCAGCACACGAACAACGGCAAGGCCGGCCTCGCGTCGGCCGGCGAGACGAACGATCCCGGTCGCCAGCTCGAGCTGCTGTCGCGCGCCGCCACCGAGTACAAGCTCGCCGCCATCGGCTGGTATGGCTACCTGAAACAGGACGAGAACGCGCCGGACGCGTACGAGAGCCGCTACTGGCTCGCCGATGCGCGCCGCCAGTACGTCCGCATCCAGGTCGTCCTCCACAAGGCCGCGCCCAAGGCGTACCCGGAGCCATCCAAGAAGGACATCGACGAGGCCCTCGCTGCCGCGATGGACGTTCGCGACTCGAACGAGGACGACAAGTACCTCGACAACGCCGCCTTCTTCGTCGTCGACGTGAGCGACGTCGATCGCGATCTTGCGTTCCAGCGCGCCGAGCAAGGCGGGGCGGGCGTGGAGAAGCGCGAAGAGGTGAAGTTCGACAACGCGGACGAGGCGACCCGCAAGGTCCTCCGCGATCCCATCCCCGCGGTGGTCACGCAGAGCATGACGGCACGCGACGAGTACGTGAAGATCGTGCCGCCGTCGCTCGACGTGCAGCACCGCTCGAACGACTACCAGTACTACGTGGCCGAGCAGTACTTCCTCTACGGCCAGTTCGACCTCGCGCGCGCGCGCTTCGAGCCGATGTGGAAGGAGCACTGCGGCAAGGACGAGCTCGGCTACAAGGCGTGGGAGAAGCTCATCACGATGAGCAACCTCGAACGCGACGCGCAGCGCTCGATCCAGCTCGCCGAGGCGGAGAAGGCGCACACGTGCGCGTTCAACCCCGAGCAGGCCGGCAAGGCCGGCTCGATCATCAACCCGACCATCCAGGAAGCCGGCTTCCTCCGCGCCCGCGAGCAGTTCGAGAAGGCGTGCGAGGCGAAGATCGGCCAGAAGTGCAAGAACCCCGACGCGCCCGAGAAGCGTGAGACGTGGAAGAAGGCTGGCGAGCTCTACGAGTCCGCGCTCGCCGCCGCGCCCGGTCGAGACGAGGCGCCCGAGGCGGCGATGAACGCCGCGTACGCGTACAAGCAGATCGGCGAGTACAACAAGGCGATCGCGCTCTACAACCTGTTCATCTCGGACTACGGCTCTGACGCGCGCCTCAACGCGCTGCAGAAGGGCGACCCGAAGACGAAGGCGGCCGCCGACCCTAAGAAGTACGCCGAGCGCATCGGCTACCTCGGCGACGCGTACTCCGCGCTCGGCGAGACGTACTACTCGTTCTTCAACTACCAGCGTGCTGCCGAGACCTACGACAAGATCGCTTCCAACGAGCGTTTCCCCGAGGCCAAGCGCCGCGACAACTCGAAGAACGCGATGATCCTCTACGCAAACCTCGGGCAGCGCGACAAGATGATGGCGGCCTACCGCATCCTCCTGAAGACGAACCCGACCGCCGACGACAAGGCGAACGCCGACTACACGGTCGCGAGCTACGACTACAAGCAGTGGAGCCCGACCGCGGGCGACACCGGCGCGAACCGCCAGACCCGCTTCGCCGCGGAGCAGGGGCTCATCGGCTACTTCCAGACGCAGCGCACGTCCGCGGGCGCGGCGAAGTACCTCGTCGAGGCCGCCTACGGCGTCGGGCGGATGAAGAAGTCGGTCGCCGACCCGGCCTACAAGGGCTGGTTCAAGAGCACCGTCGCCGCCTGGGACAACTACCGCGCGAAGGCGCCCGTGAAGGACAACCGCAGCGAGGCGCAGTCCGTCCCGTACGTCGACTACGCCGCCGAGGCGGAGTTCACGACCCTCGACGATCAGATCACCGCGGGCTTCGACGACCCGGCGAAGCACAAGTACGCGCGCAACGTGAACGACATCTTCGGCGAGGTGCAGATCGACCCGAAGACGAAGAAGGCGGTCATGGGCCCCGACGGCAAGCCCGTCATGAAGAAGAAGGGGCGCTACCAGGCGAACGCTGCCGAGGCCGAGAGGTGGGATCTCGAGCTCGACAAGATGATCAAGAAGTACGAGTCGCTCGAGTGGGTGCCGACGGCGATCGCCCGTCAGGGCGCGCTCTACGACACGCTCCGCACGGGCCTCTACAACATGGTCCTCAAGAACGACGAGCTCTTCACCGCCCAGGAGCGCGCCACCATCAAGCAGATGCGTGACAGCGGCCGCCCCGAGCTCGAGGAGATCGCCGACAAGCTCGAGGACGGCAAGACTGACTTCTGGCGCCAGAAGAAGCAGATCGAGCTCGACGGCGCCGACCAAGTCATGATCAAGCGCTACGCGTCGGCCGTCGCCTACGCGCGCAAGTACAACATCCGTAACCCGCAGCTCTCACGCGCCGTCAGCCGGCTCGCCTACTACACGGACATCATCTCCGGCGGCGACGCGAAGATGGCCGAGTACGTCACGTCCACGCCCGACCCGACGAACAAGGGCGCGACGCGCCTGACCTACTCGCCGCGCCAGTACGTGCAGACGCGCCCCGGCCTCTCCGCGCTGCCGCCTCCGCAGGGCAACGCCTCGTCGTTGCCTGCCGCCCCGTGAACGAGGAATAACCGATGCGTACTTTCCAGCTCCTCGGCAACTTTCCTGGTCGCCCTCCTCTCGGTCGCGCCGTCGCTTTCGTCGCGCTCTCCGCGGCGATCGCTGGCGCGGCGCTCGTCGCTCCCGCCTGCGGTGGCGACAAGCCCGTTAACTATCCCGGCGCGGAGGCCGGGGCGGGGACACCCGTCACCGACAACCAAGGTGCGCAGGTCGGCGTCGTCGAGGGCGCCGGTACCTCGGGGCTCTCGGGGTCCGCGAAGTCCGCCTACGACGCGGGCTGGCAGGCCTGGCTGAAGGGCGACCTCGCGACGGCGAAGAGCAAGTTCACGGAGGCGGGCGGCCTCGACCCCAAGTCGCCGTCGCCGCCGTACTCGCTCGGTGTCGTCAACGAGCACCTCGGAGACAAGTCGGGCGCGCAGCAGGCGTTCCGCACCGCGTTCTCCAACGCGCCGGACCACCAGCTTTCGATGTGCGCCTACGCGCTCTCCCTCGCGAACGGCGGTAGCGCCGGCGAGGCGGACACGTTCCTCACCGACAAGCGCGCGAAGAAGGCGGACTCGCCGCGCCTCACGGCATGCAACGCCGAGGTCAAGTCGATCGCGAAGGATCACGCCACCGCGCAGCAGCTCGCCCAGGACGCGCTGCGCATGGATCCGAACTTCAAGGACGCGATGGTGACCATCGCGCGCGACCACTACCGCGCGCGCAAGATGGACCTCGCGAAGTATGCGCTCCAGGCCGTGCTCGAGGGCTTCGGAGACGCGACCCCCGCGCGAGACAAGGAGAACGCCGAGGCGCACCTGCTTCGCGGGCTCATCATGCGCGAGTCTGGCTCGCGCATCGTGGCGCTCAAGGACTTCGAGGCGGCGAGCGCGAAGCGCCCCGACCTCGTCGAGGCGCTCGTCAATCTCGGTTCGATGCGGCTCGAGGCCGGCAACGCGAACGAGGCGCTCGCGCCGCTCGAGTCGGCCACGCGCTTCGCGCCGAACCTTGCGCTCGCGCACCTCAACCTCGGCGACAACTACCGCCTGCTCCAGCGCTACGCCGACGCGAAGACCGAGTTCGACAAGGCGCTCGCCCTCGACTCGAGCCTGGCCGCCGCGCACTACGACCTCGGGCTCATGTACCTCACCGCGCAGAGCATCCCGGGCACGAGCGCGGATCAACAGGTCTCGACCGCCATCAAGGAGTTCGAGACCTACAAGACGATGCGCGGGGCGAAGGCCCCGCCGGGCGTGAACGACGAGATCGACGATCTCCTCGGCCGCGCAAAAGCGAAGCAGGCCGAGCTCAAGAACACCGTCGCGCCGGCGGCGGGAGCGGCGCCCGCCGGTGCCAAGCCTGCAGCGGCCAAGTCGGACGGCGGCGGCATCGTCCGGGATATGCAATGATG
>JAYTHX010000322.1:0-30897 GCA_043732195.1 Polyangiaceae bacterium
CAGCGCATCCTGTCCGCGTTCCTGCGCGTCGTGTTCGTCGCGCTCCTGGCGCTCGGTCTGTCGCGCCTCGCGCGCACCGCCACCACGCAGAAGGTCTGCACCGTCTACCTCGTCGACGTCTCGGAGTCGGTGCCGGACGCCGCCGTCGAGGACGCTCGCGCCGAGATCACGAAGGGCCTCCAGCAGAAGCCTTCCGATGCACTCGTGCGCGTGATCACGTTCGCGAAGCGCCCGCGCGTGGTGGCCCTCGCCGACGACGCGAAGGAGGCGCCGGTCCTCGAGCGCCACGACGTCCCGACCTCGGCGGACAAGAACGGGCCGCGCCGCACGGGGCTCGGCGCTGCCACCGACCTCGCGAGCGCCATGCAGCTCGCGTACGGCCAGTTCCCCGCGGGCTACTTGCGCCGCGCCGTCATCCTCACCGACGGCGTGCAGACCGACGGCGACATCCTCGCCGAGGCGAACCGCGCTCGCGATTTCGGGGTGAAGATCTTCACCATCCCCTACCACCGCCCCGTGCCCGGCGAGGTCGCGCTCCGTGATCTCCGCGTGCCGGACAAGGTGCGCGTCGGCGAGCCGTTCAACATCCACGCGAGCATCTTCTCGAGCCGCCCCCAGAAGGTCCACGCCACCCTGAAGCAGGGCGAGGCCATCAACGGCCTCGACGGCGTGCGCACGCTGGATCTCAAGGCGGGCGACAACGACGTCACGTTCAAGAGCGTGGTGCGCGTCGCCGGCGAGGTGACCTACGCGCTCGACCTCAGCGACATCCCCGAGGATCGCTTCAAGGAGAACAATCGCTTCGCGGTCTCCGTCGCGGTGCCTGGTCGTCCGGCGGTGCTCTACGTCGAGGGCAACGTGGCGCGCGCGAGCTACCTCTCGGCGGCGCTCTCCGCGCAGGAGCTCGATGTCGACATCCGCGGCCCGCGCGAGATCCCGTCGTCGATCCGCGAGCTCGAACGTTACGACTTCGTGATCCTCTCCGACGCGCCGGCCGATGCCGTCTCGCTCACGCAGCAGGACGCGATCGAGAGCTACGTTCGCGATCTCGGCGGCGGCTTCCTCTTTGCCGGCGGCGAGGCGGGCTTCGGGCTCGGCGGGTGGGCGCACAGCACCATCGAGCGCATCCTCCCGGTCCGCATGGACGCCGAGAAGCGCCGCGACGAGCCGCAGGTCGCGATGGTGCTCGTGCTCGACCGCTCGGGCTCGATGAGCGGGCTCCCCATCGAGATGGCGAAGGCCGCCGCGAAGGCCACCGCCGACACGCTCGCCTCCGACGACCTCATCGAGGTCATCGCCTTCGACTCGTCGCCCACGCGCGTCGTCCGGATGACGCCGGCGAAGCACCGCGCGCGCATCCAGAGCGACATCGCGCGCATCCAGGCCGGCGGCGGCACCGAGATCTTCAGCGCGCTCGACGCCGCGTACCAGACGCTCACCGTCACGCGCGCGCGCCGCAAGCACGTCATCCTCCTCACCGACGGCCAGGCGCCGCACAACGGCATCCGCGATCTCATCCAGGCGATGGCCGCGGAGGGCATCACCGCCTCCGCCGTCGGCCTCGGCTCCGGCATCGACGAGACGCTCCTCCGCATGATCGCCGACGGCGGCGGCGGGCGCCTCTACAAGGTCGCCGACCCGCAGTCGCTGCCGCGCGTGTTCACGCGCGAGACCGAGATGGTCAGCCGCAACGCGGCGGTCGAGGAGTATTTCCAGCCGAAGGTCACGTCGCCTGCGGACTTCCTGCGCGGCATCGACATGAGCTCGGCGCCCTTCCTCCACGGCTACGTGGCGACGAAGATGAAGCCGCCGCCTGCGCAGGAGATCCTCCAGAGCGAGGTGGCCGAGCCGATCCTGGCGCGGTGGCACGTGGGTCTCGGGTGGTCGCTCGCGTGGACGAGCGACGTCAAGAACCTCTGGGCGGTGGAGTGGCTGCGCTGGCCGGGCTATGGGCAGTTCTGGGGCCAGCTGGTGCGCGAGCACATGCGCCAGAAGAAGCGCCAGCAGTACGACATGCGCGCGGAGATCGACGCTGCCACCGGCCACGTGAGGGCGTCGATCGACGCCATCGGCGGCGATGACCGCTTCCAGAACGGCCTCGACGCGAAGCTCACCGTGACCGGCCCGCAGCCGAACGGCGAGACCCGCAAGATGCCGATGCGCCAGACCGCGCCGGGGCGCTACGAGTCGGACTTTCCGCTCGAACGCTTCGGTTCGTTCATCCTGCATGCGTCGCTCGAGAAGGGCGTCGAGGACGGCAAGGGCGGCTCCAAGAACGTGCAGGTCGCCGAGAGCTTCGGCCACGTCACGAACCCTTACCCGCGCGAGTACCTCGCGCTCGCGCCCGACCTCGTCACGCTCTCGCGCACCGCGCTCGTGACGGGCGGCCGCATGGACCCCGACGCGAAGCAGGTCTTCGACCCCGCGGGCGAGACCATCCGCTACCACCAGGATCTCTGGTCACGGTTCATCGGCCTGGCGCTGGCGGTCTACCTCATCGACCTGCTCATCCGCCGCGTGCGCATCTTCGACCGCAAGAAGACCGCGAAGCCCACGACGAAGCTCCCGACCCGTCACGTCCGCGCGTAGAGACATTTTTCCTCGCGGCGGTCCGCCGAACCCGGGCTATAACGGCCGGCCCTCAGTCCTGGCGCAACCTTTGCGCGCTCCGGAGCATCCCACCTGGGATGGCGAACGCCGTGACAGCCGACGATACCAACGAAAAGCCGATCACGACCTACGAGGAGCTCCTCTCCGTCTTCCACGAGGCCATCAAGCCCGTGGATCGCTTCCGCGTGGGCGCGGAGATGGAGAAGTTCGGCGTGTTCTCCGATGGCTCGCCGCTCCAGTACGAAGGAGACAACGGCGTCCTGGCGCTCATGAAGGAGCTCGCCGCTACCGAGGGCTGGAAGGCCGAGGCGGAGATGGAGGGCGGTCCGCTGCTTGCGCTCCTCAAGGACGGCGCGAGCATCACCCTCGAGCCCGGGAGCCAGTTCGAGCTGTCCGGGGCACCCCTCGAGACGTGCCACCAGATCTGCGCCGAGTTCCGCGGACACATGGCGGAGCTCGCGAACTTCTCGGAGCGCAACGGCATCACGTGGCTCGGCCTCGGCTTCCATCCGTTTGCCACGCGCGAGCAGTTCACGATGGTGCCGAAGCAGCGCTACCCCGTGATGCGCGACTACCTGCCCACGCGCGGCAGCATGGCGCTCGACATGATGCTGCGCACCGCCACGGTGCAGGCGAACTACGACTACCTGTCCGAAGAAGACGCGATGCTGAAGATGCGCGTCGCGCTCAAGCTGTCGCCGCTCACCACCGCGCTGTTCGCGAACTCGCCGTTCGTCGAAGGCAAGCCGTTCGGCGGCAAGAGCATGCGCGCGAAGGTCTGGCTCGACGTCGACAACGATCGCTCCGGCCTCGTGCCCACGCTGTGGAAGAAGAACGCCGGGTTCGTCGACTACGTCGAGTGGGCGCTCGATGTGCCGATGTTCATGTTCAAGCGGGACGGCCAGAAGGTCGGCAACACCGGCCAGAGCTTCCGCAGCTTCTGGAAGAGCGGCTACCAGGGCCACAAGCCGAACCTCACCGACTGGAAGACGCACCTCAACACGCTCTTTCCCGAGGTTCGCCTCAAGAACACCATCGAGGTGCGCGGCGCGGACTCGCAGGGCGCGAAGCTCGCGTGCACGCTGCCGGCGCTCTGGACCGGCATCTTCTACGACACGAAGGCACTCGCCGAGGCCGACGCGCTGACCGCCGACTGGACGCACGACGAGGTCGCCGCGTCGCGCAAGGAGGTCTGGAACAAGGCCCTGCAGACGCGCTTTCGCGGCGCGACGCTCCAGCCCATCGCCGAGAAGGTCCTCGAGATCGCCGCGGGCGGCCTCGAGCGGCGCAATTTTCTCTCGCCCTCGGGCAAGACGGAGCGCGCGCACCTCACCCGGTTGGAGGAGCTCGTCTCGAAGGGCCAGTGCCCGGCGGACGCGCTGCTCGAGGGCCTCGAGCACGTCCGCGATCCGCGCGCCGAGATCATTGCGCGCTCCGATCTCGGGAACGGGACTTGATCCCGGTCGTCTATGTCGAAGAGCCGCGCCGCGCCGCTTCGATGAACGCGGCGACGAGCGCGTGGTCCTTCACGCCTGGCGCGCTCTCCACGCCGCTCGCGACGTCCACGCAATAGGGACGCAGCGCGCGAACGGCGCTCTCCACGTTGCCGGGGTGCAGCCCTCCGGCCAGCGTGAGGCGACGCGTGCGTGCGAGCTCCTCGACGAGCGACCAGTCGAACGTCTGTCCGGTGCCGCCCAGCGCGCCCTCGACCTTCGCGTCGACGAGCAGGTGGTCGCCGGGCACGCTCCGCGCGAGGGCGGCATCCGCGGCGGTCGCGATGCGGACCGCCTGGTACGCGTGCGGAAGGAGCGCGGTGAGCACGTCGGGGGGTTCGTGGCCGTGCAGCTGGAGGCAATCGAGCTCTGCGTCGGTGAGGAGGGCGCGCAGCGCGTCGAGCGGGAGGTCGGCGACCACGCCCACCACGATCGCCTTGGTCCCGTCCGGCGCGCGCGACGGCGCGGCGTGCACGGCGCGGGCGATGGCGCGCGCGGTCGCGACGTCGACGCAGCGCGGGCTCGAGGGCACGAAGTTGACGCCGAGCGCGCTGGCCCCGGCAGCGACGCAGGCGACGGCGTCCTCCGCCGAGCGAACGCCACAGATCTTCACGTGGACGACGGCCATCAGCGCGCGCTCACTCGATCCCGAGGAGCTCCTTGACCTTCGCGATGACCTGCGGCGCCTGGATCGGCTTCGTGATGTACGCGTTCGCGCCGAGCGAGAGCGCCCGCTGGCGATCTTCCTCGGCGCTCTCCGTGGTGATCACGACGATCGGGACGTCCTTGTGCACCGGATCGGTGCGCACGCGCTTGACGAGCTTGAGCCCGTCCATGATCGGCATGTTGATGTCGGTGAGGATGATGTCGAACTTGCCGCCGGCAAGCTTGCGCAGGCCGTCGACGCCGTCGTCTGCTTCGGTCACCTTGAGCTGCTTGACGCGCGAGAGCGCGAACACGAGCAGCTGCCGCATCATCGGTGAGTCCTCGACGACGAGGCAGTGGAATTCCGGGGGAGGCGTGGACGACACTGCGAAGGAGCTTACCCAAGCCGCGCGGCGGCCGACAGGTCTAACGCGCTTCGAGCGGGCCGAGCCACAGGCGCAGCTCGGCGCCGAGCAGGCGAGGGGCCCTGCGCAAGGCGGCGACGTCGGCGCTGCCGGTGAGGAGCATCACCGCGCGGAGCTCGGTGAGGACGCCGTCGATGAACGCGAGGGCCGCTGCACGCCCGCCCGCCTTGAGGGCCTTCAGCATCGGCCGCGCGATACCGGCGACGCTCGCGCCGAGGGCCACGGCGCGCGCCACGTCGAGCCCGGTCGCGACCCCGCCGGTCGCGATGATCGTCTCGAAGCCGAGCGGCGCAAGCATGCCCACGCTCGCGGCCGTGGGGATGCCCCAGTCCCAGAGCGCCTCGCCCAGCGCCTGCGCCGCATGATCCTCTGCGGCCTCGGCGCGCTTGGTCTCGACCGCCACCCACGACGTGCCGCCCGCGCCCGACGTGTCGACGTGGCGGACGCCCACCGAGCGCAGTCGCTCACCGACGTTGCGCGAGAGGCCGCAACCCGTCTCCTTGACCACGACGGGGAGCGGCAGCTCGCGCACGAGTCGCGCGATCGTCTCGAGGCCGCCGCGGAAGTCACGGTCGCCGCCGGGCTGCACCAGCTCCATCGCGGGGTTGAGGTGGATGCAGAGCGCGTCGGCGCCGACGCCCTTCGCCAGCGCATCGATGTCGGCGGTGCTCATCTCGCGGGCCTGCACGATGCCGAGGTTGCCGAGGACGAGCGCGGTCGGGGCGACGTCACGCATGGCGTACGAGGCCTTCGTCTCCGTGCGAAGGTGCATCGCGCGCTGGCTACCGAGGCCGAAGCCGAGCCCGCGCTGCTCGGCGATCGCCGCCAGCTCGCGATTGATGCGCGAGGCCTCGTCAGTGCCGCCGGTCATCGCGGCGATGAGGACCGGCGCGCGCAGCGTCTTGCCGAAGATCCTGCACGAGGTGTCGAGCGCGCCCTCGTCGAGGTCGGGCAGCGCGTCGTGGACGAACCGCACCTGCTCGAGGAGCGTGGTCTTGTCACGGAAGGCCACCTCGTCCGTCGCGCAGAGCGCGAGGTGGTCTGCTTTGCGCTGTCCGATCGTGCTCATGGGAGAGGCCTCGCCCTAAGGTATAGAAACTCTTCAAAGAAAAGTGAAACCATGCGGATTCGCAGACGAAAATAAAAGAAAGCGCCGTTGACGCGCGGGCGGGCCATACCTAAAGAAGAGCCTGGGAAGAAGCCTTCTGGCGCCTTCGAAACGCCCTCGTGTAGAAGTCAGGCATCCGGCTCGGACCCGTCGGGGAGCCGGTCGATGCGTCCCGTAGGCCGCTCGCAGAGACCGACACTGGCACAGCCGACCAATCGAGTCCATGGACCGCAGCAGATGAGCGCACCCGAGTTCGGCGACAGCCACCGGCCACTGGCGCGTCCGGTGGAGACCCCCGGACCCCACGAGACTGCGCGTGCGCCCGCGCGAACGAGCACCGCGAGCTTCGCCTGGCTGCTCGAGACGGTGCGCCATCACGTGGATGGCCAGCTCGCCATCTGGCTCGGCCCGAAGGTGGTTGCGGCCCAGCACATCAGCGGCGAGGTCGGCGCGGCCGCCGAGGCCGTCGAGCGGCTTGCCCTGCGTGGCGGCAAGCGCATGCGTGCCGCGCTCATCGTGTGCGGTTTCGATGCCTGCGGCGGCCAGGGCCGCGGGGAAGCGGCCGCGCCCGACGACGCCGAGCACGTCGGCGCGCTCCTCCGTTCGGTGGATCGTGCGGCGGTCGCCATCGAGCTCCTCCAGGTCTACCTGCTCGTCCACGATGACTGGATGGATGACGACGACGTTCGCCGTGGCGGCCCCGCGGTGCACGTCGCGCTCCGCGACTACCTCGGCTCGAAGCGCCTCGGGGACACGGCCGCGGTGCTCGCTGGCGATCTCGCTTGCGCGTACGCGCAGCAGGCGCTGCTCGAGGTGCCGCTCGCCGCGGAGCGCGTGCTCGGCGCCGCGCGTGCCTTCGCGCAGATCCAGGAAGACGTCGTGTGCGGGCAGCTCGCCGAGATGTCGCCGATGCTCGCGCACCAGGCGCGGGGACCGGTCCCCAGCGTCGAGCTCATTCATTCGCTGAAGACCGCGAGCTACACGGTCACCGGGCCGCTCGCCATCGGTGCGCAGCTCGCCGGCGCGTCGGACGCGCGGGTGGCGCAGCTCGCGCAGTACGGACGCCCGCTCGGCATCGCGTTCCAGCTGCGTGACGACCTGCTCGGCGTGTTCGGTGATGCGAGCGCCACTGGTAAGCCCGTCGGCAACGACGTCCGCCAGGGCAAGCACACGGCGCTGGTCGCCGCGATGCAGGGCGACGCCGCCGCCGAGGCGCTGCTCGCGCGCGTGCTCGGACGCGCCGACGCGACCGACGCCGAGGTGAACGACGTCATGAGCGCGATGGTGACGAGCGGCGCCAAGGCGCGCGTCGAGGCGCGCGTCGACGAGCTGCTGGCCGAGGCGCGGGCGGCGCTCGCCGCGATGGCGCTGCCCGAGTCCTCGCCGGGTCGCGCGTGGCTCGCGGGCGCCATCCGCGCCCTTGGGGAGCGCTCGTCATGAATCGGCGCGGCACGGCTCACGGCAAGGTGATCCTCTTCGGCGAGCACGCGGTCGTGCATGGCGTGCCCGCGCTCGCGGTGGGCATCGACCGCGGCGCGTGGGCCGAGGCCGTCCCCCGCACGCGCGACTCCGCGCCGGCGGATGGCCCGCCCAGCATCCCGCCCAGCACGCTGCACGTGCGCGGCTGGAACGTGACCGTCAGCGACGACGCGACCGACGAGTCGCTGGCCCTGGCGCGCGCCCTGCGCGACGTGCTGGTCGTCACGCGCCGCGCGCAGCAGGAGGCCGGCGTCACCCCCATCGGCCCCGTGACCGTCGAGGCCGCCGCGGATCTGCCCCCCGGCGGCGGGCTCGGCTGCTCGGCCGCGCTCGGCGTGGCCGTCGCGCGCGCGCTCGACCCCTCCGCTTCGCCCGAGGTGATCGCCGGGCGCGTCGATGCCTGGGAGCGCGTGTTTCACGGCAATCCCTCCGGCATCGACGCCGCCATCGCGTCGCTCGGGGGGTGCGTCCACTTCCAGCGCTCGCCGAACGCCGGCGAGCCGCCGGTCATCCAGCGCGTGCGTGTGCCCTCGCCGATGCACCTCTGCGTCGGGCACAGCGGCCAGGCCTCGAGCACGAAGTCGATGGTCGAGGCGGTGGCCCGCATGAAGGAGCGCCGGCCCGAGAGCACGCAGCGCACGTTCGACGCCATCCACACCCTCGTGAAGAACGCGCGGCTCGCCATCGAGGCCGGCGACGTGCGCGCCATCGGGCAGTTCCTCGATCTGAACCAGATGCTGCTCTCGGGCCTCTTTCTGTCCACGCCCGAGATCGAGCAGATGTGCGGCACCGCGCGCACCGCGGGTGCGCTCGGCGCGAAGCTCACCGGCGCCGGCGGCGGCGGCTGCGTCGTCGCGCTCGTGGAGGACGCGGCGCGCTGCGAGGCGGTGCTCGCGGCCTGGAAGCGCGACGGCTTCGAGGGCTTTGCGACCACGGTGGGCGGCGACCTCACGATGGCGCGCGAGACCGCGAACGAGCTCAACGTCCTGGCAGGGCTGTTATGACGCGCTCCGCGACGGCGATCGCGCACCCGAACATCGCGCTCGCGAAGTACTGGGGAAAGCGCGCCGGAGACGGCAACATCCCCGCCGTGCCGTCGCTCTCGGTGACGCTCGCCGGCATGAGCACCACCACCACCGTCTCCTTCGACGACACGCTGGTCGACGACGAGCTGGAGCTGAACGGAGCGCACGCCGAGAGCTCGCGGCCCAAGGTGCGCGCGAGCCAGCTGCTCGATCGCGTCCGCGCCGCCGCCCACACCACGACGCGCGCGCGCATCGTCTCCGTCAACGACTTCCCGACCGCCAGCGGCCTCGCCTCGAGCGCCTCCGGCTTCGCGGCCCTCGCGCTCGCCGCGGTCCGCGCTGCGGGCCTCGACTGGTCGGCCGAGCAGGTGGCCGACCTCGCGCGGCGCAGCTCCGCGAGCGCGGCACGCAGCGTCTTCGGCGGCTTCGTCGAGCTCGACGGAGGGGACGCGCCCGACGGCACGCCCAGCCTCGGCGGCGCGCGCCCGGTCGCCGGACCGACCGCCATCGACCTCCGCGTCCTCGTCTGCGTGACCACCGAGGACGCGAAGGCGACGTCGTCGACCGACGGCATGCGCCTCACCCAGCAGACGAGCCCCTACTACCCCGCGTGGGTCGCCGATGCGCCTGCGTCGCAGCGCGCGATCCGCGAGGCGTTGCTCGCGGGCGACTTCGTGCGGCTCGGCGAGCTCAGCGAACGCAGCGCGCTCGCGATGCATGCCTGCGCCATGGCCGCGGGCATCGTCTACATGACGGGCGCGACCCTCTCGGTGCTCGAGCACGTGCGCGCGCTGCGCTCGGCAGGTCTGCCGGCCTTCGCCACGGTCGACGCCGGCCCGCACCTCAAGTGCCTCGTGCGCAGCGGCGACGCGGCGGCGGCGCGCGAGAGCCTCGAGCGCGTCCCGGGCGTCCTGCGGATCATCGACACGTCTCCGGGCGAGGGCGCGCGCATCGTCGCGGCCGGCGCGGGAGGCGCCACATGAAGGTCTTCGCGCCCGGCAAGCTGGTCCTGACCGGCGCGTACGCCGTGCTCACGGGCGCGCCGGCGATCGTGGTCGCGACGAGCCGCGGCGCCGTTGCCGATGGCGCGCGGACGGCTGCGCCCACCCCCGAGGTCCGCGCCGCCCTCGGCACGGCGTCCGCCCCGCACGTCGATGCTTCCTCGCTGTTCGTCGGCGACCGTAAGCTCGGGCTCGGCGCGAGCGCCGCGATCCTCGTGGCGTCCCTCGCGGTCCGCGAAGGCGCGAGGGGGGCCGACCTCGCAAATCCCCAGGTGCGGCGGCTGATCTTCGAGCGCGCGCGCGAGGCGCACGCCGCTTCGCAGAGCGGCGGCAGCGGCGTCGACGTCGCCGCGAGCGTGTATGGCGGCGTCCTCGAGTACGTCCCCGGCGATCCCCGGATCCGCGCTCTCCCCGCGCAGACGGTGCTGGCGGTGTTCGCCTGCAGCACGAGCGCGCGCACCTCGGAGCTGCGGGCGTTCGTGGATCGCCTCGCCGAGGCCGCCCCTTCAGTGCATCATGCATGCATTGCCGATCTCACCTCCATCGCCGAGGCCGCCGCGAAGGCGGTGCGCGCGGGCGAGCGCGAGGCGTTCGTCGCCGCGGTCCGGCTCGCCGCGCGCGCGCTGGCGAGGCTCGGCGCGTCCGCTGGCGTGGCCATCGTACCGGAGGGCTTCGAGGCTCTCGAGGCGCTCGCCGCTGCCGAGGGCGCGGCGTTCTGTGTTTCGGGAGCTGGCGGCGGCGACGTTGCGACCTATATCGGCAGCAAGCGACCCGGGCCGGCGTTCGTGGAGCGCGCCCTCGCGCTCGACCTCTGCGAGATCGACGTTGCGCTGGATGAAAAAGGAGTGAGGATCTTCTCACAGTCCGCGGCCTCCCTGGGGGATGCCGCGATTGCCGGGTTGGTCTCGACGTCATGACGAAACGAACTTCGCAATTGCCGGGCTTTTACAAGGTGACCGTTGCCGAGCGCCGCAAGCTCGTCAGCGAGGCCACGGGCGTGGAGACCTCCGAGATCGCTCGGGCGCTCGATCGCGGCGGCCTCGATGCCGAGACCGCGGACAAGTTCGTGGAGAACGTGCTCGGCACGTACAGCCTGCCCTACGGCGTCGCGCTGAACGTGCGCGTCAACGGCCAGGACCACGTCGTGCCGATGGTGGTCGAGGAGCCGAGCGTCGTCGCGGCCGCGTCGAACGCCGCGAAGATGGTCCGCGCGTCGGGCGGCTTCACCGTCGAGATCGACGCGCCGCTGATGATCAGCCAGATCCAGCTCACCCACGTGAGCGACGCCGCCGCTGCCACGAAGGCAATCCTCGAGGCGAAGGCGGAGATCCTCGCGATGGCCGACCGCGCCGTCCCCGGGCTCTGCGCTCGCGCTGGCGGCGCGCGCGACCTCGAGGTGCGCACGCTGGGCGAGCCCTCGGACGCGATGATCGTCGTGCACGTGATCGTCGACTGTCGTGACGCGATGGGCGCGAACCTGGTCAACACCATCGCCGAGGCGGTCGCCGATCGCCTCGCCGCGCTGGCGGGCGGCCGCGTCGGCCTCCGGATCCTCTCCAACCTCTGCGACAAGCGCTGCGTCCGCGTCCGCTGCCGCGTCGCGGCCGAGTCGCTCGCGACCGACGACATGGGCGGCCAGGCGGTCATCGACGGCATCGTCAACGCGTCGCGTTTCGCGGAGCTCGATCCCTACCGCGCGGCCACGCACAACAAGGGGATCATGAACGGCGTCGACGCCGTCGTGATCGCCACGGGCAACGACTGGCGCGCGGTCGAGGCCGGCGCCCATGCCTTCGCAGCGCGCTCCGGCCGCTACTCGCCGCTCTCGATCTGGCGGCGCGACGGCGACGCGCTCGCGGGCTTCCTCGAGCTGCCGCTGGCGCTCGGCACGGTGGGCGGCACGCTGCGGGTCCATCCGAGCGCGCGGCTCTCTCTCCAGATCGCGGGCGTCGATGCCTCGGGGGATCTCGCGGCGATCGCGGCGTCGGTCGGGCTCGCGTCGAACCTCGCCGCGGTCCGCGCTCTCGCGACGGACGGCATCCAGCGTGGACACATGGCGCTGCATGCGCGGTCGGTCGCGCTGGCGGCCGGCGCGGAGGGCAGCGAGGTCGAAGGCGTGGCCGCGATCATCGTGGAGGCGCGCGACATCACGGTCGAGGCGGCCCGCCGCGCGCTCGGCGTGCTCCGCCAGTCGGCGCCGCGCGCGAAGCCGGCAGACGTCCCGTCGTCGTCGACGGTCCTTGCCGAAGGCTGACCCGATTCCGTTTCTCTCGAAGACCCTCGCTACACGCTCGCAGCGCGGAGAATCTCGAGGAGCGCGTTCGCGAGCAGCGTGCTGATCTGCGCCTGTGACGGAGCAGGGGCGCGGGCGGCGAGCGCCTCCGTCCAGCCCAGGCTGACCGCCTCCGCGAAGCCGATCCAGCCGCGCAGGGCGAGCGTCGTGGTGGGAGAGGAGGGGAGCATCCCCGGCTCGAAGCCGGCCGTGAGGCGCGCGATGAACGTCGCGCGCGTCTCGTCGACGATGCGCGCGATCTCCGGATCGACGCCGACGCCGCTCCGCAGCAGCGTGGCGTACGCCTTGGCGTGGTCGCGCACGTAGCTCAGGTAGCCGTCGAGCCCCGCATGGAGGCGGAGCAGCGGCGGCATCGCCTCGTCGGTCTCGGTGCACGCCACACACAGCGCGGCGGCCTCGCGGATCGTCGCCGCGTAGTACGCGCGCTTCGTCGGGAAGTAGTGGTAGAGGAGGCCCTTCGAGATGCCCGCCGCCGCGGCGATCGCGTCGATCGACACGTCGTCGTACGCGCGCGCACCGAAGTGCTCGAGGCCCAGCGCGAGCAGCTGCCCGCGGCGCTCCTCGTTGTCGAGGCGCACGCGCGGCTCCGCCTCGGCGCGCGCCGCTCGCGGGCGCGTGCTCCGCTTCGCCACCGGCCGCGACCTGACCATCCGCCAGAAAGGGTAGCGCCCTGTTGACTGACGTTCAATAGGCCCTCACACTATTGAACCAGATTCAATGGAGGCCCCGTGAACCAGACCCACGCTACCGAAGGCTCGACGACCCACGCCAAGGTCCCGATCCCGCGCACGCCACGCGTTGGATTCGCCGGCGTCCCGAGGAGATGGTTCGGCGAGAGCGCCGCCGCCACGCAGGTCGCGAACGGCGTGAACCTGCTCTTTCCGGCCGGCGAGCGCTTCTTCGTGCGCGCGGTGCGCCACTACCTCCCGCAGATCGAGGACGCGGAGCTGGCGGCGCGCGTGCGCGGCTTCTTCGGCCAGGAGGGGCGTCATGCCCAAACGCACGAGCGCTTCTTCGAGACCCTGAAGGAGCAGGGCTACGACATCGACGCGATCCTCGTCCCGTACGAGGCGCTCGCGTACGGCAAGATCGAGAAGTCGACGTCGCCTGCGCTGCGCCTCGCGGTGACCGTGGCCCTCGAGCATTTCACGGCGATCCTCGCCGAGGATGCGCTCTCGAGCGGCATGCTCGCGCACGCTCATCCCGCGCTCCGGCAGCTCTTCGAGTGGCACGCGGTGGAGGAGCTGGAGCACAAGTCGGTCGCGTTCGACGTCCTCGCCGCCGTGCATCCCGGCTACGCGTTGCGCATCACCGGCATGGCGCTCGCCACGGTGCTCCTCGGCGGCTTCTGGATCCAGGCGACCCGCGCGCTCCTCGCGCAGGACGGCCTGTCGCTCCGCGATTGCGCCCGCGAGATGAAGGCGCTCCGCAAGGCGGCCGAGACCGACGGCGATTCACGGGTGCTGCGCCCCATCGTCTCGCGCGTGTTCCTGAAGGGCATCGCGGAGTACCTGCGTCCCGGCTTCCACCCCGACGACAAGGACCACGCGCATTTCGTGACCGAGACGCTCGCGCGGCTCACCGCGGAGGGCGTGGTCGATGGCGTGGCCGTCCCGGCCTGAGCGATCAGGCCGGAGTTGTCCGACGGGTTGGCTACGGTGCCGCGCCGTCGCCTGGCCTCACCCGCCGTCTCTCGACAGCTTGAACGAATCGAAGAACTCCTGCTCGCTCGCGCTCGCGCCCGACCAGGTCGGGGCCACCACGATCAGCTGGTAGACGCGGCCGTCCACCAGGTACACGCGCACGCGCTGCCGCATCGCGATGCCCGAGGTGGTCGCCGAGACCGACAGTTCGATGCCGGGATGGCCCTCGAGCGTGAGCGGGTCTTCCTTGTCGAGGGTGCCGCCCGTGGTCTCGAGCACGCCTTCCTTCGCGCCGTCCAGGATCTGCTCCGCGCTGCGGCCCGACGTGCGGTTGAAGTCGTCGAACGTGACGATGTAACCGCTCGTGCCGTACTGCACCTTGAACATGCTGACGGACAGGCCGCCGGTGATGGGCTTGTGCTCCACCTCGGGCGCCTTGCCCTCCGGAAACCGCACCTGGAAGCTTCCCGTCGTCGCGCGGTAGAGCGCGCCCCCATCGAAGGCGGCCTCGGCGTCCCGCGCCGCGTCGCCCACGCCGCCGTCCGCGATGCCTGCATCACCCTTCGCAGCGCCCTCCGCCGACCCCGGCTTCGGCCGTCGCCGGCACGCCGCGAGCGAGAACACCGCGGCGAGCGCCGCACGACGCGTGAAGCGCGCCGCCATCGGTCAGAGGAGCTCGAGCGTTTCCATCACGCGCAGCATCTCGTCGCCGATGCCGACCAGCGACTCGCCCTGGTGCGCGATCTCCACGAGGTCGATGCGATGCTCGCTGCGCAAGAGCACTTCACGCGTGAAGGTCGTGTACGGCGCCTTCTGTCCCCTGATCTTGCGGCGCATCGCGTACGCGCGGCCCTGGGCGTTCCCGGTCGCCATCGGTACACGCCCCGCGACGAGCTCGGCGCCGGCGCTCTTCGCGTCGTCCTCGTACCGATCCATCACGTCGCGCCACGAATCGACGGGCGAGTCGGTCCGCTCGTAGATGGCGAAGATGTACGCGTTCGGCGAGTCGTACTCGATGAAGCGCCGCTCGCGCGCCGAGCTGGTGCGCCGGATGGTCCAGTTCTTCGGCCGCGAGAGGTGCACCGTACCGCCGAGGATCGCGACGCCGATGTACTCCGGCAGCCCGCCTCGGGCGGCCTGGTCGAGCGGCGGGTATGGGACCTCGGCGGCGCCGGCGGCAGTTCCCATCGCGAGGTCGTCGTTCTTGTAGAACACCTGCCTCTCCGTCGCCGCGACGGGCGGGGCCTTGTCGTTGCCGCCGCCACAGCCGATCGCGAGCGCTGCCGCGAGCCCACCGAGAAGACCGAGGGGAAAGGAGTGAAGGTGCGGTCGCATGGGTCGATCACCAGCAGACGAGCGAGCCCGAGTACCCACACCCGGGCCGCTGGAGCATGGCATACGAAAGGCCCGTGAGGGCGCCGGTCACGAGCCCCGCCGCACTGGAAATGACCACGGTACCGCCCGTCTCCCAGTTGCCCGCGGCACGCCCCGCCGAGGTCACGACCGCGAGCACCAGCGGTATCCCGGCGTTGCCCACGAGCGAGCCGACGCTGAACTGTCCGTCGCTCCACTTGAGGGTATCGGTGAAGAACGTCGCCGCGCCCTGACCGAGCGCGGAGAACGCGAGGAACGAGTGCGACGAGAGCGTCGCGTAGTCCGAGCACGGCGCGACGAGCCCCTGGTTCGTGTCGTCGCAGCCGGGCCGGTGCCCCTTGATGGCGTCCTTCAGCGCGTACTCGTTGAGCAGCGTGAGCGACACGTTGGCCAGTGTCGGCGCGAGCACGGAGACGTGCCAGCGCGCCTTCCACCCCGCGGTGCTCTCCGGATCGGCGTAGAAGATGCGAGGCATGAGCGTGGTGGTGGCGATGGCCGAGACCATCGTGATGGCGGTAACGGTCTTCCAGCCATCGCTGCGCGACAGGTCGTCGGCCCGCGCATCATGCGAGCTCGCGCAAACGATCCCCGCTGCGAGCGCGGTGGCGACGATGCGAAGAGGCCAGCTGCGTGGTGGCCGGTTGGTCGAGCGGAGGCGCATCAGGTCCTGTTCTGGGGGTCAGGGGGCCGCTGCTGCGGTGGCCACGGAGTGGGAGGAGCTGCGGGGCGGCCCTGGGCCGCTTCGCCGGATTGTTTGTACTCGGCCACGAACTCGGGGCCGAAGATGACACGGAAACGCTCGTTCTCTTCGTCGGCGAGGTCGCCGTGACGCTCACGATAGAGAGTCCAGCGGTCCTTGGCCGCTCGAAATGAACCGAAGAGGCGGCCGAGCACGCCTCTTTTCTGGAGGCGACGCCCGAGCGCCTGATCGATGGTTTCCGGCGAGAGCTCGTCGAGCAGCTGCTTGACGCCACGCATGACGCCGTTCAGGACCGCCACCTGGTGCATCGTGAGATCGACGAGGTCGGTCCGCACCGCGCGCACCGCATCGTCGCTCGGATCGCGCCAGTTGAACAGCCGGCGCGCGGCATCGCGCGGGACGCGCGGCAGCCGCGACGAGTGCGCCGGAGCATCGGGATCGCGCGCTTCGAAAGGGCGGAGCGCCATCTGCTGCTCGAACCGGTCGAGCCCCGCGAAGAGCGGCACGAGGCCGAGCAGCAGCTCGTCGATCCCCGACTTCAGCTTGCGCGCGAACGCAAACACCTCGGTCGCGTTCGCCAGCGGCGGCTGGTTCGCCACGTACCAGCGTGCGAGCTCCTGCAGCGCGAGCGCCGCGCCCGACTCGAGAGTGTGCGGGAGCGACGTGCCGCCGTGGCGTTCGAGCAGGACACGCACGCCGGGCTCCCGCTCGATGCCGCCGCACGCCTTCAGGATCTCGCGTACCAGCGCGGGGCGCTCGGCGAGCGGCGTCGCGTCGCAGACCTCGGCGACGGACATGACGAGGCCGTGCCGCGCGCCGATCAGCATCGCCCACGCCCGGGCGATGCGCAGCGTCGACGACGCGACGACCTGTGTTGCACCGCCGAACGATGGCGGCAAAGCCGCGGCCGCGCCTGGCGCGACGCCCGAGCCCACCGCCGCGGACCCCGCCCCCGAGGCGGAGGCCAACGCGCTGCGCAGCGACGCCTGGTCGATGTAGTCGGAGAGCTTCGCTCCCAGCGGCAACGGCTGGCGCGGCTCGGGCGGTACGGCCGTGAGAAAATCCTCGATCTGCGAGGCGTCGGTCGACGGGATTTCGACGACGTTCACCGTGAGGATCCACTCGGCGATGCGGATCTCGCACATTCGATCGATCGCACCAGCGACCACCCAGCGATCGAACGGAAGCCGCTCACCGTTGACGAACGTGCCGTTGGTGCTGCCCGAATCGCGCACGCAGATGCGGTCGTCACGGATATCGAAGCTGGCGTGGAGACGGGAGACGCGCCCGTCCGCGAGGACGCAGTTCGCCACCGCGCCGTCGCGCCCGACGAGCACCGGACAGCGATCGAACGTCCGCGAGAAGTGGAGGTTCGATTGCGGTCCGTGAGCGGCTTGCACGGCGAGTCCGAGCCTCACGTGCGAACGTTGGACCAGTGACTCCGCGAACGCAAGGACGAGATGCGCGGCGCGGACGGCCTCGCTGCGGATCCGGCCGTACGTCGAACGGGCGACACGACGACCCGCGCGACCGGGTGGCCGGCGCAACCGGTCCGTGCGAGGCTCACCGGAGGCGGATGGGGAAAGGCAGCTTCCGGGCGCTCGTCACCGCCGGCGTGCTCGTGCCGATCATGATCGTGGCGGCGCTCCTGGTCCATCCGCGCACGCGCGCCATGTTCACGGCGTTCTTCGACCCCTTGCCCGGGCCCTCGCGCGATGCCGGCACGGTGTCGCTCCCTCCTCTGGTCGCCGCGAAGGGCCCCGAGTCCGCCGAGCTCCGGACCCTGCGCGAGGACGCCAGCGTCAGCACCGACGCGGGCGCGACCTCGGTGCGCCCGCGCCGCGCGCTCTTCGGCCTGAACGCCGACGGCGACATCCCCGCCCGCACCGAGCGCTACGCGCGCCCCTCCGGCCTGCACCGTCCGGAGATCATGGTCCGCGACGATGCGAGCATCGACCGGGCGGTGCAGCACCTCACCGCGGACACGAGCGCGCGCGATCGCTTCGTCGACGTCCTGCGGCGCACCGGCCGCTTTGCCCCCGAGATCGCGCGCATCCTGCGCGCCTGGAAGCTGTCGGAGGTGATGATCGCGGTCGTCTTCGTGGAGAGCGGCTTTCAACCCGCGGCGGCGTCGCCCGACGGCGCGATGGGCGCATGGCAGCTGACGCCTGACGTCGCGCACGTCTACGGCCTGTCGATCCTGCCCGCCTACGACGAGCGCCGCGGGATCACGAGCGGCACGGAGGCGGCGGCGCGCTACCTGGCAGATCTCCGCGAGCGCTTCGGCTCGTGGGAGCTCGCGCTCGTCGCCTATGCCATCGGCTACAAGCGCACGGGCGACGCCGTGACGAAGCTCGGGAGCACCGATTTCTGGGAGATCGCCCCGGAGCTGCCGCACGCCGCGACGGTTTACGTGGCGGAGGTGATGGGGACCGCGGTGCTGCTCGCCAACCTCGATCGCTTCGGGCTGGACACCGTCAAGCGCATGGATCCGGCGACGGTGAGCGACCTCGAGGTGGCGTCCGGGACCGCGCTCGCGCTCGTGTCCCGCGCGGCGGGCGTCGCGCTGCCCGCGCTGAAGGAGCTGAACCCCGAGTACGGCGCGGAGGTGGTGCCCGTGACCAGCTTCCCCATGGTGGTCCACGTCCCGGGCGGCGCGCTCGCGCGGGCCCGTGAGCTCCTGCCGCTCCTCGCCGAGGGCAAGGACGTCGACGCGTTCGTCGAGGCGGGCGGGCCGCCGGACGACGCCGGGAGCGGTGCGAGGCCCCCTGTCGTCCTGTCGCGCGGCGCCGACAAGCGAATGTTCTACCGGGTGAAGGAAGGCGATACCCTGGCGTCGCTCGCCCGCGAGTACGCCGAGCCCGTCGAGACGCTCGCGAGCGACAACGCCCTCGACTCCACCAGTAGCCTCCAGCCCGGTTCGATCCTGACCATCCGACTCGCCGACCTCGACAGCGGGGCTCCGTCCCCGCGACCGTTGAACGGCCCGCCCCCCCGAAATCGCAGGAAACCGGCGCGCTGATCCGGCCGATACGAAAGTGAACCATGCTCCTCGTCGAACCCCGGACCCTCATCGCCAAGCTGAATCCGACCTGCCGCCGCGCGTTCGAGCGTGCGGCCGGTAGCAGCGTGACCGCCCGCCAGCGGGAGGTGACGGTGGAGCACGTGTTGCTCGCGCTCCTCGACGAGCGGGAGAGCGACCTGGTCGCGCTGCTCGAGCACTACCGGGTCGACGCCACGCACGCGCGGGCGGCGCTGCAGAAGTACGTCGGCGAGCTGGCGGCGGGCAACAGCGGGCGACCGGTCTTCAGCCCCACCTTGTTCGAGTGGTTGCAGGATGCATGGGTCCAGGCGTCGGCGGAGCTGGGCGAGGCGGCGCTCCGGTCCAGTTCACTGCTGCTGCGGCTGCTCCTCGCGCCGCTGCGCTACACGGCCATCGATCTCCCGGGCTTCGAGGAGATCCCGCGCGACGAGCTACGGAAGACCCTCGGCACGCTGACCGCGGGCACGCCCGAAGCGAAGACGACCCCGCAGTTCACGAGCGCCGCAGCGGACGGATCGGGCGCGGGCGCAGGGGGCGCGCCCGCCGACAGCGCGCTGGCCCGCTTCGCGACGAACCTCACCGAGCGCGCCAGGGAGGGCAAGCTCGATCCGGTGTACGGCCGCGAGGCCGAGGTCCGCCAGATGGTCGACATCCTGTGTCGCCGCCGCAAGAACAACCCGATCCTGGTCGGCGAGCCGGGCGTCGGCAAGACCGCGCTGGTGGAAGGCCTGGCGCTCCGCATCGCCGAGGGCGACATCCCGGAGGCGCTGCAGAACACCCAGGTGGTGACGCTCGATCTCGGCATGCTGCAGGCCGGCGCCGGCGTGAAGGGCGAGTTCGAGCGACGACTGCAGGCGGTGATCGCCGAGGTCAAGGCCAGCCCGCGCCCCATCATCCTCTTCATCGACGAGGCGCACACCCTCATCGGCGCCGGCGGTCCGCAGGGCGGCGGGGACGCGGCGAACCTGCTGAAGCCGGCGCTGGCCCGCGGCGAGCTGCGCACCATCGCCGCCACCACGTGGGCCGAGTACAAGCGCTACTTCGAGAAGGATCCGGCGCTGGAGCGGCGCTTCCAGCCGGTGAAGGTCGAGGAGCCCTCGGTCGAGGGCGCCATCGTCATGCTCCGCGGCGTCGCGCGCCGCCTCGAAGAGGCGCACGGCGTCATCATCCGCGACGAGGCGGTGCGCGCCGCGGTCACGCTCTCGAGCCGCTACATCACGGGCCGTCAGCTCCCCGACAAGGCGATCGATCTGCTCGATACGAGCGCGGCCCGGGTGCGCGTGCTGCGCGGCGCGCAGCCGAGCATCGTCGAGGACACGAAGGCCCGGCTCGCCGCGCTCGACTCGCAGCTCGCCGCGCTCGAACGCGATTTCTCGGCGGGTCTGCCGCTCGACGATCACGACAAGCGCCAGGCCGCGGCGATCGCCGCGCGCGAGGAGCTGCGCACCTCGCTGGTCGGCCTCGAGGAGCGGCTCGCCGTGCAGCGCGCGCTCGTGGCGGGCATCGAGCAGCACCGCAGCGACGCGAAGGAGGCCGAGGGCGACTCCGACCGGAAGGAGGCCTCGCGCCTTCGCTTGCGCGCCGAGCTCGAGAAGCTGCGCGACATCCCGGCGCCGGACCGCCTGATCCATGCCGACGTCGACGATGCGCTGGTGTCGAGCATCGTCGCCGACTGGACGGGGATCCCGGTCGGTCGCATGATGAAGGACGACGTGGCGGCGATCCTCTCGATCGAGCAGCGCCTGGGCGAGCGCGTCCGCGGTCAGGATCCGGCGCTGGCAGTCATCGGCCGCGAGCTGCGCTCGGCGCGCTCGGGCCTGAAGGCGCCCGAGGTACCGCTCGGCGTGTTCCTGCTGGTGGGACCGAGCGGCGTAGGCAAGACCGAGACCGCGCTCGGGCTCGCGGATCTCCTGTTCGGCGGCGAGCGGTTCATCGTCACCATCAACATGAGCGAGCTGCAGGAGAAGCACAGCATCTCCAAGCTGATCGGCTCGCCGCCGGGCTACGTCGGCCATGGCGAGGGCGGCGTGCTCACCGAGGCCGTGCGGCAGCGCCCCTACTCGGTGGTCCTGCTCGACGAGGTCGAGAAGGCCGACCGCGAGGTGATGAACCTCTTCTACCAGGTGTTCGACAAGGGCACGCTCGCGGACGGGGAAGGCCGGGTCATCGATTTCTCCAACACGGTGATCGTGATGACCTCGAACCTCGCCACCGATCTGCTGACGCAGGCCGCGGATCCGTCGGGCCCGCTGCCCTCGCACGAAGATCTGGTGGCGCTCGTGAAGCCGCCGCTGAGCGCGTACTTCAAACCTGCGCTGCTGGCGCGCATGACGGTGGTGCCGTTCATCCCGATACGGCCCGCGGCGCTGCTCGGCATCGTGCAGAAGAAGCTCGGCCAGGTGGTGGGCCGCGCGCGCGAGGCGCACGATCTGGAGCTGGTGATCGAGCCCGCGGTGCCGGAGGCGATCGCGGCGCGCTGCCGCGAGGTGGAGAGCGGCGCGCGCAACATCGACCACATCCTGCGCGGCACCATCCTGCCGCTGGTCTCGACCGCGATCCTGCGCAACATCGCCGACGGCTCGGCGAACGTGCGAATGCGGCTGGGCGTCGACGCCGCCTCGGGTGAGTTCACGTGCAGCTCGGAAGGAGCGGCGGGAGCATGAGGCGCGCACGGATCGCCGTCGGGATGGCCGCGCTGGTGCTGGGGGCGTGCGGCGAGACGCTGCCGGTCGCGAAGGCGCCCGAGAAGTGCCCGGTGCAGAGCATCACGGTGTCGGTGCTCTCCTCGCCGGTCATCAACCGCACCGAGGCGGGGGAGCCGCGCCCGGTGGTGGTGCGGCTCTACCAGCTGAAGGCCGACGCGCGGCTCTACAACGCGTCGTTCGAGAAGATCTGGAAGGAGGACAAGGCCACGCTCGCCGACGATCTCGTCTCGTCGCAGGAGGTCGAGGTCTACCCGGGCACCCGCACCGACGTGAAGTTCGAGCGCCCGCCGACCGTGAACCACGTGGCGGGCGTCGCGCTGTTCTCGAACCCCGCCGGCAAGGCGTGGTTCGCGAGCCTGGATCTGCCGCCGGTACCGGAGCCGGGCAAGTGCGGGGCGGCGTGCCCGCCCGGGGACGAGGACTGCGAGAGCGCGAACGTGCTCACGCCGCACTTCGTCTACTACGTCGATGGCAGCAAGATCGATGATGGCGTGGAGCACCTGGACGACTACCCGGCGCAGGGCCGGATGAAGGCGAAGAAGTAGCAAGAATCGCGCAACCGCAGGGGAGGACGGTCGAATGGCGCGCATGACCCTCACGATGCTGGTTGTCCCACTCGCGCTCGCCTTCGTCGTCTACTTTGTCTGGCTCCAGAAGAAGCGCATGGCCTCCGCGCTCGCCGGCAGCACCGAGTACACCGTCGGCTCCATCGCGCAGCGGCTCGGGCTGAACGTGGTGGAGGGCGATTTCAACCTCAATTTCCTCTACCTGATGCAGCCGCCCGGGGACGACACCTTCGGTGAGTTCGAGCGCCGCGTTCGCATGGTCGGCGCGCCGTACGGCCGTCACACCGAGCTCTCGTTCGCCGACGGCGTCACGGTCGCGAAGGATGCGCTCAACCTGCTGATCACGCGCGAGGCCATCCATCACTACCGGGCGGCGCTCACGATGTCCCTCAACGCGAACGTTGCCCCGTTCGAGCTCACGCTCCGCACGCCGAACGAGTACCTCCGCCCACGCTGCGCGATCACCGGCAGTCCCGGCGTTCGCGAGGCCTCGCTCGGCAACCCCACGTGGGACGCGCAGTTCCGGCTGGCCGCGCTCGACCCGCGCGTCGGGCCCGTGATTGCCCATGCGGTCTCGGGTCTCGCCCATCACCTCTTCGTGCACGTCCACGCGCATGACGGCCGCCTCGAGATGTACATCACGCGCATGGGCCTGCCCTACGTCGCGCACGCCGCCGAGGAGTACCTGCTCGCCCTCGAGACCATAGCCTGCGCGCTCGAAGGTCGAGCCGCTCCGGTTCGCGCCGACGTCACGCTCGCGGGGGCCGCATGAGCGATCTCGTCCCGATCCCGTGCGCGCGCTGCGGCGCGGCGATGGCGGCCGATCAGCCGGGGTACCTGCATAGCGCACCGGTCGCCATCTGCCGGTTCTGCGGCAGCTCCGAGACGCTTCCGCCGGAGCAGGGTGAGCGCATCCGCTTCCTGCGCCTGCGGCTCGTGCAGCTGCGGCGCGCGGCCGAGGCGGTCGAGGCACCGGCCCGGAGCCTCGCGCAGATCCGGAAGAGCTGGGGCTCGTACTTGCCCTGCCTGCTCATTCCGGCTGCGCTGCCCTTGCTCTCGGGCTCGGTCACGCAAACCGTGGAATGGGCCTTCGCGCAGGCCGCGAAGAATCCGTCCCCCGGCGCGCTCGTCTCGCTGGTTGGCAATCTCTTGCCTGTCCTCCTCGTGCCGGCCGTCGCCGCTGGGGTCATCGTGGGATATCTGATGATGATTCGCGCCTTCGATCGCGCGGTGCGCCCGTTGCTCATGGCGAAGCCGCCGCTGGCGCCGAATGGTCACGCGCGCTGTCGGACGTGTGGCGGCGAGCTCGCCATCACGCCGGCGCCGAGCGTGACCTGCTCCTACTGCAACGCGTCCAACTTGCTGGGCGCGGAGCTGACCACGAAGCGCGCGGAGCTGCTGGAGCGCGAGGCCAACGTGTACCGCGAGCGCGCGCAGGCGTTCAGCAAGGCGATCGGCGAGCCGTTCAAGGCACCGGCGCAGGTGTTCTTTGCGGCGGCGGCGGTCGCCGCGGTGAGCACGTTGGCCATCGGCGCCCTCGGCAGCGTGGCCCTGGTGATCCTGACGCGCTGAGTCGACGAGAGGCGGGTGACCGCCGTCCAGGGGACGACGGTCGCTCGCTCCCGCCGCGGGCGCTCACTCCTTGTCGAGCTTGCCGACCAGGCTCAGCGTGAAGAACGCGCCCATGTACTTGAAGTGCGGGCGCACCTTCATGTCGATCTTGTACCAGCCGGCGTCGCCCGGCACGTCGCTGACGGTGATCTGCGCCTGACGGAGCGGGCGCTTTCCGCGCACCGCCGCGGTGGGCGACTCCATGTCGGCCACGTACTGACGAATCCACTCGTTGAGCTCCGACTCGAGGTCGCCGCGCTCCTTCGAGGTGCCGATCTGCTCGCGCTGGATGACCTTCAGATAGTGGGCGATCCGGCAGGCCACGAACATGTACGGCAGCTGCGTGCCGAGCTTGTAGTTGAGCTCGGCCTCCTTGCCTTCGACGGACTGACCGAACGTCTTCGGCTTCTGCACGCTGTTGGCCGAGAAGTACGCCGCGTTGTCGGAGTCCTTCCGGTAGGTGAGCGCGATGAAGCCCTGCTCGCTGAGCTCGTACTCGCGGCGCTCGGTGATGAGCACCTCGGTCGGGATCTTCAGCTGGTCGGCGCCCATGGCCGAGTACTGGTGCAGCGGCAGGTTGTCGACCGTGCCACCGGCCTGCGGGCCGATGATGTTCGGGCACCAGCGATACTTGGCAAAGCTGTCGGCGAGGCGCGTCGCGAATGCGTACGTGCTGTTGCCCCAGAGGTACGATTCGTGACTGCCCTCGACAGTCTCCTCGTAGTTGAACATCTTCACCGGCACGGTGGTGGGACCGTAGGGCAGTCGGAGCAGGAACTTCGGGCAGAGCAGGCCGACGTAGCGTGAGTCCTCGGACTCGCGGAAGGCCTGCCACTTCGTGTACTGCGGCCCCTCGAATACCGAGTCGAGATCCTTGAGGTTGGGGAGATTCAGGAAGTCCTTCGAGCCGAAGAACTGCGGACCGGCCGCCGCAAAGAACGGCGCGTGCGACATGGCCGCGACGGCGGCGGTCTTCTGCAAGAGCGCGACGTCCTGCGGGCCAGGTCCCATCTCGTAGTTCGAGAACACGGCGCCGTAGGGCTTGCCGCCGAACTGCCCGTATTCTGCCGAATACACGATCTTGTAGAGGCCGCTCTTCGTGATCTCGGGCGCGTCCTCGAAGTCGGTGAGGAGATCGCCCTTCGAGCAATTGAGCAGCTCGACCTTGATGTTCTCGCGGAAGTCGGTGCGGTCGACGACGAACTTCAGACCGCGCCACGCCGACTCGAGCTTCTGGTACTCGGTGTGGTGGATGATCTGATCGACCTGCTTCGAGATCTTCTTGTCGAGCTCGGCGATCATCGCGTCGACGAAGGCGCGGTCGATCTTCTCCGACGCGTTTTTCGGGACCAGCAGCTCCGCGACGAGCGCCTGCACGCCGCGCCTGGCCACGGCATAGCCGTCGTCGCCCGCGGGTAGCTTCGTCTCGTTGAGGATCTCGTCGAGCAGGGACCCCTCGGCTTGAACGGCTGCCGCCGCCGGCGCGCCTGCGCCCTTCGCTTCTTCTGCCGCCATGCTCAGCCTTCTTCCTTGGTAGCGAGCCCGAGCTCGGCGATCAGCTTCTCACGCGCGCCGGCGTCGCCGAGCAGCGCCTGCAGTTTCTTCCGGAACGCCGGCACGTTGCCGAGCGGGCTCTTGAGAGCGGTAAGGGCCGCGCGCAGCTCGAGGAGCTGCCTCAGCTCGGGCACCTGCTCGGCGATGGCGTCGGGGGCGAAGTCGGAGAGCTTCTTGAACTTCAGCTTGACCGCGAGGTCACCGGCATCCTTGTCGTCGACGAGCGCGTTCGGCACGCCGAGCTCGAGGGTCAGGTTGTGCTCACCGAGCACCTGCTGGAAGTTGTCCTTGTCGACGTTGACGGGCTTCCGCTCCTCGAGCGGACGGTCGTCCGCGTGACCGGTGTAGTCGCCGATGAAGAGCATCTTGAGCGGCAGCTCCACCTCGGCCTGGCGATCGCCCGTGGCGGGCTTGTAGGTGATGTTGACGCGCTCCTTCGGAGCTACGGATTGATCGTCGGCCATGTTGGATTCTCCTGATTCGGTCGCTTCGCCGGGGCGCTATCGCGGGGCGATGATGTCACGCGCGGGAGCGTAGAGCGGCGTGGGGATCGAGCGCCAGCAGTCTTCGAAAAAGCGAAAACTCCTTTTGCTCGTGGCCGTCCTGGTCGGCCGCTCCGGGCTTGCGGTTGCGTGCAACCTGCCGGAGGACCTTCAGGAATCCGCCGAGCGCCTCGGCCGAGAGGGCGGGCTCCCACTGCTCGAGGGTGGCGTCGACCTGCAGAATCAGCTGTTCGTAGAGCGCGTACGCGACGTCTAGCCGGTCTTTGATCTGGGCTTGCCGCGCCACGGCGAGGTGCGCGCGGAAGCGGGAGCGCGGGCTCACGAGCTGCTCGGCCTCGGCGAGGGTCGTCGCGAACGCCTCGTCGGGGGAGCCGTTGGCGAGGCGTTCGTCGAGTGCGGCGAGCAGGGTCGCGTCGTCCTCCGACGGGTGGGCCCCGCCAGGGCGCGCCGCGCCGTTGCCGCCGCCCTTCGTGAAGCGGGCTTGCTCGGCGGCGAGCCAGTCCACGGTCTCGGGCGAAGCGAAGGGCGTGCCGTTGGAGAACGCAAGGGACGTGAGGCCGGGGACGCGCTCGACGAGCGCGGCGATCTCGCGGCCGACCGCCAGCCGCGCGGCGCGGAACTCCGGGCCCTTCTGCTCGAGGGCCAGCGCCGTCATGCGGTGCGGATCGAGCCAGAGGATGTGGGTGGCGGCCATGTCCTCGGCGGCCTCGATGAGCGCGTCCCACTGCCCGTTGGCCTGCAGGTTCGCGAGCAGCTCGCGGTCCGCCCCCTTCGGGGCACGAAGCGGGGTCTTCTGACCTTCGGCCTCCGGCGCGCGCTCCACGGTGAGCCACGCGGCAAATCGCAGGATGCGGTACGGCCACCCCGCCGCAGGCGCGACGCGACGCGCATGGTGCGCGAGCGTGAAGAGCGGATCACGAAGCGCGCGCGCCGCGTCCTGCGTCTGCTCGAGGCCCGCAAGCGACGCGGCATCGACGGTGATAGCGGTGATGCTGGGGGCGATGCTGGCGGCGATGATGGGCGGAGGTCCGGCCGAAACGGTGGGGGCGCCGTCGGTGAGGAAGGGCGGGACGGAGGGAGCGGCCGCGGAGGCCAACGGCGGGGGCGGGGGCGGCGGCGCGGCCTCGGCGAGCGCGCGCAGCTTCTCGCGCAGCGCCGCGCGAAGGGACCCGATGCCCGGGTCGGCGTCCTTCAGGTTCTCGGTGAAGAACGCGGCCAGCTCGGCGATCCGCGGCTCGAGGCTGCGCGCCACCTCGAGATCCGCGCCGTCGACGGGCAGGGCCGCGACGCGACGCGCGAGCACCCCCCAGAGCCACTCCACCTGGCCGGCGCGGGCCCGGAGGCGATTGGCGGGCGGAAACAGCGTCGGCCAGAAGGACCGCGTCAGCGTCGCGTACGACGCCAGGCCGAGCCTGATCCCGTTCCAGCCCCCTGTGAACGCGTGCGCGGCGACCAGCCAGCCCATGACGCGCAGATCCTTCGACTTCTCGCGCAGGGTGCGCTCGCTCTCGGCGAGGACGTAGTGCCAGTCCGGCAGCTGCCCCGCGAGCGACGTCATCTTGTCGATCTCGGCGAGCAGCTTCTCGAAGTCGGGGTCGTAGCTGAGGTCGGCGCCCGCGGGTTGCGCATCGGTGATCGGCGCGATCAGGCGCGGATCTGGCTCGTACTGCGCTGTCGTCCCGACCTCGTTCATGGCGTCGACACCTCCACGCTTCGCTGCTCCCCGAAGGCACACCGGTCTTACGCCTTCGCGATGCCGATTGCAGCGTCGGCGAACGGATGACAGCGGATCTCGCGCCGGGCAGTGCGCTCGACGACCGTCAGGGAGCGCTCTCGTCGGTGCTCGAAAGGGTATGCAAGCCAAGGAGACGCGGTCTTGCACGGGCTGACCGAAATCGCGTGCGGCGCGGATCCCGGCGTGAAAGGCTGCGTTATCGGTGGCAGCCGCGGCCAACAATCGACGCCGCGCTGACGATTGCTCGCAACCGTGCTGACCTGCAGCCGACCCACCATCGTGCCGGTGAGGAATCGACGGTCTTCGAGGCACGCGAATGAGCAATCAGACGAACACCAAGACGTTCTCGAGCGGCGGCGGCTTCGCCGCGCAGCACAAGGTGCCGCGCACGCTTCCGATCTTCGTCGCGCCGACCGTGACCGATGAGCTCAACACGGTGCGGGTGGCGCTGGTTGCGATCGCGTGTTGGCGTGTGAATCACGTTCTCTTCGGCTTCGACTCCTCGTTCGTCATGCCCGGGATCCGCGAGGAGCTGAAGGAGCTCGCGGCGCTCGTCCGTGCCAACCCCGAGAGCCCAGCATCGGTCTTCGGCCACGCCGACCCGGTGGGCGACGACGATTTCAACAAGCTTCTGAGCGGCCGCCGCGCGCAGGCGATCTTCGGCCTGCTAACGCGCAACGTCGAGATGTGGGAGGAGCTTCATCGGGGCAGTCATGGCGCCGATGATTGGGGGCTCAAGTCGATCCAGGTTATCCTGAAGCACCTCATCTCCTCGAGCGCTGACCCCTTCTACGCGGGAGCAATCGACGGCATCAACGGCTCCGGAACGAAGGAAGGGGTTCGAGGCTTCCAGCGCGAGAACGGCCTCGGCGTCGACGGCGTCGCGGGGTCGGCGACACGCAAGATTCTCTTTCGCGCCTATACGGACTCGATCTGCCTCGGCCCCGACGACTCCTTCGTGATGCTCCCCGAGGCCTTTCTCGGCAAGGGACAGGACGCCCCCGGAAAGGGAGCCATGCAGGGTTGCAGCGAGCTCAACCCGGTCGTCGTCTTTTCCCAGAAGACCTCTGCCAATTTCGAACGGGAGGCGGACAAGACGGAGCGCAACGCGAAGAATGCGCCCAACCGGCGCGTCATGGTGTTTCTGTTTCGTGCGGGCTCCAAGGTCTCGCCGGAGGACTGGCCGTGCCCGCGAGTGAAGGAAGGAGTCGCGGACTGCAAGAAGCAATTCTGGCCGGACGGCAACACGCACCGGCAATCCGCCGATGAAGACCGCGAGTACCGCATCACGCGCAACACCATGGCGTGCCGGTTCTACGACAAGTTCGCCCGTCTTATGGGCCGAGCACCTGAACATGAATACGTCCGACGGGCACGCGGAGCTGGCCGACGGTGTGGCGAGCACATTCCACTGGTTAAAGCCCGGCACGAACGTGGCCGTGTTCGACGAGAACCTGGGGGTGGACTTCGGGCCGTCCACGACGAATCCACTCGTAGCGGTCGATCCCGATGGCACGTAGGAGCGTAGGAGCAGGCCGAAGAGGGACAGTCGGATGGACTCGATGACGCGCGTGGTGATGCTCTTCATCTTCGGCGCGCTGTTCATGGTCGGCATCGGCATCATCGGCTGCGGGGTCTCGATGCTCATGGAGAAGCAAGGCGGAGGTGAATCGATGTATGGGGCCATCGCGGCGATCATGGCCGAGGCGGTCATCTTCGTCGGAGTGCTCCTTAGCGGCATCTCGGCCGGAGTCGCCTATGCGACGGCGAAGAAGGAGCCAGATCACTCCGGTTCAGGACGCTGAGCCGAGGTTGTCGCGCCACTTCGTAGCGCAGACGGTGACACGAGTCAGCGTCGCAGGACGCACGATTCCGAGATCTGCGCGGGGATCTACGACGAGTCCACCAACGACCACGCCTCCTATTCGTTTGCCCACAGATTGCGGGTCGCGCTATGGGCGGAGCACCTCAACATGAACACCGCAGACGGACACGCGCAGCTTGCAGACGGCGTCGCAAGCGCAGCCAACTGGCTATTGCCAGGAGGTAATGTCGATGCGTTCGCAGAGAATGCGGGTCAGGATAAGGGAATAAAGGCGCTCGTTCCGCTCCTCTTCATCGATCCGGATGGTGCCTGACCGCGATGAAGCCTCCGGTTCGCTACCTGCGCGTATTTCTTCTTCTTCTGTTCTCGTCCGTAGGCGCTGGGCTTGTGGCTTTTGGGCGCTCGACGCTCCTCGAAGCCTTCTCCGGGTCCCCCAGCGACACCCCAGCCGTGCTTGAGAGGGCCTTCCTGAGCATCCTTGGGCTAGGCTCGGTCGCCCTGGGCGCGGTGGCCCTCATTGTCACTGCTACCGCGGGCTATGTCACGAGGCGCCCGCGTCTCGAGGCCGACCCGGAAGGTAAGCATCCGGAGGATTCAAACCCTCCGGATCACCGGCCATGACCAGTGTACCGGCTCGCGTTCTGCGCGGTGGGTCGTCTCGCGCTCGGTCGGGAATGGTCGTCGCGGCGTGACCCATCAGCGACGCCGGGATGATTTTCGCGTGCGCGCCGTGCAGGCTCGGGCACGACGCGGAGGTGACCAGTGGGCGATCGCACGAAAGATCGCCGACGAGACCGAGGCACGCCGGTGCCTGCGCGCCTCGAGGTTCGCGGGCGTGAGCGCGGGCGAGTGGGCGCTGGCGCGTGCCATCGGCGGTCGTTCGCTCAACGTCTGGAGGAGGAGTCTCGTGGGTCGGGGCGCGCCGCGGACGACCGGCGCGCCGCGGCGGAGCAGGCCGACGCCGCCGCAACCGGCGGCGCACGCGCTGCTCGAGCTCGTCCCGGCGGCCGCGAGCGCGAAAGGACGTGGCCGGCGGTCGCTACGTGCTCGAAGTCGCCGGCTCGCACCTGGAATATGCATTGCACGCCGCCTGAGGATCGGGCAACGGAACGCCCGCTTGCCGATGGTCGCGATTGACCCCGACGGAGGCATGAGGGGAGAGCCAGTCCGATGAAAGAAGCTCTGTGCGCTCTTCTCTTGCTGGTCCTCGGCGCCATCTTCATCGTCGGCATCGGCATCTTCGGATATGGTCTCGTGACGCTGATCGACCTCGTGGCCTCGCCGCGGGGAGGCGAATCGATGACCAGCACCACGATGTCGGGGGTTGCTTTCGTCGCGCTGTTCATCGGCGGGGTGATCGCCGCGGTGGCGGGCGGGATTGCCTGGTCGATGCAAAGACGCTGAAGTCGCACTGACTTCTGACGATTCGTCACCCTCGTCAGGAGCGTCAGCAGCCGTGCACCTCCAGCAGCTTCGCCTGGGTCGCGGAGTCGAAGGTGCCGGTCAGCGCCAAGTCGTTGTCGGCCTGGAACTCCTCGATTGCGAGGTGGACGTCGTCG
>JAYTHX010000323.1:0-12508 GCA_043732195.1 Polyangiaceae bacterium
ACCTTCGCTCCCTTGGTAGCGAGCTGCCTGACGAGTTCTGATCCGATCCCTGCGCTCGCGCCCGTGACGACGACGACCTTTTCCATGCAGCAGACGTTACCCTAAGCGAGGGAGCTAGCCGCATGTTGAATCGCAGCGTGCACGCGAGGCGCGGCGGTGGCGGCAGCTTCCAATGGCAGGAAGCGCCGCCTCTCCGCACGCCGGCGTTCGGTGGGGCGAAAATGCAGGTCTGATCGGTCCACGGGCTGCGCGTAAGCGCGCAAGGGATGCTGGCGTACGTGTTGCACACTTTTTGGGCATCGAGCTCACACAGGCCTGGACCCTTGCGTAACAAGGGCACCGATTCCGATGCGCGACGCAGCCACTCTGAAAGGATTACCGATGTCGTCTGGAATACAGGGGAAGGTCATCGCCATCACCGGCGCGAGCGGCGGTATTGGCGAGGCGACGGCTGTTCTGCTTGCTGAGCGAGGAGCGAAGGTGGTTCTCGGCGCGCGCCGGCGCGACCGTCTTGAGGCGCTGGTCGCTCGTATCACGAGCGCCGGCGGCGAGGCCGTCCATGCGCGTACGGATGTCAAACGGCGCGAGGAAGTGACGAACCTCGCCGCGCTTGCGTGCACGCAGTTCGGCAAGCTCGATGTTTTCGTCAACAACGCTGGAATCGGCCTCGTCTCCCTCCTCGACGAGCTGCGCGTCGAAGATTGGGAGGAGATGATCGACGTGAACATCAAGGGCACCCTCTATGGGATCGCTGCGGCGCTTCCCGTCTTCCGGAGGCAGGGCTTTGGGCACTTCGTCAATACGCTTTCCACGGCGGGGCTTCGAATATCGCCAACGATGTCGGTCTACGCCGGGACCAAAAACGCGGTCCGCGCGATCTCGGAGGGTTTGCGGCAAGAGGCGGGCGCCAAGCTCCGCGTGACGATCGTCTCGCCAGGATTCGTCGACACGGATTTCGCCGAGCCGCTGACGAACCCGAAACTGAAGGCGCAGATCTTGGCGAAGCGGGACGAGATTGCAATCCCGCCGGCCGCGATCGCGCGCGCCATCGCGTTCGCGATCGAGCAGCCCGAAGATGTCGATGTCGGTGAGATCGTCGTTCGTCCAACAGCGCAGGACTAGCGCCGCACCCAAGTCATTCCGTATCGCCTCGCCCAGAGCGATAGCGTCGCGAGCTACAGCCGCCTCGTCAACAATCGGCCGACGCCGAGGGACGACCGCAAGCGCTCTACGGGTGCTCCCAGGACCCCTTCCCCGCCGTCGTGTCCGTGACGTTCTCGAAGAAGCCGGTGAGCGCGGGAACGACCAAGACCGGGAACACCAGGACGACGCTTTTCCTCAAGGGCCGGATCACGGGCGACGTGCTCCTCTTCCGCCTCGACACCGGCAAGTCCCTCGGTAGCTTCGGGTTCGACGCAGAAAACGACGAGATGTCGCTCTCCAGTATCTCCGCGTGAGAGTAGGCCAACGTAGTGGGGGAGGGCTCGGAAGCGGGCGGTGCGGTGTCGTAGGGCGGAGCATGGGGTGGCCGAGATTCCTCGGTCGCAGGACGTAGGGCGGGCGGTTGTCGAGCGCCGGACAGGGGGCGGCCACGGCGCGACGTGTCGCGCGTAGGACGGTGGCGAGGTCAGGCGGCGATGGCGATGGGTCGCGCGCGCGACGCAGCGCGGCGAGGAGGCGGTCGATGGACGCGGGGTCCGTCACGCACGAGCGCACCGTCATGCGCGCTGCGCACCCCGTGCAGCGCGTGACGTCCACGTCGAAGGTGCGGCGCAAGAGGGTGGCCCACGAGGAGCGTCGACGTCGGCACCGCCGAAGCGGTCGCGACGAGCGCCGCCTCGGCCGCGGAGCTCGTGTTCTTCTTTTTCTTGGACGACGACGAGGTGCATCCTGCCTGCGATTCGGGCGGGCGCGGCACCACGCGCGCTCTCCATGGGTGGCGCGCCGCAAGCACCCCGTGCAGCCGAAGAAGGGGGTAGCGCGGCGGCGGAACCATCGCCGCCAGACGCGCGAGACACTCTACCGGCGACATCACGCGCTGCATGACGCGACCGCGCCCGGCGTTCTTCACGCGGTACACCACCAGGCCGTCGCGACGCACGCCCTTCGCGTTCCGGTCGACGAAGCAGGCGACGACGCGCGCGATGCGCCCGTCGTCCTGATCGAAGGCGAACTCGAGCGACCAGAGGCGCTCCCCGCACGGCATCAACGACACCTCGAGGAAGACGCGCGTGACCGCGGCCACCGCGCACGGCTCGAGGACGGCGAGACGATCGCAGAGGAGCGCGTAGAGCGTTCCCCCGCGCGCGGATGTGGCCGATCGCTCCACCAGGTTGCACGATCCTGCCAATCGTGGACGGATGAGGCAGCTGGCAGCTTGCGCCCCGGTCGCTCGCGCGCTCGACTCGAGCGATGGAACCGCTTCGTGAGCTGGGCTCGCTGATCACGCGCCACGCGCCCCTCGCCAGCGCTCACGGCTCGTGGAAGGACGAGCGCCTCGGGCTCATGGTCGGCACGGCGAGCCGCGTCTCGGCGCCGGCCCACCAGGTCTACGAGCCCGTGTTCGCGCTCGTGGTGCAGGGCGAGAAGCGGCTCGTCCTCGGCGACCAGATCTTCACCTGCGGGAAGGGAACGTTCCTCGTCGTCTCCGTCGACCTGCCGATCACCTTCCGGGTATCGCGGGCGACCCCCGAGCACCCGTACCTCGCGCTCGCGATGACGCTGAAGCCGGCAGCGGTCGCGACGCTCCTCCTCGAGGCGGCCACCGTCCAGAGCTCCCCCGCGTTCCTCGACTGCGCGGGAATGGGCGTGAGCGATGCCCCGACCGAGCTCCTCGAGGCCCTCGTCCGGTTCGTGCGGCTGCTCGATCATCCGCGCGATCTCCCGGTCCTCGGACCGATGATCGAGAAGGAGATCCTCTGGCGCCTCCTGTGCAGCGAGCAAGGCCAGCGGCTCCGCCAGATCGGCCTCGCCGACAGCCGCCTCTCGCAGATCGGTCGCGCGATGCGCTGGATGCGCGAGAACTACCGCGAGGCGTTGCCGACCGAGGACCTCGCGCGCCTCTCCGCCATGAGCGTGACCTCGTTCCACCGCCACTTCCGCGCGGCGGCCCTGATGAGCCCGCTCCAGTACCTGAAACGGATCCGGCTGCAGGAGGCGCGGGCGCGGCTGCTCGCCATGGCGGAGGACGTCGCGACGGTCGGACACGCCGTCGGTTACGACAGCCCCTCGCAGTTCAGCCGCGAGTACAAGCGCGCCTATGGCTCGCCGCCGGGAGAGGATGCGCGCCTGCTCCGCGCCGCGAATCACGCCTCGAAATAGCGCCCCTTCTCGAGGTCCTCGACGAGGCCCGGTCGGGTGGGGTTCCAGTCGAGGCGCTGGCGCGTCACGGCGCTCGAGGTAGGGCCCCCCATCCCGAGGACCTGCCCGATGAGCCCGAGGAGCGCGGTGGCCTCCTCGGGGGTCTTCGAGACGACGGGCACGTTCAGGCGACGCCCGATGGTCTCGGCGATCGCGCGGGTCGGAATGCCTTCGTCGGCGACGGCGTGGAGTCGCGCACCCGCGGTCCCCTTCTCCAGCGCGAGGCGGTAGAGCCGGGCGGCATCCAGCCGGTGCACGGCCGGCCACAGGTTCTTCCCCTCGCCGACGTACATCGCGAATCCGTTCCTGCGCGCGGCCTCGATGAGGGTGGGCACGAAGCCGTGGTCGCCGTCACCATGCACCGACGGCGGGAGACGCATCACCATCGCGCGAACGCCCTGCGCCGCGGCGGCCAGGCCCGACGCCTCCGACTTCCGCGGGAAGCCATGCCCGGGCGCGTCGTCCTCGGTGCGGAGGCCGAGGCAGCCGGAGCTCACGATGAACGGTTTCCCCGATCCCGCGAGGGTCACGGTGATCGCCTCGATCGCGAGGCGATCGGTCTCCGCGTTCTTCGCGAACGTCGAGAAGTCGTGGATGAAGGCGGTGTGGATGACCGCTTCGGCAGCGGCAGCGCCCCGCTGCAGGCTGGCGAGATCCTCGAGCGAGCCTCGATGCACCTCGGCGCCGGCGGCGGCCAGCGCCGCAGCGCCAGCCTCCGAGCGAGAGAGCCCGAGCACCTGGTGGCCCCCGCCGAGGAGCTCCTGAACGACCGCGGATCCGATGAAGCCCGTCGCGCCCGTCACGAATACACGCATGGGGGTAACTCCTGGTGGATGACTGCTTCGATCAGGGTAGTCAGCGGCCGCATGGACCCGTAGACCAGACGCCCCACTTCGTTGCACGATCCTGCCAATGGCGGCCCACGCACCGGAAAGTTTGCTGACATGAGGCTGTCAGTCACGCTCGCTAGGGTGCGGTCATGCCCGACTTCCAGGAATCGATCATCGACCGATCTGAAGATCGGCGTGTCCGACGCGGAGCGCTCTCGCGACTTCTACGAGAAGGTCCTGAAGACGCTCGGCCTCCGGCTGCTCAAGACCATCCCGCCGGAAGGCGCCGAGCCCGGTGGCGAGCAGGCCAAGGCCCGCGGCACGCTCCACGGCTTCGGGGGGGGAGCACAAGCCGCGCTTCTGGATCCTCGGCAACGTGAAGGTCGGTGCCGGAATGCACATCGGGTTCACTGCCAGCACGCGCGCGCAGGTCGACGCGTTCCACGAGGCGGCCATCCGCGCGGGCGTCACCGACAACGGTCGGCCGGGGACCCGCCGCTATCACGAAAACTACTACGGCGCTTTCGTGCTGGATCCCGACGGCATCAGCGTCGAGGCGGTGTGCCACGCGCCGCAGTGAACGTGAGCACGCGCGCGGTGCGCGTCGTGCGCGCTTCGAGCTCGAAGGGGGTCGGCACCTCGTAGCGCGCGAGCTCGCGCACGCGGCGCGGAGCATACGGACGGCCGGAGTCGGCGGTGAGCACGGGGATCCCGAGCTTGCGGAACCACCGCCGGAAGCGCGCGGAGGGGGCCGGCTCGTACCAGACGTCGCCGGCGAGCACGACGTCGACGTCGGGGAGCGCATCGCCCACCACGTCCGTCGTCTGCGCCACGAGGTTCACGCCGTTGGCCGCGCGATTGAGCTCGGTCGTCACGCGGGCCAACGGATCGATGTCGACCGCGCGCACCTCCGCGCCGGCCTGCGCGGCCGCGATGGCGACGAGGCCGCCCCCGCACGCGAAGTCGAGCACGCGCTTGCCGCGCACCACGTCCGGATGATCGAGGACGTACCTCGCCAGCGCCTGGCCGCCTGCCCAGGGAACGCACCAGAAAGGGACCGCGGCGTCGTCGTCGTCGAGCCAGCGCGCCGTCTCGAACCAGACCTGCGAGACCGCCTCGGCCCGGTACATCGCGATCTCCGGCACGAGCGGCACGGGGAGCAGCCGCGTCTGCTCGAGGACGAACGCGCGGCGGTCGTCGTCGGTCGCTGCGCGCCCGCGCACTACGCTTGCTTGGCGAGGCAGCACTTCTTGTGCTTCCTGCCGCTGCCGCAGGGACACGGATCGTTACGCCCGACCTTCGGCGTCGTGTGCACCACCTGGCGCTTGGACTGCCAGTACACGCGGAGGTCGGCGACGTGGCCACCGAGCAGCGGCCGCTCGGACTCCACGTTCTCCTTGGCCAGCGCCTGGAACGGGAGGAGCTTCGCGGACCCCAGCTCGTCGGTGCCCCACGATGCGTGCATCCCCGCGCCGTGCACGTAGCCGCGGCAGAAGTCGATGGCCTCCTGAGCGGGCTTGTCGGGCTCGGGGCAGATGATCGTGGGTGACGTTCCGAGCGTCTCGGCGACGGCGCCATAGAGCCGCGCGAGCAGGTCGACCTTCGCGCGCGCTGCGGGGTCCTCGTCGAACGCGCCCTGCGGGACGATCTCGGGGATCCAGAGCGTGGGAGCGATCGGATCGGGGCCCGTGCAGATGGCGGTCAGGAACCCGATCGTCCAGTCGGCGCTCACCGGAAGCTGCGCGAAGAGCTCCTCGAGCGCAGCGCCGTCGTCCATCCGTTCGCGGCCACCCAGCTTCATGGGCTCGACCATACACCGCCCGGCGTCGCAAGCGAGGGGAGCGCGTGCTCGGTAGCCGGCGGGCAGGACCACGTCCCAAGGCACTCACGCATCGGCAACGCTACGATCGAAGCCGTTGCAGAATGCCCGCGATGATTGGACGCAGGGAGCCGAGCCGGGCCTGACGGTACGTTCGAACCGTCATGAGGAACACGACCACGCTCCTCGCGCTCGCTGCCACGCTCCTCGCGCTCGCTGCCACGCTGCTCGTCTCGACCGCAGCGCAGGCGCACGTATCCATCGCGTCGGGCAGCGCCGCAGCGAACGCCACCCGATCCTGATCGCGAAGGAGATGGAGGCGTTCCAGCCGTCGTTCGTGATGATGAACGGTGTCGCTGGCGGCCGGCAGCCGATCTGGATCGAGCTCGGCGCGACGAACTGCGCCAACGCCCTCGACGACGGATCGAACCAGCTCCGCCCCGCCGTCGGACCCGACGAGACCTTCGCGAAGATCGTCGACGTCGGCGAGGACGCGCGCCCGAACCTGCTCTCGTGGAGGCCGCCGCCCGCCCGCGCGCGCGTCGCAGCGCACGCCGACGACCTGGACGCGGGCACGCGCTTCGGCGACGTGCTCGGAGGCGTGAAGCTCGGGGGGTTCCCTGCGTAGCAGCAACACGTACCTCTGTAACAACGTCATCTACGCCACGAGCTACCTGCTGGCCCACCCCCGGGTCTCGGTCCGCCTCCTCCACGCCAGCCCGAGGCTCCGGAACCAGATCAACGAGGTGAGGGTCGAGATGAAGACCGACTTTTCGAGGACGCCGCGCGTCTTCGTGCACTGGCCCTCCGAGCTCGCGGCGAAGCATCACGCCGCCGGCGCCGACGTCATGGCGGCGATCGCGGCGGAGGAGATCCCATCGACGAGATCCTGCGCCTCGGCCTGCCGCTCCCACGCGCGCGCGAACGCGCGGTGCAGGAGCTCGAACGCCGCTACGTGGAGCGGGTTCTCGCCGAGCACGACGGCAGCGTCGCCCGCGCGGCGGCTGCCTCCGGCATCGCGCTCCGCTACTTCCAGCTGCTCCGCGCGCGGAGCAAGTAGGGCGTCGACGAAGCGGGCGAGCCCGATCACTTCGCGTCGACGTAGAGATCGTCGACGCGCACCGACAGAGGGCCGCTCGGCTGGTTGGTGTTTTGGATGCCCCCGCTCACCACGAACAAGCCAGGGCGCAGGAACGGGTCGGCGACGCCGTCGTAGGCCGCCGCGCCGTCGACGAGGAGGCGGAGCCGCGTCGGCTTCGTCGTCTTGACGAGCATGTCGATGCGCAGCCAGGTGCCGTACGCGATCGGCTTCGCGAGCAGGTGCGGGGCGAACACGCCGCCGGTGCCCCTGCCGCTGGGGTACGTCTGCTCGACCAGCGTGACTCCGCTGCTGTTGGCAAAGAGGTAGGCGGCGTAGAAGTCGCCGCCCGAGGCGGGGATCATCACGTTGACGTTCATGAGCTGCTGGGCAACCTGCGCAGGCACGCCATCGAGGCGTAGCGCGTAGGAGAGGGTGATCTCGTCCGTCTGCAGGAACGAGGTCACGAGGCGCGCCGAGGAGGCGACGCCCGCCTCCAGCAGCGGGATGCTCGCCCGGAGCTCGCGTCCGCCGTCGCGAGTCGACGGCACCAGCGCGACCGTCCCGCCCGCGGCGAGCGCTTGGTTGGTCCACGCGCCCCACACGGTGGTGCGCTCGAAGTCGTCGCAGAAGGTCGGCGTAGGCACGAGCGTGTCGCAGAAGGGCGCGGCGACCGCCGCCTCGACCGCCTCGACCGCCTCGACCGCCGCCTCGACCGCCGCCGCGTCCGACCCGCCGAGCGGTACGTCCTCGGCGCTGAACGTGGTGCAGGCGATGACCAACCCCGAAACTCCCGCGATGACGAGACCACCGAATGCGGCGAGGCGACGTGCAGCGCTGCGCGCAGCGTAGCTCATCGCCTCGTGCTTGCTGGCGTTCGCCTCCACCATCGAGCGCGAGAGCTCGTTGACCGTCGCCCAGTGCGGATGCGAGCCGCCGGAGATCACGCGAAACGGCACGTCGTCGAACGTCGCCCTCGCGATCTTCCGCGAAGAGAATGTCCCCGTGCAGTACGCGTAGAGCAGAAGCGCCGTCAGCCATCATCTGCGGCGAGTACGAGCGCTCGCCGCGAGGGTCGTTCTGCTGAAGCGCGACACGTCGCGCCGTGGCCGTCCCCTCCGGCGCTCGACAGCCGCCCGCCCTCGTCCAGCGACAGCGGAATCTCGGCCACCGCATGCTCCGGCTCCCGACACCGCGCCGCCGTCTTGCGAGCCATCCCCCTTCGTGACGCGCTGGTGGACGGCAATTCGTCCAGGATCCGCCATGCACCACATCGTCCAGCGTAGGCGTCGCTTTACGCTGTAAAATGTATGGTCGGAGCGCGGCACGGGGCGTGCCGGGATAGCGGTCATGCGCCCTCTTCTCTTCGCCCTCCTCGCTTCGTTCACGGTCGCGTGCTCCGCCGCGGCGGCCCCGGACAGCGCCACCGCCGAGCAGCGCGATACGAGCGCGGGCCCGCCGACCTGCGAATCGCGGACGCTCGATGGACTTCACACGCAGGTACTTCGCGGCGCAGACGCGGTTTCGTTCTACTACGTTCCGTCGCTCTGGCAGATCACGCACATTCGCATCGAGCGCTCGACAAACTACGATCTCGCCGCGCCGATCGACATCGGCGAGCCCTTCGCCGTCGCCGGGACGACCGTCCCCGTTTCCACGTGGGGGATTCCGTCGAACGCCCGCACGCTCAAAGGCGCCGCAGGCTCGCCGTATCACGACCACGCGGTCGTGGAGATCGAGGCCGTTCCCGCAGCGTTCGACTCCGAAGCGGCCATTCGCGCGGCGATCACGAGGACGTTCGGCGCGACTGGCGCCTTCCACCTGGAGAGCGTCCAGCTCGCGGCCGACCCCTCCGCCGCGGGTTTCCGGGTCGCGTACATCGACGAAGCTCGGCTCGGAGTCTCCTCGCCGCTCACGCCGGATACGGTCTTGCAGAAAATCGACGCTGCGGGCGTCAGGTTCGTTGGGCGCGGCGACGCATTTCTCCAGCACCCGCTGGCGCAGAGGCACGGTCTCGCGTCGATGAGCGCACAATACAAGTACGAGTGCGGAAGCAAAACGGCCGCGGTCACGATTTCCTCGGTGGACACATCGACCGAGCATCCGTTCGTTTACCCGGCGCAATGGCAAACAGGCGCGTCCGCGACGGTGGCCGAACGAGGAAGTAATCTTCAGAGCGCTGCGGGAAGTCTCTTCGCTCTCGCGTACGAAGCCGCAACCGGAGCGCACCGACGGATCGCTGCGGGCACTCCGTGGACCCACGACCAAGCCTACGTCACGCGCTTCGAGAGCATCTACGGTGAGCTCCGCATGCTCATCGTGGGTTTGGACGCGGCACTGCCCGACGCCTACTCGTATGCCGATTACGGTGCGGGTTTCGTCGCGCGGACGACGTCCGTCGCGGATGTTCGAGCCGCGGGAGCGCGTGCACAGACGGTCTTCAAGGCATTCGTGGTCGCGGCTTTTCCGAAGCTCGGATGGGTCGTCCCGCCGCCGGCGGACTTCGACGCATGCATGGCGTCGCTCGCGAACAGCACGGCGTGCGTCACGAACGGCGCGACCGACGCCGCCGCGCACTGGATGATCTCAAGAGAGTCAATGCAGCTCGTGACGATGGCCTCGATCTATGGCGCTGCGATGACCCTCGCGACGTTCACCGACAGGCGCGCGCTCGTAGCGTTCTGATCGTCCTTGCCGCGCCTTCTGCGAACGCGGGCGCGCCTCCGGTCTCGTCACCACGGTCGGTGGGTCCAGCCATAGTGGCACCCGCGGTAGCTCCTGCGTCGGGACGTGGAAGAGGAACGCATTGGCGAACACGCGGTAGAAGCGCAACCTCTCAAGCGATCGCGAGCTGCCGCTGTTCGGGCAGGAGATGTTCGAGCGCGCCGTCAAGGTCGGGCCGCTCACGAGCGACGAGTACAAGCAGCTCAAGGCCGACCTGCAGCGCCGCGCCAGGGCCCAGATCGACGGCGCGCTCGCGAAGCACAAGCTCGATGCGCCGACCGCCTCCTCTCCAACAAGCTCTACCAGTACGTGTCGACGTCGCTGGCGGGCACGCAGGAGTACGTGGCATGGAGAAGCTCGTCGCGGTCAAGGACGACCCTCGCTACGAAATCATCGTTCTTGCCCGCCCCCGACCGCGAACGCGCTCGACTTCCTGGACGCGCCGCAACGCCTCATGGAGGCGCTCGATTCGGCGACCATGAAGTGGTTCGTGCAGGCGTTCCAGGCCGGCGGGAAGTTCTCGCTGAACCTCATCGCGAAGAGCGCGGCCACGATCCTGCGCGCCATCGGGCGGATCACGGGCGGCGCCTTCCTCGAGGCGATGGCGGAGTTCATCGGCGAGCTGAACGACCTGTTCGGCGGCTTCAAGGAGCGGGCCGCGCGGGTCGAGGCAGTGCTTCGCGGCGACGAGGTCGCGTTCGTGCTCGTGACGAGCGCTTCGCCGCCAAGCATCCAGGAGGTCCTCTACTTCGCGGAGCGCCTCACCGAGGCGAACATGCCGCGTGGCGCCTTCGTCGTGAATCGCTTTCACACCCCTCCGCCGCGCGCGGCCGAAGGAGTGACGACCGCGGACGCCTCGTCTGCCATCGCGGCGCACCACGTCACGCATCGACCAAAACATCCGCGCCGCCCTCGAGCGCCCGGGTACAATCGAAGGGTCGTGCAACGCCACTCCGCCGCCGGGCGACGAGGACCGCGAGCAGTACTTTGAATCCAAGACGCGCTCTACTGGTTCTCGCTTCCACGTCCGGCCTGGTGTGCTGCACGCTGGTGGTCCCGACAGACGGGCTGTCCGGCGGTCAGGCTCCAGACGTGGGCGGCGCGGCCGACGGCGGCGACCAGGCCGACGCGTCCCCGCGCGACAGCAGCCCGGACGCCGGCGTCACGTTCGTCTCGTGCGCGGCCGCGAAAGAGGCTCTGCCGCTCGCCGCGGACGGCCCGCAGACCGTCGATCCGGACGGCGCCGGGCCGCTGCCGGCGTTCGTGGCCTGGTGCGACATGACGCAAGACGAGGGCGGCTGGATGCTCGTGAACGCGGACGCCCTCGCGGACGCGTCGGCCATCGCTGCAACCGAGGAGCGCAGCGCGGGCGATCACGAAGGGCTCGTGCTCCGCGTGTACGCCAATGCCAGTGGTTGCGGCACGGGACCAAGGCCCGAGCACTCCTTCCTCGTGAAGGACCGCGTGGCCTGGATGCGCATCCGCGTGCGCCAGATCTTTGCCGGCCAGGCGCAGTGCTGGCACATCTGGGGAGCGCCCAGAGGCGGCACGCTGGACGGAAACGTCAGCGCGTTCAGCGCCGGGACCGACACCATCCGCGGCGCGGTTCGCATGGGCGGCGCGGCGGGAGACGCGTTCGACGGCACGTCGGACCGTTGCGACGACGCCACCACGAACTTCTGGGCCTTCGGCGCCAATTATTTGCGGTCAGCGACCGTCATCTTGCGCCGGCGCGAGGCCTCGATGCCGGGCGGCCTCGCCACCGGCGCCGACTGCGCCACCGTCGCGCCGGGCAACACCAGCCCGACGTGGTGGGAGTACCGCGACATCTACGTGAAGTGATCCGTGCGCGAGCGCGGGGTTCTCCGACCCCGCGTCATCCGCAGGCCGTGCTTCGCCGTGTGCGGCTAGAGCAGGCCGCTCAGGACGAGCGCCGAGAGGACCAGTGTGAGCCCCGGCAGGACCAGCCAGGCCGTGTTGTAGAGCCTTTTCACCCGCGCCTCGTTCTTGGCCTCGTCCGCCCGCAGCATGAAGGCGGTGAAGAGGATGTTCGTGAGCAGCAGGAAGTAGCTCACGAAGAAGAACTTGTCGGCGGTGGTCAGGTAAGAGACGCCGACCTGGCTGCTGATCTGGTTGTGCGCGGTCGCGACGGCGATGAGCGCGCCGGTGGCGATGCCGATCCGGTTCGGTGCCGCCTTCACCGAGAGCACGAGGGCGACGAGCGCGATGAGGAGCTGGAACAGCACGCCCAGGAAGCCCTTGACGAACGACGAGGCGCGCGGGCGAAACGCATGCAGCGCGAGGACCACGCGCGTGAGCTTCTTCTTGGAGTGCGGGTGATCGTAGAGCCCGCGTGGATTGGGCCACCCTCTTGCGCCGCACCTTCGACGTGGACGTCACGCGCTGCACCGCGTGCGCAGGGCGCATGACGGTGCGCGCGGTCGTGACGGCCCCCGCGCCCATCGACCGCCTTCTCGCCGCGCTGCGTCGCGCGCGCGACCCAACCGTCGCCGCCTGACCTCGCCGCCGTCCAACGCGCGACACGTCGCGCCGTGGCCGCCCCCTGTCCGGCGCTCCACAGCCGCCCGCCCTCGTCCAGCGACAGCGGAATCTCTGTCACCTCACGCTCCGACCGCCGACACCGCGCCGCCGTCCTGCGAGCCATCCCCCACTCCGTTGGCCTGCTCTCGACGGGCG